>CAZAWH010000055.1:0-18131 GCA_964488775.1 uncultured Sandarakinorhabdus sp. | reverse complement strand
GCGCAGAAAAGACCCCCGGCACCCGCCCCCGGTGCCGGGGGTCAATCGTTCTGGACAGGTGACGAAGCCGGCGGCTTCGCCTAAACCCCGTCATCATGGCCATCCGCATCGCCACCTGGAACATCAACAGCGTCCGCGCCCGCGCCGACATCGTGGAACAATTCCTGACCGAGCATCAGCCCGATGTGCTGTGCCTGCAGGAAACCAAGGTCGCCAACGACATCTTCCCGCACGCCCTGTTCGACCGGCTGGGCTATACCCACCGCGTGCTGAACGGCCAGCGCATGCACCATGGCGTCGCCACCATCGCGCGCGTGCCCATCGATGGCGCCTGGCGCTATGACTGGCAAGACAATGGCGAGGCCCGCCACATCGGCGTGCGCCTGCCCGGCGGCGTCCTTCTGGAAAATGTCTATGTGCCCGCCGGCGGCGACGTGCCCGACCGCGCGGTGAACCCGAAATTCGGCCAGAAACTGGACTTTGTCGAACGCATGACCCGCTGGTCGGAAGCGCTGAAGGAACCGGCGGTCATCGTGGGCGATTTCAACATCGCCCCGCTGGAATGCGATGTGTGGAACCACAAGGCCCTGCTCGATGTCGTCTCCCACACGCCGGTCGAGGTTGATCTGCTGGGCCGCCTGCAGGCCAGCCATGGCTGGGTCGATCTTGGCCGCCACTTCAACCCGGCGCCGGAAAAATTCTTCACCTGGTGGAGCTATCGCAACAATGACTGGCGCGCGTCGGACCGGGGCCGGCGCCTCGACCATATCTGGTGTTCGCCCGCCGTTGCCGGCACCGCCACCGCGTTCGAAGCCATCAAGGACGCGCGCGACTGGGGCAGGCCATCCGACCATATTCCCCAGATCGTGACGCTGAACCTGTGAGCATCGCACCCGATTTCCTGGCCGAGGCGGCAAGCGATGCGCTGCGCCGCGGCCGGATCATTGGGGTGGGCGGCCTGGCGGTGCTGTCGGCCGAACTGGCCGATGCCGATGCCCTGGCGGCGCTGGAGACCGGCACGCGCGCCGGCCTGATCATCACCGCCCGCAGGGCCGCGGTGCTCAACCTGGCCAACCAGATCGCCGCCGCCGCCCCCGATCCCGAACCGGTGTGGGTGGACCGGCCGGACTGGCTTGATCTGCCCGGCAGCCGCGCCGTCGCCGATCCGGTCCTCGATCTCGCCACCCCGTTCAAGGGCCCGTTCCGCACCCGGTCGCTGGCCGGCGCTGCGACGTCTGCCCGCGCCGCCATTCAACTGGCCAAGCATGCCGGGCTGATCCCGGCGGTCTATGCCGTCCCGCTCGCCGATGCGGCCGCCGCCATCGCCTGCCCGGCCGAAGCCGCGCTGGCACTGCCGCCGGCGCAGGCCTGCGTCCATGTTTCCAGCCGCGCCCGGCTGCCGCTGGTCAGCGCCGAAGACTGCCAGGTCGTCGCCTTCCGCCCGTCCGATGGCGGGCCGGAACATCTCGCCTTGATGATCGGTGATCCCGACGTGGCACAGCCGGTGCTGGCCCGCATTCACAGCAGCTGCCTCACCGGCGACGTGCTGGGCAGCCTGAAATGCGACTGCGGCCCGCAATTGCACGCCGCCATCGCCGCCATCGCCCGCAATCCCGGCGGCGGCATCCTGCTCTATCTGCAACAGGAAGGCCGCGGCATCGGCCTGTTGAACAAGCTGCGCGCCTATGCGCTGCAGGATCAGGGCTGGGACACGGTGGACGCCAACACCCGCCTCGGCTTCGAACCCGACGAGCGGGATTTCAGCCTGGCCGCCGCCATGCTGCGCGCGCTGGGCGTCGGCAGCGTCGCCCTGATGACCAACAATCCCCTCAAGGTCGATGGCCTCGCCGCCCACGGCTTCCGCGTTGCCCGTGTCGCTCACGACATGCCGCCCAACCCCCACAACGCCGCCTATCTCGCCACCAAGCGCGACCGGCAGGGCCATATGCTGTGACCCTCTTCCACGCCGACCCCGCTGCCGGCACGGTCAGCGCCCTTGGCGAAACCCACCCCGCCAGCTTCGGCAAGGGCGGATACTGCCCCGCCGACCAGAAGCGCGAAGGCGACGGCAAGACCCCGCTCGGCCTCTGGCCGATCCGCGCCGCCCTGCTCCGCCCCGATCGCCTGCCGGCCCCGAAAACGGCGCTGCCCTGGCGCTGGCTGCGCCCGTGGGATGGCTGGTCCGACGGCGCCGACGACCCGGCCTACAACCGCCCCATCACCATCCCCCACCTCTTCAGCCACGAAGCCCTGTGGCGCGACGATCACGCCTACGACCTCATCCTGGTGCTGGCCCACAATGATGCACCGCCGGTGCCGGGCCTGGGCAGCGCCATCTTCTGGCACGTCCGCCAGCCCGATGGCCGCGCGACTGAAGGCTGCATCGCGATGGACCGCGACGTGCTGGCCCGCTGGCTCGATGCGATGGCGCCAGGGGATGCGGTGGCGATTGCCGTGGCGTGACATCAGCTGTCGGGAATGGCAGCACACCGGCCGGCGAATTTCCTTTGGCACAGTGTCATTTTTCCGTCATGGAGTTTCATCGGCAGAACTGAGTGCAGGTCCGCAGGATTCAGATGTGTTTCTGCGCAAATTTGACGGAAGCACATTATTCTATGAGCGCGCAACCAGCAGAAAAACTAAAGGCTTGGAATTTTTCCAAAAAATTGCCTCGGCATGAGGTCTTTTCGATAATTCCGTTGGCAGAAATTACTTTGGCAACTACATTTTTGACTGTAGGCATTCTTATCTCATTTGCATTCGGTTTTGATTTCTCCTTTCCCTCGAGCAAGGCGCTGGATTTTACGGGCATGAGTTATTCCGTGCCGCTTTCACTCATATCTCTGCTCGGCTTCTATCTGATCTGGAAGAAGCAAACAATGCGGTTGGCCTACTATGTCACCGCCGCCGCCGCATATGCCATAATATTAACCACTCATTTCAATATAAAATTGTGGTCTAGTTTGATAAATCCCAATCTTTGGGACAGTTTTTATTGGAAATCAGACCAGATGTTTCGGCCATTAATCGAAACTTCTTTCTTTATTCATCGAGAGATCGAGAAATTATTTCAATCAGTTGATCATCTTTATCTGTTCGCATTCCTTGCGATGTTTGCAGGCAGCATCATTGTACATTCGATGCAGTGCTTCATGGTGTTTCGCAAGGTGCTGTTCTCTGCCATGCTCGTGCATGTCTTGGGCGGGCTCAGCTATCTTGCGATGCCAGCCGTCGGGCCCTTCATCTATGAACCTGGCGTCAATGCCCTCGAGACCGCGCGACAGGAACATATGTATGGCGGTTATCGGGCGCTTTTGGCTGGCGGACGTCCCTGGATTTCGAGCCAGGGCAGTCAGTTCATGTTCGCTGCCGTGGCTGCAATGCCGTCGCTGCATGTCGCCTCATCGGCCGTATTCGTCCACTATGCGTGGCAGCACGCTCGCTGGTTGGGCATGCTCTACCTGCCGCTGTTCACCTTCATCATGTTCGAAGCCATGGCGACGCGGTGGCACTACGCGATTGACCTGGCGGCCGGGCTGGCGCTGACCGCCGTTGCAATTGCCGTGACAGCCGCGGTGTTCCGGCCGATCGAGACGCATCAGACAATGCGCAACAATCGACGCGAAGCCCCTGCATCAGCGTGACAACCAGCAGCAAGGTTCCACCAGCATCAGCCCTGGTCCGATACCCGGCTATTTCAACGCCTCGTCATACCAGGCCGCCACATCGTCCTTCATCTTGGCCAGCTCGCTTTCGGCCAGATAGATCATGTGGCCCGACTGGTAATAGGTGAACTTGATGTTCCGGTTCAGCTCGGCCGGCAGCAGCATGTGGGCGGCGTCAAACTCCGCGCCGTAAAACGGCGTCGCCATGTCATAATAACCGTTGAGGAACAGGACCTTCAGCTTGGGGTTGGCCCGCATCGTGTAGGCCAGGTCGACCGCGGTGTTGGGCGTCGTCTGCACGCCGCCGCGCGGCGGCCGGTGCGACCAGTCCCAGTTCCAGCCCGGCTCGCGCGCCGACAGCTTGTAGGGCAGGTCGGTCTTCACCCCCAGCGTCTTCACCGCATAATCATGGAAGGCGGCGACATAGGCGCCGGTGATGGCGGTGGAGGCCGGGTCCTCATCCGGGCTGGCGGCATTCAGATCCGTGGGCGGCAGCGTGTAGCGCGCGTCCAGCCGGCCAACCGACAGCCCGCGCGGGCGCAGCAGTTCGGTCATGAAGTGGGGCAATTCCACCCGCAGCTGCGCCCGCTTGAGGAAATCAACCGGCAGGCCGGTGTAGGCGTGCATCTGCCTTGCCACAGCGTCCATTTCGGCGGCCGAAATCGCGCTGCCCTTGGCGAGGGCCGCAGCATAGGGCCCGCTGACCCAGGCGCGCACCTCGTTGACGAAGCCATCCAGATCGGCCGGCTTCTGCCCGGGCAACGTGCCATGATACCAGGCGGTGGCGGCATAGCCGGGGAACAGCGTTAGATAATTCTGGTCATACCCGGCCTGGCGCACGCCATAGTTCATGATGGTGGACAGCAGCGCGACGCCATGCAGCGACACGCCCCGTTCTTCCAGCATGCGGGCCACCACGCCGGACCGCAGCGTGCCATAGCTTTCGCCGAACAGGAATTTCGGCGATTTCCAGCGGTTGTTCTTCGCGACATAGCGGGTGATGGCGCGGGCAAAGGCGTCGCCATCCTGATCAACCCCGTTGAAATCCTTGGCCTGCTTGTCGCCAAGCGGCCGCGACCAGCCGGCACCCGGCGCATCGATGAACACGATGTCGGTCTTGTCGAGCAGCGTCCACGGGTTGGGCGTCACGGCATATTGGTCGGGCGTCACATAGACCGGCTTGTCGGTCTTCACCCGCACCGGGCCGAAACTGCCCATGTGCAGCCACACCGTCGCTGAACCTGGCCCACCGTTGTAGAAGAAGGTCACGGGCCGGTTGGCACCTTCGGCGGTATAGGCGGTGTAGAAGATGCTGCCGGTGGGGCGGCCATTGTCATCCCGGATGGTCAGCGTGCCGGCGGTGGCGGTGTAGCCGATGGCCTTGCCCTTCACCGTCACGCTGCCCTTGGAAACAGCCGCCTGCTCCTCCACTGGTGCCCGCGCCGTGGCGGCATCGGCGTCGGCGATCATGGCGTCCTTCGGGCTCTTGGCCGCCTGGGCCAAAGCCGGATGGGCAACAGCCAGCAGCAGGCCGGCGATCAACAGCTTGTTCACCTGATACTCCCCTCAAAACAGCGATGCCGTGATGGCATGGCCGTGCCCTGCCCTCAAGTCATGCGGTCATTTCGCCCAGCCCGCGCAGCAAGCTGCCATCGGGATCAACCAGCGCAAACATGAACAGGTCATCGGCGATGGGGCGAATGGGTTCCAGCCGCGGGATGCCATGGCCGGGCAGGCCGGCCACGCTGAAATTGTCAAAAAGCTCGGCCAGATCATCCACCCGGATGCAGGCGGAAAAGCTGCTGCTGGCCGGATCAAGATCGGGATAGGGGAAGAATTCCAGCTCCAGCGGCCCGCGCTCCAGGATCAGCCAGTGGGCATCGCGATAGGCCGGCACAAAGCCGAGCCGGCCATAAAAGGCGATGGTGGCATCAAAATCGCGGCTCGGCAGATTGGCAGTAATGCGGTCGCTCATCTGCGCCCCCGCCGCACCCCCGGCGGCACGCGCGACTTGCCCGGTCGCGGCTGGAACCCGCGTGGCCCACCACCCGGCCGCGTGCGATCGCGGCGCTGGGCCGGCGGGCTGCCGCCTTCCGGCAGTTCATAGCGCAGGGCGCCGGTGATCGGATTGGCTTCGGCCAGCCGCAGCTCCAGCCGCTGGCCGACCTCATAACGGGTGCCGGTGGCAACGCCCTCCAGCACCCGTGCATCCTCGTCAAACACGAAGCGTTCCGCCCCCAGCGTGGACACGGGCACCAGGCCATCGCCGCCCAGCCCGTCGACCGTGGCAAAGAAACCAAACTTGGCCACCCCGGTGATGCGGGTCTTCACCACCTCGCCCACCATGGTCGAAAGATAGGCCGCGACATAGCGGTCGATCGTGTCGCGTTCGGCCTCCATGGCGCGGCGTTCGGTCATGCTGATATGATCGGCGGTCTTGGCGAGGCCCTTTTCCTCTTCCTTGTGCAGCCCGCCATCGCCCAGCCGATAGGCCGCGGCCAGGCTGCGGTGGACAACCAGATCGGCATAGCGGCGGATGGGCGAGGTGAAATGGGCGTAACTGCCCAGGCTCAGCCCGAAATGGCCCACATTGTCGGGGGTGTAATAGGCCTGGGTCTGGGTGCGCAGCACCTGTTCGGACACCTGCTGGTAATTCTCGCCATCCTTGGCGCGGGCCAGGATGCGGTTGAAGACGGCCGGGCGGACAACCTGGCCGAGCGCGATATTCTGGCCAAGGGTTTCGAGATAATCCCGCAGCGTGATCAGCTTCTCCCGGCTCGGCGCCTCGTGGCAGCGGAAGATGCAGGCGCCCTTCTTCTTTTCCAGCGCCTTGGCGGCCGCCACGTTGGCGGCGATCATGTAATCCTCGATCAGCTGGTGGGCGGGCAGATGTTCGCGCACGCTGATGCCGGCGATGCGCCCGGCCTCATCCAGCACGACGCGCTTTTCCGGCAGCTCCAGCGCCAGCGGTTCGCGCGCATCGCGGGCGGTCTTCAACGCCGCCCAACAGGCCCACAAGGGTTGCAGCACGGGCAGATAGTCGCCCTCGCCGGCATCCATCGTCGCCTGCGCCTGTTCATAGGCGATGTTGGCGACACAGCGGATGACCGCGCGGGTGAAGCGCCAATTGAGCAGCTTGCCATCGGGCGCGATGTGCAGATGGCAGGCCATCACCGCCCGGTCCTGCCCCTCCACCAGCGAACAGGCATCGGCCGACAGCACTTCGGGCAGCATCGGCACCACGCGATCGGGGAAATAGACGCTGTTGCCGCGGCTGCGCGCCGACCGGTCCAGTGCTGATCCGGGGCGGACATAGAAGGACACATCGGCAATGGCGACGATGGCGCGGAAATGGCCGTCATTGTCAGGGTCTGGCGCGGCCCACACCGCGTCGTCATGATCGCGCGCATCGGCCGGATCGATGGTGAGGAAGGGCAATGCGCGCAAATCCTCGCGCTCCCCCAGCGGCTGGCGGGCCATGCGCTCGGCCTCCTCCAGCACGCTGTCGTCAAAGCGGTGGGGAATGCCCTTGGCGTGGATGGCGATCAGGGAAAAGGCCCGCGGCTGGAACGGATCGCCCAGCACCTCGACCACCCGGCCACTGACACGCGGCGGCCGACCGGAGGGTTCGGCCAGCACCAGATCGCCGGGCTGGCCGTCGCCAGGATCACTGATCGCCAGATCGGTCCGCGCCTTCTTGTCCACCGGCACCAGCCGCCAGCCCAACGCCTCTCGGCGCAGGATGCCGAGCACGAACTCCGCCGATTTGGCCAGCGCCTTCATCGGGAAGGCCAGCATGCCGCCACCCTGTTCCTCGATGCGGGCCAGCACGCGGTCGCCCAGGGCAAAGGCGGCGCGCTTCCGGCTTTCGATCACGCGCAGGCGCGGCGGCGGCGTGGCATGATCCCAGCGATCGGGCACGGCAATGGCCACGCCATCGGCCACATCGACGATGCGCAGCACCGTCACCTTGGGCAGGCCGCCGCCCTTGTGCAGGGTGCGGCTGGGCCCGGCCTCCAGCTCGCCGGCCTCCATCATCTCCTTCAACAGGGATTTCAGCGCGATCTTGTCCTGCGCGTGCAGGCCGAAGGCCTTGGCGATCTCCCGCTTGCCCACGCTGCTTTTCTGGGTGGCAATGAAATCCAGGATGGCCTGGCGGTCGGGCAAACCGGGAACGGGGCGGCGGGGCGGTCTGGGCATGGCGGCACCATGGGCGTTTGCGCCAAACCCGGCAAGTCTCCGGCAAGTGTCCGACCAGTCTGGGGCAAAGCACGCCATTGTGCTGGCCGGCGCATCGGCCCATATGCGGCGGCGATGCAATCCCTGGCCACCCCCGCGCCCCCACCCGGCCCCAATGATGCCGATTTCGCGACCCTGAAGCGGTTCCTGCCCTATTTGTGGCCGGCCGACCGGTCTGATCTCAAGCTGCGGGTGGTGGCCGCCATCGCCCTGGTGCTGCTGGCCAAGGCGACGTCACTGGCCATGCCCTATGCCCTGAAACTGGCGCTGGACCGGATGGCGGCCCAAGTGCCCGATGGCGTCGGCATCGCCATGGCGCTGGTCGCCTCCTACGCGCTGGCGCGCTTTGGCGGGGTGTTGTTCGACAATCTGCGCAACGCCGTGTTCGAACGGGTCGGGCAGGAAGCCGCCCGGCGGCTGAGCCTGGATGTCTTCACCCATATCCACCGCCTGTCCCTGCGTTTCCATCTGGAACGGCGCACCGGGGCGCTCACCCGCCTGATCGAACGCGGCACCAAGAGCATCGACACCATGCTCTATTTCCTGCTGTTCAACATCTTCCCCACCGTGATCGAGTTGACGGCGGTGTGCATCCTGTTCGGCCGCGGCTTTGGCTGGGAACTGGTGGCGGCGACCCTGGTGATGGTGGTGGCCTACATCATCTACACCCAGCGCATCACCGATTGGCGGGCCGGCCTGCGCCGCCAGATGGTGGAAAGCGACCAGAAGGCGACCGCCCGCGCGGTGGACAGTCTGCTGAATTATGAAACGGTCAAATATTTCAACGCCGAAGCGCATGAGAACGAAAATTATGGCCGCGCCATCAAGCGCTACACCGATGCCGCCACCAAGTCCGAAGTCAGCCTGGCCTGGCTGAACATCGGGCAAAGCCTGATCACCAACCTGCTGATGGCCGGTGCGCTGGCCTATGTGGTGTGGGGCTGGAACCAGGGCCGGTTCACCATCGGGGACATCGCCTTCGTCAACGGCCTCCTGATGCAGTTGTTCCGCCCGCTCGACATGCTGGGCATGGTCTATCGCGAGATCCGCCAGGGCCTGATCGACATGGAGGCGATGTTCCGCCTGATCGACACCGAAACCGAAATCGCCGATGCGCCCGATGCGACGCCGCTGGCGCTTGCGGGCGCCGCCATCCGCTTTGATGCGGTGGATTTCGGCTATGACCCGCGCCGGCAGATCCTGCACGACGTGTCGTTCAACGTGCCGCCGGGGGCCAAGCTGGCCGTGGTCGGCCATTCCGGCGCGGGCAAATCCACCCTCAGCCGCATCCTCTACCGCTTCTATGACATCCAGGGCGGCCGCGTGACCATCGACGGCCAGGATATCGCCCGGGTCACGCAAGACAGTCTGCGCCGCGCCATCGGTATCGTCCCGCAAGACACCGTGCTGTTCAACGACAGCATCCGCTACAACATCGCCTATGGCCGGCCCGACGCCAGCGAGGCGGAGATCATCGCGGCGGCGCGCGGCGCGGCCATCCATGATTTCATCCTGGGCCTGCCCGACGGCTATGACACGCAGGTGGGCGAACGCGGCCTGAAACTTTCAGGCGGGGAAAAGCAGCGGGTGGCGATTGCGCGCACCATCCTCAAGAATCCGGCCATCCTGATCCTGGATGAGGCCACCAGTGCGCTCGATTCTGCCACCGAAGCCAGCATTCAGGACGCGTTGGGTGGCGTTTCGGCCGGCCGCACCACCATCGTGATCGCCCACCGCCTGTCCACCATCACCGATGCCGATGAAATCATCGTGCTCGAATCAGGCCGCATAGTAGAACGCGGCCAACATGAAGATTTATTGGTCCAAAATGGACATTACGCCCAGATGTGGGCGCTGCAACAGTCAGAGCATGAAGAAAATATTTCCGAAAAAGCCTGATTGCGACATATTTGGCAAATAACAATATTCGACTCGACGTCGAAATAGCACATCATTAGCCACCACTCCCGGTCGGGGGCGTCTCGAGGCGGATTTGAGCCTCAGTCGCAACCTCTGGGGGTATTGATGACCTGTTCCCGTCTGGCTGCCGCCACTGCCCTGGCGCTGGCCGCGCCCGCCGCTGCCACGCCCGACCTGATCACCGAAACCGGATCGTCCGGCGTGCCGATCGGCACCGCGCCGCTCAGGGCGCCCACCACGCTGACCGTCACCGCCAACGGCCTGACGGTCAATGCCCGCAAGCTGATCGTCGGCACCGGTTCCACCGGCACCGCTACCGCTAGCCCACCGGGCAACCCGATCTACAACCCGGCCATGCCGCGCCACAGCGGGGTGGCCCAGTTGTCGATGCGCTTTGCCGGTGGCGGCTTTGTCTGTTCGGGCGCGCTGATGCAGGATCGCATCCATGTGCTCACCGCCGCCCATTGCGTCAGCGACGGGGCCGGCACCCCCAATCCGCTGGCCACCACGGTGCGCTTTTACGGCGGCAGCGATCCCGACACGCTGGTGTCAGGCCTCTCCGGCAGCAGCAGCACGCATGCCACCCTCTCGGCGGCAGCCTATTTCGTCCATCCCGACTACACCGGCCAGGTCGTCGACCAGAATGACATCGCCATCATCCGCCTCACCGAAGCGGCGCCGAACTGGGTGCAAAGCTATCGCATCGCGCCCCTGGGCAATCTGGCCGGCGTCGGGTTCGAGTTGGCGGGCTATGGCGGGCGTTCCACCGGCGGCAATATTGGCGCCGTCTTTGGCACCGGGCGGCTGCGCACCGGAGAGAATGCATGGGATTTCCGGTTCGGCGACAACGTGTTCGACGGCTTCTGGGATCGCCCCAACCCGCGCCGGCCGGGCAGCACCAACTATTTCGGCACCGCCGAAATCGCCCACAGCTGGGTGTCGGATTTCGATGGCCCGAACGGCGCCAACAACACCAGCTGCCTGCTCACCAGCGGCTTCACCGGTTCGTTCAGCAGTCGCTGGTGCGATCCCGCCGTCGGCCTGCGCGAAGCCAGCACGGCCGGGGGCGATTCCGGTGGGCCCAGCTTCGTCAACGGCCGCCTGGCCGGCATCGCCTCCTATGGCATCAGCTTTGGCCCTGCCATCGGCGATGTCGATTCCCGCCTGAACAGCAGCTTCGGCGAACTGGCCGGGGTTGTCCCGCTTTACATCCACCGCGATTTCATCGCGGCGACCACCGGCCTTGCCGTGCCGGAACCCGCCAGCTGGGCGCTGCTCATCGCCGGCTTTGGCCTGGTGGGGGCCAGCCTGCGCCGCCGCCGCGCCCTTGGCCTGCAGGCCTGAAAAAGGGGGCTGGCGGCCATCGCCGCCAGCCCCCTTTGGTCACGCAACGCAACCGGCAGGATCAGGGCAGCACAACCGCATCCACCACGTGGATGACGCCGTTGGACTGGATCACGTCGCCCTGGCGAACATGGCTCATGCCGCCCTTGGCATCGCGCAGCATGATCATGTTGCCCATCATCGACGCGGTCAGCGTGCCGCCCTGCACGGTGGTGAGCACGGCCTTGCCGCCGCCCGCGTTGATGGCGGCCACGATGTCAGCCGCCGTCATGCGGCCCGGCACGACATGATAGGTCAGAACCGCCGTCAGGGTGGCCTTGTTTTCCGGCTTCAGCAGGGTTTCCACCGTGCCGGCCGGCAGCTTGCCAAAGGCGGCATTGGTGGGGGCAAACACGGTGAAGGGGCCCTTGCCCTTCAGCGTGTCAACCAGGCCAGCGGCCTTCACCGCGGCGACCAGTGTGGTGTGGTCGGCGCTGTTCACCGCATTGTCGATGATGTCACGGGTGGGCAGCATGGGGGCACCGCCCACGATCGGTTGGGCCGCCACGCCGGGGGCGAGGCCAGCTGCCGCCATGGCAAACAGCGCAGCGCGCAGGGCTGTCATCGAACGCATCACTATGCTCCATTTCAATCTCGACCCGCCGGGATAGGCGGGTGTGGTCCAGATACGCGGTTCAGGTGGCGCGTGGATGAACGCCAGCGCCGCTGCGACGAAATGGGGCGTCAGCGCGTCAGGCGGCGGTCAACGCGCCGGTGGCGATCACCGGCCCGGTGGGGGCGCCGGTGGGCGAACCGCCAACCGGTTCGATCGAAATCGCCAGCACGGCGCCTTCCTTCAGGCCCGCCAGCCGATCCCGCGGGATGCGGTGGGCGCTGCCGGCCGAAATGTCGATCACGCCCAGCGAACGCGGCGGGTTGCTGCCTTCGATCACCCACAATTCGGGCACCTTGCCAGCCCCGGCCGCATTGTCCGCCACCGGCGCAAAGCGCACCTGCCCGCTGGCCGGATCAAAGGCGGCCGCCAGCAACGGCTTGCCATCGCTGCCCGCCAACGTGGCGCGCAGCGAGGGTCCATCCGCCACCGTGGCCGGCGCGGCATCGGGAACCGCACCGGGCAGGGCCAACAGCGCCACCACCACCGCGGCCAGCACCGGACCGCCCAGGCCAATGGCCCGCCACAGCGACAGGCTGTTCCACCAGCCACCGGCACGGGCGGCGGGTTGCGCCGCCGTGGCCCGAGCCGGGGCCGGGTTCACCTCGGCCGCAATCGCCGCCCACACCGCTGCGGGTGGCACTACCGGGGCCACCGCCTCATCCAGGGGGGCCAGCCGCTGTTGCCAGGATTCCACCAGCGTGCGGAAGGCCGGGTCGCTCACCAGCCGCACCTCGGCCGCCTTGCGTTCGGCCCGGCCCAGCGCGCCCAGCGCATAGTCCATGGCCAGCGCCTCGTCGGCGGTCAGGCCCGACAGGCCATTCTCGTCGGCAGGGCCGCTCATGCTTCAGACCCTTCCAGCTGCCCGCGCATGCGGATAAGGCCGCGCCGCACCCAGCTTTTCAACGTGCCCACCGGCACCTGTTCCCGGCTGGCCAGCTCCTCATAGGTGACGCCTTCGAAATAACAGGCCCGGATGGCAGCGGCATGGCGCGGGTCCAGCTGATCCAGCGCCTCGGCCAGGCGGCGGGCATCCTGGCTGGCGATCACGCCGGTATCCGGGGCCGGGCCGTCATCGGCGACATCATGGGCCGCCTCCACCGGGGCGGTGGCACGGGCCGGGCGGGCACGCAGCCGGTCGATCGCACGGTTGCGCGCGATCGTCGCCACCCAGGTGATCGGGCTGGCGCGGGCCGGATCAAAGGTGGCCGCCTTGCGCCACACCGTCACATAAACCTCCTGCAACACGTCTTCGGCTTCCTGCCGTTCGATCAAGATACGCAGGATGACCCCAAAGAGTTTTGCACTGGTGCGATCATAAAAAGCCTGGAACGCCGCCATGTCGCCATCGGCCACGCGCGCCAGCAAGCCGGCCAGTTCGGCCGCACCCGGACTGCCCTGGCCACCCGCCATCGCCATCACCGTGTTCCCGGCACCCGGATCGGGCCATGGGCACTGCCGGTGATGAATTGGCGCACATAGGGATTGTCACAGCCGTCAAGGCTGGCCAGCGGCCCTTGCCAGATGATCGCGCCCCCGTGCAGCATCGCCACCCTGTCTGCCACAGTCCGCACGCTGTGCATATCATGTGTGATCGTCAGCGCGGTGATTTTCAGATCCGTGGCCAGTTCGCGGATCAGATCGTTGATCACGGCCGCCGTGATCGGGTCCAGCCCGGTGGTGGGTTCATCAAAGAAGATGATCGGCGGCCGTGCCGCGATGGCGCGCGCCAGCGCCACCCGCTTCTGCATGCCACCCGAAAGCTCCGACGGCTTCAGATCGGCAACCTCGGGGCCCAGGCCAACCCGGGCCAGATTGTCGATGGCGGCATCGCGGCGACTGGCGGCGCTGCCGGCCAAGGCAAAGCTGACATTGCGCCACACGCTGAGCGAATCGAACAGCGCCCCACCCTGGAACAACATGCCAAAGCGGGCACGATGGGCATCCAGTGCCGCGCCCGTCAGGCCCACCACCTCCTGCCCATCCACCTTGATCGATCCGGCATCCGGGGCGATCAGGCCCAGGATGATCTTCAACGTGACGGACTTGCCGGTGCCCGATCCGCCGATGATCACCAGGCTTTCGCCCGGCATCACCGCCAGATCGATGCCGGCCAGCACCTGGCGGCTGCCAAAGCGCTTGGCCACGCCCGCCAGTTCGATGCGCGGCGTGATCATGATCCGAACACGATCACGGTGATGACCAGATTGGCCAGCAGGATGAGGATGAAGCTGGACACGACGGCATTGGTGGTGGCCTTGCCAACCCCGGCCGCGCCGCCACCGCTGTGATAGCCGTGATAACAGCCCATCAGCGCGATGAAGAACCCAAACACCGCCGCCTTCACCAGCGACGAGATCACGTCATCGGCCTCCAGATAACGGGCGGTGGTGGCCAGATACTGCGCCGAATTGAAGCCCAGCCGCTGCGTGGCCAGCAACCAACCGCCCATCACGCCCAGTGCGTTCGACACCAGCACCAGAAACGGCATGACCAGCACCGCCGCCATGATGCGCGGCGCCACCAGCCAGCGGAAGGGATCGGTGCGCAGCGTGACCAGCGCATCAATCTGTTCGGTCACTCGCATCGTGCCCAGTTCGGCGGCCATGGCGCTGGCCACCCGGCCCGCCACCATCAGGCCGCCCAGCACCGGCCCCAGTTCGCGCACCACGCCAATCACCGTCACCGCCGGCACGGTGGAAGCGGCGTTGAACCGGCTGCCCCCGATGAAGATCTGCTGCGCCAGCGCCGATCCGGTGAAAATCGCCGTCAGCCCGACCACCGGCAACGACAGCCAGCCGATCACCAGCATCTGGTTCAGCCATTGCACCGGATACCAGGGCGGCTGCAGCAACCGCACCAGCGCCGTGATGGCAAAGCGCGCCAGGCGGCCCAGGCTGGCAAAGGCTGCCAGCACCGATGCCCCGATGGCCACCAACGGCTTCATTGCCAGATCCGTTCGAACCGCTGGCCCAGCGCCACCAGCAATTCATAACTGGTGCGGCCGGAAATGGCCGCCATGGCTTCGGGATCGAAGGGAATATCCAGCCAGTCGCCTTCGACCATGGCCGGGGCATCGGTGATGTCAAAGGCGGCCAGATCCATCGAAACCCGCCCGGCCGCCGGGCAGCGCACCCCGCCCGCCAGCGCCCAGCCGGCGTTTGACAGGCCGCGGGCATAGCCATCAGCATAGCCCAGCGCCACCGTGGCGATGCGGCTGGGCCGCGCCGCCACCCAGGCCGCGCCATACCCAACGCTGCCGCCCACCGGCACATCCCGCAACTGGATGATGCGGGCCGCGATGCGGGCCACGGCACGCGACGGCCGGCCATCGGGCAGCAGGCCGCCGCCAAACAGGCCGACACCGGGCCGGATCAGATCAAAATGAAAGGCCGGCCCCATCCCGGCCCCCGCCGAATTGGCCAGCGCCCGCAGGCCGGCCGGCACACGCTTCGACACATCGGCAAAGCAGGCGCGCTGGGCTTCGTTCAACGGATGGGCCGGGTTCTCGGTGCAGGCCAGATGGCTGTGCAGCACGGCAATCTCGACCCCTGCAGCCGCATCGGCCAGTTCCGCCGGGGCGAGGCCCAGCCGGTTCATGCCGGTGTCCACCATCAGTTCCACCGGCCGCCCGGTCTGGCGCCACAGGGCCAGCTGCGCCGCTGTCGCCAGCACCGGCTCGGCCGGCAAGGCCAGCGCCGCCGCCATGGTTTCCGGCGCGATGCCGTGCAGCACCGCGAGGATGACCCCGTCGGGCAGGGGCAGCAGCGGCGGCACCTCGTGCCAGTGCGCCACATAAAAGCGCCGGCAGCCGGCGGCCGCCAGGCGCAGAAGCACGGCGCGCGCGCCCAGGCCATAGCCATCGGCCTTGATCGCCGCCCCGGCGTCGGCCCGGCCACAGGCGGCAAAGTCGCGCCAGTTGGCCACCAGCGCATCGCCATCCAGCAGCAGCCGGGCTTCAAAAGGCGGGTTTGCATCCACCCGCCTGGATTAGCGGCCTTGTTCATGGCGGCGCAAGCCATTCAGGTGTAATGGGGCGATATGAACAAGACCCTCATCGCCCTGATCCTGGCCGTTGCGGCGGCCCCGGCGCTTGCCCAGGCCCAGCCCAAGCCCGACACCGAATTCTGTGCCTCCAAGCGCAAGCAGGATCCGGGCGGCATCTGCACGCCCAAGGGCGAATATGTGACGCCGGAAAAGGTCTACAAACCCGATGGCACGGTGATCAACCGCAGCACCGGGGATTGAGCCTCAATCGAACAGGCTGCTGACCGAGCTTTCCTCGGCGGTGCGGCGCATGGCCTCGGCCACCAGTGGCGCGATGGTGATGCGGCGGATCTTTTGCGCCACCTTCACCGCCGCAGTGGCGGCGATCGAATCGGTGACCACCAGTTCGGCCAGTGCCGACCCATCCACCCGGGCCACGGCCCCGCCCGACAGAACGCCATGTGACACATAGGCCGTGGCGCTGGCCGCCCCGGCTTCCAGCAGGGCGGCGGCGGCGTTGCACAACGTGCCAGCCGAATCGACGATATCATCCACCAGGATGCAGCGGCGGCCGCGCACGTCGCCGATGATGTTCATCACTTCCGATTCGCCCGGCCGTTCGCGCCGCTTGTCCACAATGGCCAGCGGGGCGTTGCCCAGCCGCTTGGCCAGGGCGCGGGCGCGCACCACGCCGCCGACATCGGGAGACACCACCATCAGATCCTCCACGCCCATGCGCGCCGTGATGTCGGCCGCCATCACCGGGGCGGCAAACAGATTGTCGGTGGGAATATCGAAAAAGCCCTGGATCTGGCCGGCGTGCAAATCCACCGACAGGACGCGGTTGGCGCCGGCCGTGGTGATCAGATTGGCGACCAGCTTGGCCGAGATCGGCGTGCGCGACCCGGATTTGCGATCCTGCCGGGCATAGCCGAAATAGGGCACCACCGCCGTGATGCGCCGGGCCGACGCGCGCTTCAGCGCATCGATGCAGATCAGCAATTCCATCAGATTGTCGTTGGCCGGCGCGGCGGTGGGCTGCACCACGAACACATCCTCGCCGCGCACATTCTCGTCGATCTCGACGAAAATCTCCTCATCGGCAAAGCGGCGGACGGCCGCCTTGGTCAGGGGGATTTCCAGATAGGCAGCGATCGCCTGGGCCAGATCCGGATTGCCGTTGCCCGCCAGGATTTTCATGTTGCTTGCCCCTGTTGCCCGCCAAACCCGCTTGTTGTTGGCGCGGCCATAGCCGGCCTGTCACATGGGTGCAACCTTCAGGCCCGGCTGTGCGCCATCGCCGCAATCAGCGCCTCGACCAACGGCACATCCGCCGGCGGCATCGGCAGGCCCGGCATCGCCGCCGGCCGTTCCCAGCGCAGCGCCTGGCCGTCGCGGCCTTCCGGCTGCCCGGTCCACGCCCGACACCAATACAGCAGCATCACCAGATGAAAATCGGGATAGGCAAAGGACACGAAGGTGAAGGGCGCCAGGTCCGGCGCGGCGATGCCCAATTCCTCTGCCAGTTCGCGTTCCAGGGCGGCTTCGGGCGACTCGCCGGGCTCCAGCTTGCCGCCCGGAAACTCCCACAGGCCGGCCAGCGATTTGCCTTCCGGCCGCTGTGCAAGCAACACCCGCCCGTCGCCGTCCACCAGCGCGGCCGCCACCACATGGATGATGCGCATCAGCGCCAGACCACCAGCTTCACCCGGTCGCCGGGCTTCAGCGCCGCGCCCTGCGGCAACTGGTTGAGGGTGAGGAACCGCTCCATCTTGCTGTCGTCATAGGCCATGCGTGCTGCCAGGCTGGCCAACGTGTCACCGGCCGCAACCCGCACCACCTGGATGCGCCGGGTGCGGATGGCGCCGGCTTCCTGCGGGCTGAGGCGGCGGACGCTGGCCGCCACCGGAGCCACCATGCCGGCCTGCCCCTGCGGCGACACGCTGATCAGGGTGAAGGCCAATTGCGCCGTCCATCGATAAACGGTCTGGGTCACCTCCACCACGCCGCTGCGGCTCTGGGCCTGGGCGCGGCCCACCAACGCTTCAAGCCCGTTGATGCGGGTGGGCTGCATCGGCTGCGGCTGGGCACCCAACTGCTGCCAGCGCGCCGCGGCAATCGCCTCCAGCGTGGCGCGGCCATCGGCGCTGCGCAGTTCGAAACTGGTGCCATTGGGGCCGCTGCCGGTCACGGCCTCCGCACTGTTGACGATGGTGAAGCCCTGCGGCGCCTCCAGCGCCAGCTGCAGGGTGCCGTGGCGGAAACTGCGGCCCTGCACCACGCCCTGCGCGGCATCATCATCATAGGGCAGGCCATCGATGGCG
>CAZAWH010000054.1:0-18854 GCA_964488775.1 uncultured Sandarakinorhabdus sp. | reverse complement strand
AGGGCAAGATCGCGCTCGACGATCCGGTGCACAAATATATCCCGGAATGGAAAAACCTCGGCGTGTTCGTCGCCGGCACCCACAAGCTGGGCTTTCAGACCCGGCCGTGCGCCCGGCCGATGCAGGTGGTCGATCTGTTCCGCCACACGTCCGGCCTCACCTATGGCTTCCAGCTGCGCACCAACGTTGATGAAGCCTATCGCCGCGAAAAGATCGGCGAGATCGAGAAGGCCGGCACGCTGGAATCCATGATCCAGGCGCTGGCCAAGCTGCCGCTGGAATTCTCACCGGGCGAAGCGTGGAATTATTCGGTCGCCACCGATGTGCTGGGCTGGCTGGTGCAGGTCGTCTCCGGCCGGCCGTTCGAACAATTTCTGGCCGAGGAAATCTTCCAGCCGCTGAACATGGTCGATACCGGTTTCCATGTCCGCGAAGGCCAGGAACATCGCTTCGCCGCCTGCTATCAGCCCAGCCGCGACGGCACGATTGCCCTGCAGGACGATCCCGCCACCTCCTCCTATCTGAAACCGCCCAGCTTCGTGTCGGGCGGCGGCGGGCTGGTGTCCACCGCGGCCGATTATCTGCAGTTCTGCCGCATGCTGGCCAATGGCGGCACGCTGGGCGGCACCCGCATCATCAGCCGCAAGACGCTGGATCTGATGACCGCCAACCACCTGCCCGGCGACGCCGCGATCTCGGCGATGAGCCGCAGCCTGTTTTCCGAAGCCGCCTATGATGGCGTCGGCTTCGGTCTCGGCTTTGCCACCACCATGTCGGCCGCCAAGACGCTGATGCCGGGCAGCAACCGCGATTATTTCTGGGGCGGCGCCGCCAGCACCTTCTTCTGGGTGGACCCGGAGGAAGACCTGATCGGCATCTTCATGACCCAGCTGATCCCATCCTCCACCTGGCCAGTCCGCCGCGAAATGCGCACCATGGTCTATGCGGCGCTGGATGATTGATCAGCCATAGGATGGATCAAGCCCGGCGCCGTGGCTGGCCAGCCAGGCCATCGCCAGCTGGTTGTCGAACTCCGTCAGGTCATACACATCGCTGATCAGGCTGATGCGGCCATCATCGCGCAGGTGCAGCTGTTCCAGCGCCGAAAAGCTGAGCAGCGGCGCGCCCGTCCGGCGATACACGCCCATCGCCCGGCCTGACAGGCAATGCCCCACCGCCCGCCAGCCCACACCAAACCATTGCCGTTCATCAAACTGCCGGTCGAAATTGGCGATGGAGCGGGCAAAGCCGGCCAGCACGGCATCGCGCCCGCGCAGTTCGCAGCCAAAGGGCACGCCTGTCACCCGATAGACGACATCATCGGCCAACATCGGCACCAGTCGCTGCCAGTCACCATCGGCGACACAGGCGTCAAAACCCGCCACCCAGGCCTGAAACCGTTCCAGCATTCACAGTCTCCCGCTTGCATTGCCGGGCCGGGCTTGCCAGTCTTACATAATCAGATCGATTACCTAGAGGTCATGCCATGAACGCGCCCGGCTTTGGCCTGCTGCTGCGGCGACTGCGGCGACAGCAGCGCTTGTCGCAACAGGCGCTGGCGGGCGCGGCCGGCCTGTCTCAGCGCCATGTCTGCTTCCTGGAAACCGGTCGGGCCCGGCCCGGTGCGCGCGCCCTGCCAAGGCTGGTCGCGGCGCTGGCCCTGTCATCCGCCGAAGCGGCCGAACTGGTCGCGGCCGCCGGCCTGACGCCCGCCCCGGCCGGGCTGGACTGGCACGCCCCGGCACTGGCCCGGCTGCGCGCCATAACGGCCGAGATGCTGGCGGCCTGGGCCGATGTGCCGGCCTATGTGCTGGATGCCGGCGGCATCATCCTGGCACGCAACCTGATGTTTGATCGGCTGCTGCGCCAGGCCCCGCCGATCCCGCCGGCCGTGGCGGGCAATATCCATGACCTGGTGCTGCACCCCGATGGCCTTGCCAATGCCATGACCGCACCCGACCAGTTGGTGCCGGCCCTAATCCGCCGCTTGCAGCGCACGGCCGCCAGCCAGCCGGCCGCTGCTGCCACACTGGCGCGCGTGCGCCACTATCCCATCGTGCAGCGCCATGGCACCAGCCTGCCGCGCGCCAGCGATCTGGGTGTCATCGCGGAAACCTATCGCATCGCCGGGGCCCGCTGGGCTTTCATCGCCGCCACCGCCGGCTTTCTGGGTGCCGATCAGGCCCTCACTGCCGGGATCGAGGTGGAGGCGCTGTTTCCGGCCGACGAATGCACGCGCCGCCAACTGCGCGACCTCGCGGCTCAATAATCCGCCCGCTCCGGCAGTTCGGTGCGGCGGAAGCGGATCGTGCGTTCCTTCTCCGGCGGCACTACCACCCGCCACACCGGCCGGCCATCGCGCTGTTCGAGCCGGCGGGAAAAGCGGCTGAGCGTGTGTTCGGCGGTGTCGGCAAATTCCACTTCGGCGGTGATCGGCCGGTCGCCATCGTTGCGGACGGTCAGCGTCACGCGGCTCCAGTTCGATCCGTCCGGCCCGTCATCCTCGTCCGCATCGAAATCCACGTCATCGCCGCCGGCATCGGGCAGATCGATATCCAGCCGTTCGCCCACCGCCTTTTCCTTCACCGGCACTTCGCCGATCGGGTGGCGGCCCAGCGGCGTGTCCTGAAACAGCGCGATGCGGCCGCGCGGCAGCGGTTCGCCCAACCCGCTCGCCGTGTCGTTGACCAGGCGGTAACTATAGTTCGCATCATCCAAATAGTCGCCGCGATAGACGGCGTGGTGCAGAA
The DNA here is from genome assembly GCA_964488775.1 of uncultured Sandarakinorhabdus sp. GTDB lineage: Bacteria > Pseudomonadota > Alphaproteobacteria > Sphingomonadales > Sphingomonadaceae > Sandarakinorhabdus. The sequence goes on along the minus strand of CAZAWH010000054.1, from coordinate 16,104 downwards.
ATTCGCCCTTCAGCACCCGGTCATCCAGGAAGCGCACCTGCTTGATGCTGCGCGCGCCAATGTCGCTGCGATGCTGCAGCGTGTAGAGCTTGGCATCGCCAACATCGCTCTGATCGGCGCGGCGCATGCCGGTCACCACGATGTCGTCGTTGCAGCCGCCCTCCTCGTCCTCGTCCTCACAGCCACCGCCGCCACCCCAGCCGCCCCAGCCACCGCCCAGCCGCAGCGCAATCGGCGCCTCCACCGTGTCATAAGGCCGTGGCGTGAACATGGGCGCATGCCCGCGCGCTGCGGCGGTGCGGCCCAGCGGCCAGCAGCCGGCCGACACGTCGATATTGTCCGGCGCATAAGGATCGGCCTCGCGCTCCTGCTCGGCCGCCTCTTCCTCCGCATCGGTGGGCACGGCGCGCTTGATCATGCCGGCAATGGCACTCACCTGCGCCCGTTCAAAGCGGGTGCGATCACGGCTGCCCAGCGTGAGCCACGAGGACAGCGCGAGGCGGCGGCCATCGGCCGAGAAGGTGCCGACATAATCGGCCTGCCAGTCAAAATTGCCCGCCAGATACACCAGGCGCAGCCGCAGCGCGCCGCCCGTGTTGCTCGCCGGCAGTTCCACCGACAGCGTCGGCTTCGCCGTCAGGTCCACTGGCCGGCCGGGAAACAGCAGCGTGTTGAGGCTGCCCTCACACTGCACCGCCTCCACGCCGCGCGCCGTCTTCAGCACCAGCGCATCGGCGCCCGACAGGATGGTGCCGGCTTCCTCCACCGGCTGGCCCGTCACCGGATCGGCCCGGCGGATTGTCACCCGTTGCCCGGCAAAGCCATCGATCAGCCCGCGCTGAGACAACAGCCGGGCATCGAAATTCTTCTCCCCCGCCGTGATGTCATACAGCAGGGCGCTTTGCGGCACGATGCTGCCCGCCACCCCCTCCAGCCGCAATGTCACCCGCCCGGCCGGCACCGTCACCTCGCGCACTTCTTCCAGCAGGGCAAAGCCGCGCAGCGGCTCGTCGCTGTTCGGGTCCATGTCCATCACCGCCCCGGCGGCCCGCTCGGGATCGCGATAGAAGGTGATGGCCGTCTCCTGCGGCGCCGCCGACACCACGATGGGTGCCAGCGCCAGGGCGATCGCGGCCAGCATCTAGAAGGCGGTGAGATAGGTGACGTTCAGTTCGGCCGTGCCGCGTGCCGGCACTGGCATCTGCCATTCGCGCACGTCGCTGCGATCCTGGCTGCCCTTGATGCTTTCCGCGGTGATGCGGGTCGCCTCGCGCCAGCCCTGCAGCCCGGTCTGGCGCAGTTCCACCGTCACCGCTTGCGGCCGGGCGTTGGTGACGATGAACTTCATTTGGGTGCGATAAAATTCGCGCTGGCGCTGCACCGTCACCGTCTGCACCGCGCCATTCTCGACGATGCGATACTGGGCGGCATTCTCCCATTCCTGGGCGGTGATGCGCTCGCGCTTCACCACCACCGGGCGCAGCTTCACATCAAAGGCCAGCGCGGTGGGCAGTTCCACATCCGATCCGGCCGTGGTGTGCTCGATGCGGTTCTCGCCGACAAAGCGGGTCTTGCCGCCGGCATCGCGCATATAGACCCGCACGATCCCGGCCGGCAGCGCACGGCCCAGCCCGCCCTTCGAACCGGTGCCGAAATAGAGGATGCTGGTCACCGCCTGGGCTTCGTCCGCCTCGCACAGCCAGTCACAGTCAAAGCGATAGAGCCGCTTCGCCGCCACGCCGGCAGCATCAAGGAAGCTCACCTGCTTCTTCTGGTTGCTGGCCACGGTGGTGCGCGCGGCAAGGGGATAAAGATAAAGATCACCCACCGCCTGTTCATTGCTCTCGCCATCGCCGGGGCGCGACGCGCCATATTGATTGGCATTGCGCCGGCGCGGCTGCTGCAGCTTCATCAGGTCACCCGCTGCCAGCGTCAGCTGCGCATCGCGAAATTCGGTGCCGGTGCTGTTGGTCAATGTCACCCAGCCCTGCAGGTCCATCTGGCCCCTGGCCTCGTCAAACAGGCCGACATAATCCGCCTTCCACGCCAACCCGCTGGTGAGGTAGCTCAAGGTCACCGGCTGCACCCCGGCCCTGGCGGCGTCCAGCGTGACCGACAAGGTGGGCCGGGCGCGCAGATTGGGCGGAATGCGATCGAAGATCACGCGGACCGGCAGGCCATCATCGCGCAGGATTTCGACATGGCCGCCGGTTTCCAGCACCACCCCGCCATTCACCGCCAGCACCTTGGCGCTGTCCTTCGTTTCGGCGCCGGTGGCCTGGTTGGTGCGCACCAGCGTGATGCTCTGCCCTTCGGCTTTGCGCATCAGGCTGTCGGGCGACAGCAGGTCATAATCGAAATTCTGCTCCACCACCTCGATGCCGGTGCCGCCCAGCGTCACCGTCTCGGGCCGGATGGTGGCCGACACATCGGGAAATTCCTGCCGGCTGATCCCGGCCGGCAAATTGAGGCTGCGGCGATCCTCCACCAGCGCCTGATCGGCATAGACCGTGATGCGCACATCGCCCTGCCCTGATGCAGGCTGTGCCGCCGCCCCTGCCGGCCACAGCGCCAACGCCATCGCCGCCCATGTTTGCCGCATCATCCATCCCCTCTGTTTTTTGGGAGGATGCCACATTGCCAGCCCGGCACAAGCGGCGCGGGCAAAAAAATCTGTTGCGGCCTGTCTGTTTGCGGCACTCTCGCGGCTCATCAGTTCAGACCACCGGGATTGGCCGGTTGTCGGAACGGAGAAACTGCAGATGCGAACTCTGCTTCTTGCTGCGGCCCTGCTGGCGATGCCGGCCCAGGCGGCCGATTTCATGCTGCTGGTGCAGGAGGCCCCGGCCGAACTGGCCAAGCGCACCGACCAGGGGCCGGCTGGCGCTGCCTATTGGCAGGGCTTTGTCACCGCTGGTGGCACCTTGGCCCAGGCCGGTGCCCTCAAGGGCGGCGGCGCACTTGAGCCCACATCTGCGCCTGGCGCGAGCGGCCTCATCCTTGGCGGCTATTTCATCATCAGTGCCAGCAATCTGGCCGCCGCCCGCGATTTTGCCGCCCGGATTGCCCCGCAGGTTCGCGGCGGCCGGATCGACGTCATCGCCCACGCCCCCACCAAGACCGGCATGTAAGAAAGGACCTGAACCATGCAATATGCCCTCATCTATCATGAAACCGCCGCCGAACTGGCCCGGCGCGACAGCGACACCAGCGCCTATTGGGGCGCCTGGGATGCCTATATGGGCGCCATGGGTGCCGCCGGCATCATGCGCGGCGGTGCCGGCCTGCTGCCGCCCACCACTGCCACCACCCTGCGCATCGCCGGCGGCGAATGGCAGGTGGAAGATGGCCCCTTTGCCGACACCCGCGAAAAGCTGGGCGGCTTTGTGGTGATCGAGGTGGCCGATCTCGATGCCGCCCTGGCCTGGGCCGCCCGTGCGCCCTGCGCCGGCGCCGGTTCGGTGGAGGTGCGCCCCACCCTGCCGCCGCCGGCGGCCTGACACCCCGGCCCTTGACCATGACGCCCGCCGCTTCCGCTGCCCATCGTGCGGCCGAAGCGGCGGCGCGCACCGCCTATGGCCGGCTGGTCGCCTTGCTCGCCCGCGACAGCCGCGATCTTGCCGCAGCCGAAGATGCGCTGGCCACCGCGCTGGCCCGGGCGCTGGCGCGCTGGCCCGATGATGGCGTGCCGGCCAATCCCGATGCCTGGCTGCTCACCGTGGCCCGCCGCGAACTCGGCCATCGCCGCGCCCGCGCCGCCACCGCGCTGGCGGCCGAACCGGCGCTCGCCCTGCTGGACGATGAACGCGCCGACACGCCGGCCGCCGATCTGCCCGATGAACGGCTGAAGCTGCTGTTCGTCTGCACCCACCCGGCGATCACGCCACGCATCCAGGCGCCGCTGATGCTACAGGTGGTGCTGGGCCTGGATGCCGCCCGCATCGCTGCGGCCTTCCTGGTCTCCCCCGCTGCCATGGGCCAGGCGCTGGTCAGGGCCAAGGCGCGCATCCGCGATGCCGGCATCGCCTTTGCCGTGCCGCCGCCGGAACAGCGACCGGCCCGCCTCGCCGCCATCCGCACCGCCATCTATGCCGCCTATGGCGCCGGCTGGGGCGATGCCGCGCCCACCGGCAATGATCTCGCCGCCGAAGCCCTGTTCCTCGCCCGGCTGGTCACCGGCCTCGCCCCCGATGATGCCGAAGCCGCCGGCCTCCTCGCCCTCATCGCCCTGTGCGAGGCGCGGCGCCCGGCCCGCCGGGATGCGCACGGGGCCTATGTCCCGCTCGACCGGCAGGATTTCGCGCTGTGGGATGCCGCCCTGATCCGCGAGGGCGAGGCCGCGCTGCGCCGCGCCGCCGCCATGGGCCAACCCGGTCGCTTCCAGCTCGAAGCCGCCATCCAGTCGCTGCACCATCAGCAACGGTTCACCGGTGCCGATCTGTCGCTGCCGCTGATCGGGCTGTATGACCGCTTGCTGGCCATCGCGCCCAGCATTGGGGCGGCCATCGCCCGGGCCGCCGCCCTCACCGCCGCTGGCGCTGCCCCGGCCGCGCTGGCCGCGCTTGATGCGCTTGCCGAACGGTGCCGCGATCACCAGCCCTGGTGGGCGGCGCGCGCCGATGCGCTGGCGGCCCTGGGCGATGGCGCCGCCGCCCGCGACGCTGCGGTGCGCGCCGCCGGCCTGTCCCAGGATCCGGCCGAGCGCGCCTTCTTGGCTGGCCGCCACGCCGGTTGAAAGTCAGGGCGCCTCGCCCGGTGCCAGGGTCATCACATCCTGCCAGTCGGGATTTTTCGCATATTGTGCCCGCACATAGGGGCAGATCGGAATGATGCGGAACGGCGTCGCCCGCGCGTCTGCAATCAACGCGTCGACCAGTGCCTTCGCCGCCCCGGTGCCGCGCAGGGCATCCGGCGCGCCGGTGTGATCGGCGCTGATCAGGCCGGGGCCCCGGTGGGTGAAGACCAGCTCGGCCTCGGCATCAATGCCGGCCACCCGCGCCACATAGCGGCCGCGGCGCGGCCCGTCTTCCTTGGCTATGCTGATGTCTGCCATCGCCGTCCCACTCCATCTTGCCTCGTCCCAAGATTTTCTCCCCATGCTGATGGCTTGGCAAGCCGCCGCACCCGGCCCACAAAGGCCGGCAAAGGAGATCAGCGCATGACCGATTATACCCCCCCGAAAGTCTGGACTTGGGACAAGGGATTTGGTGGCCGTTTCGCTAACATCAACCGCCCCATCGCCGGCCCCACCCACGACAAGGACCTGCCGGTCGGCAAGCATCCCATCCAGCTCTACAGCCTCGGCACGCCCAATGGCGTCAAGGTGACGGTGATGCTGGAAGAGCTGCTGGCGCTGGGCCATGCCGGCGCAGAATATGATGCCTGGCTGATCAACATCGGCACCGGCGACCAGTTCGGCTCCGGCTTTGTCGACGTGAACCCCAACAGCAAGATCCCGGCCATGGTCGACCGCTCGACCGACCCGCCCACCCGCCTGTTCGAAAGCGGCGCCATGCTGCTCTATCTCGCTGAGAAATTCGGCGCCTTCCTGCCGACGGACCATCACGCCCGCACCGAGGCGCTGTGCTGGCTATTCTGGCAGATGGGTTCGGCCCCGATCCTCGGCGGCGGCTTCGGCCATTTCTATGCCTATGCCCCAACCAAACAGGAATATCCGATCAACCGCTATGCCATGGAAGTGAAGCGGCAGCTGGACGTGCTCGACCGGCATCTGGCCACCCACGAATATATGGCCGGGCCCGAATACAGCATTGCCGACATGGCGATCTGGCCCTGGTATGGCGCGCTCAGCCTCGGCCTGCTCTATGAGGCTGGCGAGTTCCTCGAGGTGTCGGGCTACACCAATGTGATCCGCTGGACGCGGGCGATTGGCGAGCGCCCGGCGGTGAAGCGCGGCCGCATGGTCAACCGCGTGTTCGGGGAGCCTTCCAGCCAGCTGCACGAACGCCACGACGCATCCGATTTCGACACGAAAACGCAAGACAAGATCGGCCAGGGCGCATGACCAACCAATCGTCACCTCTCCCCTTGGGGGAGAGGTCGGACTCGCGCAGCGAGCCGGGTGAAGGCTTGCGCCAGCCGCCCGACACCCATGCCGAAGGCACATTGGGCCACAGCCTGGCCCAGCGCCGCATCGTCCGCTTCGATCCCGGCCACGCGGTGATCGAATATGAAGTGCTGCCTGCCATGTGCCATTCGGGCGGCGTGGCGCAGGGCGGTTTCGTGTCCGGCTGGATCGATGCCGCCATGGCCCACGCCGTGATGGCGCAGCACGGCTTTGACCGGGTGCCGATCAGCCTTGAGCTCAAGGTCAGCTTCTTCGCGCCGGCCAATCCCGGCCGTGTGCTGGCCGAAGCCTGGATCGAAAAGGCCGGCGGCCGCACCATCTTCGCCGAAGGTCGGCTGACGACGCCCGAGGGCAAGGTGCTGGCCAAGGCCTCCAGCACGATCACCCTGATCGATGCCGCCAAGGTGCGGGCAACGATGGTGTGATCCGGCCTACTCCGCCCCGCGCAGATCGATCCGGATGCTCACCCAGGTGCCGACCTGATATTCGCCGTTGATGCGCGGCGGCTTCACCCGGAACTGCCAGGCGGCTTCCTGCACGGCATAGCCAAGGCCGGTGCCCGGGGTCTCGCCGATGGCCTTGCAATCTTCCACCTTGAACCGCGGCGCCGTGCGGCAGGCGATCAGACCATAGGCGCCGGGGCGGCCCTTGCCGCGGATATAGAAAGCCAGTTCGGCATCGGTGGGCTCGCGCTGCCATTCGGCGGCATAGAGTTTCGACCCGTCCGGCGCCACGCCCACCACCGGCGTGTCGGGCAGGTTGGCGCCGGCCAGCTGGGCGGCCTGGGGCTCGGCCCGTTCCAGCTTGCGCAGGTCAAAGCCGCGCAGCGCCGGATCGCCAAAGCTCCATTTGGCCGGCGGCGCGTCGGGCACCTGCACGATCACCTCGGGCTGGGGTGCGGCGCGCGGTGGGGTGACGCGGGGTTTGGGCTGCACCTGCGGCCGGGCGCGTTGCGGCGTCGGCGCGGCGATGTTCACCGCCACCATCGATCCTGATCCCGGCTTGCCCTTGGGCTGCGGCGGCGCCAGCCACAGCAACAGCAGCAGCAACAGCACATGCAGCGCAATGACCGCCGCCAGCACCGGCACGCGCCGCCGCTCCGGCCACAGGCCGGTGGGAGCAAGGAAGGAGGCGGCGGCAGCAGTCACGGGGGGTTCGGCCGCTCCCGTTACGTTGCCCCCCGCCCGCTGCCTAGTCCAGATTTGGCCGCAGCAGCTGCACCGCCCGTTCGCGGCTCACGCCCAGCCGGCGGGCATAATCCACCAGCTGGTCCTCGCCGACGCGGGCCACGCCGAAATAGGCACTTTGCGGATGGGCGAAGTAAAAGCCGGAAACCGCCGCCGTCGGCAGCATGGCGAAACTGTCGGTCAGGGTGATGCCGGCACGGGTCTCCACCTGCATCAGATCGAACAGCCGCCGCTTCAGACTGTGTTCCGGACAGGCCGGATAGCCGGGCGCCGGGCGGATGCCGGTGTAACGCTCGCGGATCAGATCCTCGTTGGACATCCGGTTGCCCTGTTCATGGCCCCAGATTTCGCGGCGCACCCGCTCGTGCAGATATTCGGCAAAAGCCTCGGCCAGCCGGTCGGCCAGCGCCTTGAGCAAGATGTCGTTGTAATCATCATGGGCCGCCTTGAAGCGGGCGAGCTGTTCATCAATGCCGTCGCCGGCCTGCACGGCAAAGCCGCCCAGCCAGTCGGCCTCAGGGTGGATGAAATCAGCCAGGCACATGTTGGCCCGGCCCTCTCGCTTGGCGATCTGCTGGCGCAGGAACGGCAGGCGGGCAATTTCGGCGCTGCGGTGTTCATCGCCAAACAGCACGACATCATCGCCATCCCGCCGCGCCGGCCAGATCGCCACGACGCCCTTGGGCCGCAGCCAGTTTTCCGCGGCGATACGGGCCAGCATGGCCTGGGCATCGGCAAACAGGCTGCTGGCGCTGGCCCCCACCACCGCGTCGGTCAGGATCGCCGGATAATTGCCGTGCAGTTCCCAGGCGCGGAAAAACGGCGTCCAGTCGATATAGGAGATCAGCGTGTCCACCGTCATATCATCGATGGTCATCGTGCCGGTGAACCTGGGCCGCACCGGCGGATGTGCGGCGAAATCGGGCACAAAGCCATTGGCGCGCGCCGCATCCAGCGGCACCAGCGCCGATTGGCCCGAACCGGCGCGTGCCGCGCGGATATTCTCATATTCGGCCGCGGTTTCGGCGACAAAATCATCCTTCAGCGTGTCCGAAACCAGCGTCCCCGCCACCCCCACGGCACGGCTGGCATCCAGCACATGCACCACCGGGCCGGCATAGGCCGGCGCAATCCTGAGCGCGGTGTGCACCCGGCTGGTGGTCGCCCCGCCGATCAGCAGCGGCATGGTCATCCCAATGCGCTGCATCTCGCTCGCCACATGCACCATTTCGTCGAGGCTGGGGGTGATCAGGCCCGACAGCCCGATCATGTCGGCCTGATGCTTCACCGCGGCATCCAGGATGGTCTGCGCCGGCACCATCACGCCCAGGTCAATCACCTCGAAATTGTTGCACTGGAGGACGACGCCCACGATGTTCTTGCCGATATCGTGCACATCGCCCTTCACGGTCGCCATGATGATGCGGCCCTTGGTGGAACTGCCGACCTGTTTTTCCGCCTCGATATAAGGCAGCAGCACGGCCACCGCCTTCTTCATCACGCGGGCCGATTTCACCACCTGCGGCAGGAACATCTTGCCGCTGCCAAACAGATCGCCGACCACGTTCATCCCGGCCATCAACGGCCCTTCGATCACCTCGATCGGCCGCGCCACCGTCAGCCGCGCCTCCTCCGTGTCCGCCTCCACGAACGCGTCAATGCCCTTGACCAGCGCATGCTCCAGCCGCTTTTCCACCGGCCAGCCGCGCCACAGTTCGGCGGCCGGGTCGGCGGCCTTCGCCGGTCCGCCCTTGAACCTGTCAGCGGCGGCGAGCAGCCGGTCGGTCGCATCCGCCCGGCGGTTGAGCACCACATCTTCCACCAGCTCCCGCAGTTCCGGGTCAATGGCGTCGTAGACATCAAGCTGCCCGGCGTTGACAATGCCCATGTCCATGCCGGCGGCAATGGCGTGATAGAGGAACACCGAATGCATGGCCCGGCGCACCGGTTCATTGCCGCGGAAACTGAACGACAGGTTCGACACCCCGCCGCTGACATGGGCGTGCGGGCAACGCCGCCTGATCTCCCGCGTGGCCTCGATGAAATCGACCCCGTAATTGTTGTGCTCCTCGATCCCCGTCGCCACCGCGAAGATGTTGGGATCAAAGATGATCTCTTCCGGCGGGAAGCCGATGCCGGTGAGCAGCCGGTAGGCCCGCTCGCAGATTTCCACCTTGCGCGCCGCCGTGTCGGCCTGGCCCACCTCGTCAAAGGCCATCACCACCACCGCCGCGCCATAGCGCAGGCACAGCCGCGCCTGCTCCAGGAACGGCCCCTCGCCTTCCTTCATGCTGATCGAATTGACGATCCCCTTGCCGGCGAGGCACTTGAGGCCCGCCTCGATCACGCTCCACTTCGATGAATCAACCATCACCGGCACGCGCGCAATGTCGGGCTCGGCGGCGATCAGGTTGAGGAAGGTGACCATGGCGGCCTCGCTGTCGAGCAGGCCTTCATCCATGTTCACATCGATGATCTGGGCGCCGTTCTCCACCTGTTGGCGGGCGACCTCTACGGCAGCGGTGTAATCGCCGTTCAGGATCAGCTTCTTGAACGCCGCCGAACCGGTGACGTTGGTGCGTTCCCCGATATTGATGAAGCTGATCCCCTCTCCCGTTCGGGGAGAGGGCGACTCGCCAGCGGCGAGCGGGGTGACGGCCGCCGTGGTCATGCGGCAAACCTGTGTGCCTCGAGGCCGGAAAGCCGCAGCGCCGGCGCCACCGCCGGCACCGCCCGCGCCGGCAACCCGGCCACCTGGCGTGCCATGGCGGCGATGTGCGCCGGCGTGTTGCCACAACAGCCACCCACGATGTTCACCAGGCCTTCCTCGGCCCAGCCGCGGATGAAGCCCGCCGTGGTCTCCGGCTGTTCGTCATATGCGCCCAGATCATTGGGCAGACCGGCGTTGGGATAGGTCATGATCAGCGTGTCGGCCACGCGCGCCAGCGCCTGCACATGGCTGCGCAATTCGGTGGCGCCAAAGGAACAGTTGAGGCCCACCGCCACCGGCTTCACATGGCGGATCGAATGCCAGAAGGCCTCCACCGTCTGCCCCGACAGATTGCGGCCCGAAAGGTCGGTCAGCGTCATCGACAGCATCACCGGCACCGCGCGGCCCCGCGCGTCACCGGCCTCGGCGGCGGCAAAGGCGGCGGCCTTGGCGTTCAATGTGTCGAACACGGTTTCGATCAGGATGAAATCCACCCCGCCATCCAGCAGCGCATCGATCTGCTCGCGATACACGTCCTTCACACCGTCAAACGTCACCTCGCGATACCCGGGATCGGACACGCGGGGGCTGAGGGAGAGCGTCTTGTTGGTCGGCCCGAGGCTGCCCGCCACCCAGCGTGGGCGGCCGTCCAGCACGGTGGCGGCATCCACCCGGTCCCTTATCACCCGGGCGGCGGCCAGGTTGATCTCGCGCACCCTGTCTTCCATGCCATAATCGGCCTGGCTGATGCGGTTGGCGTTGAACGTGTTGGTGGCCAGAAGATCGGCGCCCGCCGCGATATAGGCATCGCAGATGCCGGCGATGGCCTGGGGCTGGGTCAGGTTCAACAGGTCGTTGTTGCCCTTCTGGTCATGGTTGCTGGGAATGCCGCCGGCATAATCGGCCGCCGTTAGCCCCAGGGCCTGGATGGCGGTGCCATAAGGGCCATCCTTGACCAGGATGCGGCTGGCGGCAGCAGCGCGCAGGGTTTCGGCGGGATTGGTCATTGGGCCTCCGGCACCGGTCGCACGCCCAGCAGATGGCAGATGGCGTAGGACAATTCGGCACGATTGAGCGTGTAGAAATGGAAATGCCGCACACCGCCGGCATAAAGCCGCCGCGCCATTTCGGCGGCGACGGTCGCCGCGACCAGCTGGCGGGCGGCCGGCTTGTCGTCCAGCCCGTCAAACAGCCGGCCCATCCAATCGGGCAGATGGGTGCCGCAACTGGCCGCCATCTTCTTCAGATTGGCAAAATTGCTCACCGGCAGGATGCCCGGCACCAGTTCCACCTTCAGCCCGGCTGCCGCCACGCGGTCGCGGAAGCGAAAGAAAATGTCCGGCTCAAAGAAGAACTGGCTGATCGCCCGGCTCGCCCCGGCATCAACCTTGGCCTTCAGCGCGTCGAGATCGGCCGCCGGGCTGGCGGCTTCCGGGTGCACCTCGGGGTAACAGCTCACCGAAACCTCGAAATCATGCCGCCGCTTCAGCGCCTGCACCAGCGCCGCCGCGCTGGCATGGCCGCCCGGCACCGGCTCAAAACGCGCGCCCCCGGCCGGCGGATCGCCGCGCAGCGCCACGATATGGCGCACGCCGGCCGCCCAATAGTCATCGGCAATGGCGTCCAGTTCGGCCGCGGTGGCGTTCACGCAGGTCAGGTGCGCAGCGGCCGGAACCGGGGTTTCGGCCACGATGCGCGCCACCGTGGCATGGGTGCGTTCCCGCGTGGAACCACCCGCGCCATAGGTGACCGAGAAGAAGCGGGGCCTGAGCGGCACCAGCGTTTCCACCGCCTGCCACAGGCCATCCTGCATCGCCAGGGTTTTCGGCGGGAAAAATTCAAAGCTCACTGCCAGGTCGCCCGGCAGATCGGCAAAAAGCGGGCCACCAATGGCACGCGCTGCCTCTTCCATCTGGTTCAACGTCAACATGCCGGCCTGGCTCCCAGCCACAGGGTCACACCCAATTGCCCGGCGACATCGGCGGGCAGCCGCTGCGCCACCTGCGCGTCACAGCCTGCCGCCGCCAGCCAGCCCAGCACCGCCTCATCGGCAAAGCCCAGGCGCACGTGCCGCCGTTCATCGCGCAGCGCCTCGCGGTCGTGCGGCATCAGATCGACCACCAGCAGCCGCCCGCCGGGGCGCAGCACCCGCGCGGCTTCGGCCAGCACGGCGGCCGGATCGTCGGCAAAATGCAGCACCTGGTGCAGCACGATCGTATCGGCCGCGGCATCGGCCAGCGGCAGGGCATACATGTCGCCGGCCTGCACCCGGGCATGGGCCAGGCCCGCCGCCTCCAGCCGGTTGCGCGCGATGCGCAGCATTTCCGGCGACCGGTCCAGCCCCAGCGCCGTCGCCGCCTGCCGGCCCAGCAATTCGATCATGCGCCCGGTGCCGGTGCCCACGTCCACCAGATCGCCCAGCCGGGCCGTCGCCCCGCCCAGCGCGGCAATGATCGCCGCCTCCACCCCGGCCTCCCGGCTGTGGAGCGAGCGTTCCTGTTCCCAGGCCGGGGCATGTTCGTTGAACCAGGCCTCCACCGCGGCGCGCCGTTCGGCCCGCACCACCGCCAGCCGTTCGCGGTCACTCGCGGCCAGATCGCTGCCGGCCAGGGCATCCACCGCCGCCAGCACCGGCGCGGTCACCGCCGCCGGGCCCAGCCGCACGAACACCCAGGCGCCCTCCTTCACCCGCTCCACCAGCCCGGCTTCGGCCAGGATGCGCAAATGGCGCGAAACGCGCGGCTGGCTCTGCTGCAGCACACGGGCGATCTCGCCCACCGCCAGATCCAGCCCGCGCACCAGCATCAGGATGCGCAGGCGGCTGGGATCACCCAAGGCGCGAAAAATGGCGAGGAGCGTGTCCATGTTGGCGCTCATATAAAGTTATCTTTATATCCGTCAACCCGGTTGCCGTGTCGCAGCCGCCGTGCGAAGCAGACGGCCATGAACCGCATCGCCGCCCCCGCGTTGCTTCTCTGTCTGCTCGCCGGTTGCGCCACCACCGGCAGCACCGATCTGTCGCGGGCCGAAGCTGACCCCTGGGAAAGATCCAACCGCCGCGTCTTTGCCTTCAACAAGCGGCTGGACCGCTGGGTGGTGAAGCCGCTCGCCACCGGCTATCGCACCGTGGTGCCCAAGCCGGCGCGCACCGCCGTTGCCAACGCCTATGGCAATTATGGCGAACCGGCCAATTTTGCCAACAGCCTGCTCCAGGGCAAGATCGCCCAGGCCTTCCGCACGGTGGACCGCTTCATCCTCAACACCACGCTGGGCGTCGGCGGCATTGCCGATGTCGCCACCGATCTTGGCCGGCCGAAGGAGCCGGAGGATTTCGGCCAGACGCTGGCGCGCTGGGGGGTGAAATCCGGCCCCTATCTGGTGCTGCCGCTGTTCGGCCCGTCCACCCTGCGCGATGGCCTGATGACGCCGGTGGATTTCTTCGTCGATCCCGCCGATTTCGTCCGCAACGCCTGGCTGTCGCCCGGTTGGGACGTGCGCATCGCCATGTCGGCCGGGCGCATCATCAACTTCCGCAACACGCTGATCGAAACCGGGGCCGACAAGCTGCTGGCCGACAGCCTGGATGATTATGCCCTGGCCCGCTCCGCCTATCTGCAACGGCGGCGGCTGCAATTGTTCGATGGCAATCTGCCGGCCGAAGCCGATCCCTTCGCCGATCCGGCCCCCGATCCGACAGACGCGGCGGCAGAGGCGGCACCACCGCCCCCACCCACCGAAGCACCGGCCCCGGCACCCGCCGCAGCGCCCGCCGCAGCACCGGCCCCGGCGCCGCCCGCCGATCCGCCTAAGCCCTGATCGCGCAGCCCATCACCAGCGGGGTCAGCGTCTTCAGCGCGCCAAAGGCCCGCTCCTCCTCCTGAACCGGCATCGGCTCCAGCCGGAACCCGGCCGCCGCCACCAGCATCGCCGTCGGCCGGTTGAGGTTGCAGCCCACGCCCACCACGCGCTGCACCGGGTTCAACCGCTGCTGCCAACGCTGCCGGTCGGGATCGTCCGACAGCACATGCTCCATGAACAGGAAGACGCCGCCGGGCTTCAGCACCCGCCGCACCTCGGCCAGCACCTGGCCGACATCACGCACCGAACACAGCGTCAGGCAACACACCACCGTGTCGAAACCGGCATCGGCAAAAGGCAGGCTTTCCCCCGCACCCGGCACCGAGGTGATCGGCACCGGCGAGGATGCGAGCTGCGCCGCCGCCCGCCGGTTCATGCCGTCCGATGGCTCCACCACGGTCAGGCTGCGCACCTTGGCCGGATCGTAAAAGGGCAGGGTCGCCCCCGAACCAAAGCCGATTTCCAGCACATCGCCCGCCGCCTGCCCCACCAATGCCTGCCGCCGCCGCATGATGTTGGGATGGCCCAACGCCTTGTCGAGCAGCCATGGGAAGATGGTTTCGGAATACAGGCCCATGGGCTGATGGTGGCACGGGCTTGGCGCCGCGGCCAGCGCTGGTTATCGTCAGGCCATGCGCTGGTTCCTGCCCCTTTTGCTGCTCCTGTCCGCCTGCTCCAAGGAGGCGGACGCCCCCGCCGGGAACGAACAGGCCGTGATCGACAAGGCCGATGCCGATGTGAAGGCAGCGGAAGCGGCGGCGAAATAGATCCTCCCCAAACTTGTTTGGGGAGGTGGCGGCGAAGCCGACGGAGGGGCCGCCTAGATCCTCCCCCTCTGGGGGAGGTGCCCGAAGGGCGGAGGGGGCCGCGCCTGCGCCTGGCAGGGCCGCCCGCATCGGCCGCGGCCGGCGGCGAGGCCGCCGAGTCCGCTGAATGCGAGAAGGAACAAGAAGAAGAGAGCGTGGCGGAGCCACGCCGTCAGACGAATCAAAAAGGGCGGTCCTAAGGGACCGCCCTTTTCGTTCGCTGGCCGGATTTCGTTGAGTCTGGCCACAGTGCTGCGCACTGTGGCCAGCCAACTCAATCTCAGAAATCCATGCCGCCCATGCCGCCCATGCCACCCGGCATGCCGCCACCGGCCGGCTTGTCGTCAGCCGGCATGTCGGTGATGGCCGCTTCGGTGGTGATCAGCAGCGAGGCAACCGAGGCCGCATCCTGCAGCGCGGTGCGGACCACCTTGGTCGGGTCGATCACGCCGGCCACAACCAGGTTTTCATACACTTCGGTCTGGGCGTTGAAGCCGATGGTGGTGTCGTTGCCTTCCAGCAGCTTGCCAGCCACCACGCCGCCATCATGGCCAGCGTTGCTGGCAATCTGGCGCACCGGGGCGGTGATCGCCTTGCGGACGATGTCGATGCCACGGGTCTGGTCTTCGTTGGCGCCCTTCAGGCCTTCCAGGGCCTTGGTGGCATAGAGCAGCGCGGTGCCGCCGCCCGGAACGATGCCTTCTTCCACGGCAGCGCGGGTGGCGTGCAGGGCGTCATCAACGCGGTCCTTGCGCTCCTTCACTTCGACTTCCGTCGAACCGCCAACCTTCAGCACGGCCACGCCGCCAGCCAGCTTGGCCAGGCGTTCCTGCAGCTTTTCGCGGTCATAATCGCTGGTGGTCACTTCGATCTGGGCGCGGATCTGTTCCACGCGGGCCTTGATCGCATCGGCCGAACCTTCGCCATCAACGATGGTGGTGTTGTCCTTGTCGATGGTGACGCGCTTGGCCTTGCCCAGCATCGGCAGGGTGACGTTTTCCAGCTTGATGCCCAGGTCTTCGCTGATCATCTCGCCGGCGGTCAGGATGGCGATGTCTTCCAGCATGGCCTTGCGGCGATCGCCAAAGCCCGGGGCCTTGACGGCGGCAACCTTCAGGCCACCGCGCAGCTTGTTGACCACCAGGGTGGCCAGCGCTTCGCCTTCCACGTCTTCAGCGATGATCAGCAGCGGACGGCCCGACTGCACCACCGCTTCCAGCACCGGCAGCATCGCCTGCAGGTTGGAAAGCTTCTTTTCGTGGATCAGGATGTAGGGGTTGTCGAGTTCTACCTGCATCTTTTCGGCGTTGGTGATGAAATAGGGCGACAGGTAGCCGCGGTCGAACTGCATGCCTTCGACCACGTCCAGCTCGCTGTCCATGCCCTTGGCTTCTTCAACCGTGATGACGCCTTCCTTGCCGACCTTTTCCATGGCCTGCGCGATCATCTCGCCGA
>CAZAWH010000053.1:0-18890 GCA_964488775.1 uncultured Sandarakinorhabdus sp. | reverse complement strand
CCAAGGTGACGGCGGGCAGCCCGGACAAGACGATGTTTGCCGCCATGGCCAAGCGGTTTGCCACCGATGCCGGCATGGCGATTGTCGATCGCGGGCTGCAGCTGTTTGGCGGCTATGGCTATCTCCAGGATTTTCCGATGGAGAAATTGTTCCGCGATCTGCGCGTGCACCAGATCCTGGAAGGCACCAACGAAATCATGCGCGTGATCACGGCCCGGGAACTGATGCGGCATTGCAATTGAAAGTAGTTGTTAACCTTAAGCTTCTTGCGCAGCCGGGCGTTTCCTGATTTCCTCCACTCCGATTCAATCCCGGGGGTGATCATGAAATTCGCGTTGCCGCTTGCGGCTCTGGTTCTGGCCACGGTTTCGGCGCCCGCGATGGCGGCCTTCACCCTGTCCAACGACAATGGCGGCGATGGGTATGTGGTGGTGGATCCGCTGGACCCGCGGATCTTCACCCTGTTCAGCGCCAACAATGCGCCGGACATCGACAGCGGCTTCAACAATGTCACCAGCTATGGCCAGACCGCCACCAGCGTGCGGGTGATCAATGTGCGCTGGAGCCATGTGACGACCGATGAGCGCGCCCGTTTCGATCCGGCCGGCTGGTTTCTTGGCGAGCATTTCTTCCAGCTGACCGATGACGACATCACCACCGGCATCGTTCAGGGCGGCAGTTTCCAGATTGCCGTCAATCCCGGGGACGAGTGGGGCTTTTACATCGGCACCAGCGACAGTTTCGGTGGCCGCGGCCAGCTGAACATTTCCACCGTGCCGGAACCGGGCAGCTGGGCGATGCTGATCGCCGGCTTTGGCCTGACCGGGGCGGCGATGCGGCGGCGGCGGCTCGCCCGGGCCTGACCCGCAGGCCGGGCGCCGGCCGGCAGACCAGTGACAAACGGGGGGCTTTTCATTGCCGGCGCAAGACGGCAGTCTGGGCCCCATGTCGACATCCCAACCGGCGCCGCGCGCCCTGCCTGCCTTTGCCTGTCTCAACGCGGTGATCGCGCTGGCCTTTGGCACCTTTGCCGCGCACGGCATCGATGATGCCCAGGCGCGCGACTGGATCATGACCGGGGTGATGTTCCAGCTGCCGCACGTGGCCGCGGTGTTTGCCCTGCTGGCGTGGCGGCGCTCGATCCTGGTGCACAGCGGCGCCTGGGCGGTGAGCATTGGCAGCTTCATCTTTGCCATGGATCTGAACCTGCTGGCGCTGGGCGCGCCGCGCTGGGTGGCGGCGCTGGCCCCGGCCGGCGGCACCGCCATGATGTTCGGCTGGCTGTGGCTGGCGGTGATCGCCTATGCCGGCGATGCCCTCAAACGCTTTGAGGAATGAGGGCCGCCGCCCATCAATCGCGGAAGCTGGGATCGATCCGGTCAAGCTTCCTGAGCAAGGCCGGCCAGGCCAGCATGTTGCCCACCAGCTTCAGGCCATCGCGGCCCTGATCGGCGGCCTTTTCCGGCGTGCCCTGCGGCGGGTGGTTGATCAATTCCTGCCCGCCGGCCAGCGCCAGGCACTGCGCCTCGCAGGCGCGTTCGAGGAAATACATCTTGATGAAGGCTTCGGCGACGGTGGCGCCGACGGTGAGGGTGCCATGGTTCCGCAGGATCATCGCCGTCTTGGTTGGCCCCAGATCCTCTACCAGCCGTTCGCGTTCATCCAGATCGGTCGCGACGCCTTCATAGTGGTGATAGGTCAGCTCGTCGCGGATCAGCATGGCGGTCTGGGTCAGCGGCATCAGCCCATCGGCATGGGCAGACACCGCCTGGCCGTGCGGCGTGTGCAGATGGATGACGGCATGGGCATCCTCGCGCGCCATGTGGATGGCCGAATGGATGGTGAAGCCGGCCGGGTTGGTGAGATAGGGCGTTTCCATCACCGGATGGCCGTTGACGTCGATCTTCACCAGGCTGGACGCGGTGATTTCATCGAACATCAGATTATAGGGGTTGATGAGGAAATGATGTTCCGGCCCCGGCACGCGGACCGACAGGTGAGTGAAGATCAGATCATCCCAGCCATAATGCGCCACCAGGCGATAGGCGGCGGCCAGATCGACGCGCAGCGCCCATTCCTCGGCCGAAACCTGATCCTTCACACTCGGCGTCTTCAACATCGTGGCCATGGCTCATCCTCCCCGTGGATTCGGCGCTATTCTGCACCCTTGGCGCGCGCACGGCCATAGGCCCCGCTGCGGCAGGCATCGGAACAATAGCGCACATTGTCCCAATCGCGCGCCCATTTCTTCCGCCAGCTGAACGGACGGCCGCAGGCGGCGCAATCCTTGCTGGGCAGATCGGCCTTGGCGCGCATTTTGGGCATGGTTCGGGGGCCCCTCGAAAATGTCACAATATCGGGTTTAATGGCGCCTGCATCTAATGGGGAATCGGCCATGCGTCCTGCACTTGATCGTCGCGCCTTTCTGACCGCCACCGCCGCCGGCCTGATCGTGCCGGTGCGCCCCGCCCTGGCGCGGCTGTGGCCGGCGAGCGGCTTCACCCATGGCGTCGCCTCCACCCCCACCGGCGCCGGCGCGGTGAAGCTGTGGACGCGCTTTGCCAGCGTGACCGGCGCTGCCACGGTGCTGAAGCTGGAGGTGGCCGAGGACGAGGCCATGACCCGCATCATCGCCCGGGCCGAGGCCGTGGCCGGCCCCGAGACCTGGGGCACTGCCCAGGCCGAGGTGACCGGCCTGCCCGATGGCGCCTGGCTGTGGTATCGCTTCACCGCGCCCGATGGCCGCCAGTCCACGCTGGGCCGCACCAAGACTTTGCCGGCCGGCCGCATCGAGCAGCTCAAGCTGGCGGTCTTCTCCTGCTCCAACCGGCCGTTCGGGCATTTCAACGCCTATGCCCACGCCGCGGCGCGCGACGATATCGATGCGGTGATCCACCTGGGCGATTATATCTATGAGTATATGGGCGGGGTGTATCCGGCGGTGGCGATGCCCGGCCGCGAGATCCTGCCGGCCGACGAGATCATCATGATCGATGATTATCGCCAGCGTTATGCCAGCTATCGCGCCGATCCGGCGCTGCAGGCCATTCACGCCCGCTTCCCGATGATTGCCATCTGGGATGATCATGAATTCGCCAACGACACCTGGAAGGGCGGGGCTGAAAATCACCAGCCGGCCGAAGGCGTGTGGAGCCTGCGCCGGGATGCCGCCATCAAGGCCCACCGCGAGTGGCTGATGAGCCCGGAACGGCCGTGGCAGCGGCTGGATTTCGGCAATCTTCTTTCGGTCATCACGCTGGACACCCGCATGTCGGGCCGGGACCGGCAACTGGATCTTGCTGCCGCCATCAAGGCCGGGCCCGATGGCATCAAGGCCTTCCAGTCCGGCGATTGGCAAAGCCCGGCGCGCACCCTGCTGGGGGCGGAGCAGGAGGCCTGGTTCGCCGGCGAGATGGCGGCCAGCGTCAAGGCCGGCCAGCGCTGGCAACTGATCGCCCAGCAGGTGGTGATGGGCGATATCTTCACGCCGAAACAGGCGGTTGAATGGCTCGGCCCAAAGGCGGATGCGCGGTCACAAGGCTATGTGAAGGGCGGTGTTGCCGCCGCGGCAGCCGGCATCCCCGGCGCGCAGGACATGTGGTCAGGCTATCCGCAGGCGCGGCGGCGGCTGCTCAAGGCGATGGCTGATGCCGGGGCCAACCCGATCGTCATCGCCGGGGACAGCCACAACGCCTGGGCGTTCAACCACAGCCTGGATGGCAAGCCGGTGGCGGCGGAGTTCGGGGTGCATTCGGTCACGTCGCCGGGGTATGAGGCGGCGTTTGCGGCCGATCCGGCGGTGATCCGCGCCGGGCTGCTGCAAAGCTCGCCCGGGATGGCCTGGTGCGAGACCAGCCGGCGCGGTTATCTGACGCTGAGCTTTTCGGCGAAGGAAACCCGCTGCGACTGGGTGTTCATGGACACGATCCAGACCGTATCGACCGCGACCAGCGCCGGGCAGGCGGCCGTGGTGCCGTTCGGCAAGCGGAAGATGACGCTGGCCTGATCCTGCGCTATGCCCGGCCAGTGTTGATCCGCTGCGGTTTCCTGCTGATCTGGGCATTTCTGGCCACATCCGTGGCCGCCCGCACGCTGTGTGTGGCGCACTGGCACGATCCGGTGCGCGATCGGGTGGTGCCGGTGCGCATCCTGTTGCCATCGGGGCGCGGGCGGGTGCCGGCCATCCTGTGGAGCCCTGGCCTGGGCGCGACCAGCGCCGGCGGGGCGCAATGGGCGCGGGCCTGGGCCGATGCCGGGCTGGCGGTGATCGGCCTGCAGCATCCGGGCAGCGACGATGCCGCCTATGCCGCACTGGCCGCGGCGCCGCCGGCCGAACGCGCGGCCCGGCTGCGCGCTGCCACCGGGCCCCAGCAGCTGGTGGCGCGGGCCGGTGATGTGCGGTTCGTGCTGGATGAATTGGGCCGCCGCCGCCGCGAGGGCCGGTGCGACCTGGGCCGCATTGACCCTGACCGCATCGGGCTGGCCGGCCACAGCATGGGGGCGTGGACGGTGCAGGCGCTGGCCGGGCAGCGCTGGGGCGGGGAACGCCGCCTGATCGACCGGCGCCCGCGCGCCTTTGTGGGGTTGAGCGGCAGCCAGCTGGAGCCCGGCGATCCGGCCCAGCTGTTCGACGGCATCGCCCGCCCCTATCTGGTGATCAGCGGCACCCGCGACGGCGGCGCGGAGGAGGATATTGTCGCCCGCCGCACCGCCGTGTGGCGCGGCCTGCCGGCCGACGGGCGCAAATATCTGGCGCTGTTCGGCGATGCCACCCACATGATGTTTGCCGGCAACCGCCCGGCGACCCTGCCGCTGGGCCAGCGGGTGGAGGCCGATGTGATCCGCCTGACCATCGCCTTCTGGCGGCGCTGGCTGCTGGAGGATCGGCGTGCCGATGCCGTGCTGGCCAACCCCGGCCTGACCGCGGCCGACCGCTGGGAACAGAAATAGCGCGTCAGCCCCTGAGCACGCGCGGCAGCGTGGCGCCCAGCACGGCGAGCAGTTCCGGGCCATAGGCGCTGCTGTTGGCCTCCAGTTCGGCCTGGCTGATGCGGTCGCCGCCCTGCGCGCCGAACAGCACCACCTCGTCCCCCGGCCGCACCGCGCCGGGTGCTGAGGTGACATCGACCATCAGCGTGTTCATCGTCACCCGCCCCACCACCGGGAAGCGCCGGCCGCCGATCAGCACCTGGGTGTTCGGCCGCTGTTCGGCGGGGAATTCCGGCCGGTTGCTGCGGCTGAGGCTGCGGCGCACGCCATCGGCATAGCCGAGCGGGATGTTGGCGAGCAGGCTGTCGCGCTCCAGCCGCCAGATCCGGTCATAATTCACCGTCTGGCCGGCGGGATAGGGATTGATCGCCGCCACCCGCGACTTGATAGCCATGGTGGGGGCGAAGGCATCGGTTTTCACCGAACCCGGATCGCCATAGAGCAGCCCGCCCACCCGCACCATGTCGAGCCGGGTTTCGGGATGCTGCAGCGTGGCAAAGCTGTTGGCGGTGTGGCGCAGCAAGCGATCGGTTGGCAGGCCTTCGCGCTTCAGCCAGGCCAGATCGGCGTGGAAGCGTTGCAACTGGCCCAGGATGTCGGCCGCATCCTCGCCGGGGAAATGGGTCATCACGCCACTGATCGCGAGGCCGGCTTGCGCCAGCACGGCGCGGGCGGCGGCCTGGCCGGCGGCATGGGCCAGTTCGATGCCATTGCGGGACATGCCGCCGCTGTTCAGCGCCAGCTGCACCGGCAGCGCCGCCGCCGGCCCGCGCCGCTGCCACAGCGCCGCCAGCCGGGCGGCCACATCGGGATTGCCGACCAGCTCCTCGATGCCGAGCGCCAGGCCATCCTCCAGCTCGTCCGGGGTGGCGGTGCGGATGCGCAGCAGCCGGCCGCGATAGCCGAGACCGCGGGCGACCTGCGCCTCGTCGTTGCTGGTGATCGCCACCGTGTCGATGCCGGCCGCAATCACCGCCGGCATCAGTAGGGCGATGCCGTTGCCATAGGCGTCGGCCTTCATCACCGCGCACAGCCGGCTGCGGCCGATCAGGCCACGCACCCGGGCGATGTTGGCGGTGAACGCCGCCGCGTCCACCTCGATCCAGCCGTTGCGGCGGGCGGCGCTGGCCGCGGTCAGCCCGAAATTGTCGGCCCGCAGCACCGGCGCGGCCAGGGCCTGACCCGCGCCCGCTGCCGCCAGACCGGCCAGCAGGGCGCGGCGGCCGATCATGCCAGTTCGTCCGCCAGAAACGCCGCGACCTCGGCCAGTTCGACGTCGCGCGACACGAAGCTGCGGCCGATGCCGCGGGTGAGGATGAAGGCGAGGCGGCCGCCGCTCATCTTCTTGTCGTGCTTCATGTGATCGACCAGCCGGGCGGCGGGGCAATCAAGGCCGAGGGCGCGGGCTTCGGTCACGAAGCCCAGGCTGGCGAGATGTGCCGTGACCCGGGCCGCATCGCCCGGTGGGCACAGGCCGAGCCGGGCCGACAGGCGGTGGGCCAGCACCATGCCCAGCGCCACCGCCTCGCCATGGAGCAGACGGCTGGAAAAGCCGGTTTCCGCCTCGAAGGCGTGGCCAAAGGTGTGGCCGAGGTTGAGCAGGGCGCGCACATCATCGGTTTCGCGCTCGTCGGCGGCGACCACGGCAGCCTTGGCCCGGCAACTGTGGGCGATGGCGTGGATCTGGGCGGCGCTGTCGCCGGCCAGCACGGCGGCGCCATGCGCCTCGCACCAGGCGAAGAAGCCGGCATCGTTGATCAGGCCATATTTCACCACCTCGGCATAACCGGCCATCAGTTCGCGGCGCGGCAGGGTGGCGAGCACGGCCGGATCGATCAGCACGGCGACCGGCTGGTAAAAGGCGCCGACCAGATTCTTGCCGGCCGCCGCGTTGATCGCCGTCTTGCCGCCCACCGAGCTGTCGACCTGGGACAGGAGGGTGGTGGGCAGTTGCACGAAGCGGCAGCCGCGTTTCAGCATCGAGCAGGCAAAGCCGACGAGATCGCCGATCACCCCGCCGCCCAGCGCCAGCACGGCATCGCTGCGCTCCACCCCCAGTTGCAGCAGCCGTTCCACCACCAGTTGCAGATGCGCCCAATCCTTGGTGGCTTCGCCCGGCGGCAGCACGATGGGTTCGACGTGGATGCCGGGCAGGCCGGCGGCAAGCGCCGGCAGATGATGGGCGGCCACCGTGGCATCGGTCACCACCACCAGGCGCTGGCCGCGCGCGAACGGGCCCAGCACGCCGGCGGCATCGGCCAGCAGGCCGGGGCGGATGTGGATGGGGTAGGACCGGTCGCCCAGCGCGACATCGACGATCATGGCATTTCCCTGCTGGCATTGGCGGCGGCCAGTGCCGAGATGATGGCTTCCACCGTGTCGCCATGCGGGCCGGCCTTGCTGGCAACGCGGATCGGCGCCAGCGCATAGACGGGACCGCGCACCGCCGCCAGGTCGCGCAGCACCTGGCCCGGATCGCGGCCGGCCAGCAACGGGCGGCCGCCGCGCCGCCGCACCCGTTCCACCAGCGTGGCGATATCGGCATCCAGCCACACCGCGAGCGTGCGGGCGAGGATCAGGCTGCGCGTGTCATCGTTCATGAAGGCGCCGCCGCCGGTGGCGATCACCTTGGGCGTGCCGTCGATCAGGCGGGCGATCACCCGGCGTTCGCCGTCGCGGAAATGCGCCTCGCCAAAGCGTTCGAAGATTTCGGGGATGGACAGGCCGGCCGCCTGCACGATTTCATCATCGGCATCCACGAACGGCAGGTGCAGCCGATCGGCCAGCCGCTTGCCGATGCTGGATTTTCCGGCGCCCATCAAGCCGATCAGCGTGACCGGCCGCCGTGCCGCCAGCGCCAGCCGCCCCGCCGCATCCGGCGGCGCGGGTGAAGGGCCGGTTGTCTGGCCAGTTTCCGGGCCAGTTTCCGGGCCGGTGTCCGGGATTTTCGGGTCGCCGTGCATGGTGACCAACGCTATACACCGGGCATGGACCCTGCAAGCAAGCGCCACGGCCCGCATCGTCTGCCCGCGTGGCCCCTTGGGGCCCGCCGGCCGGTTGTGCGGTGGGCCGGGGCCGCGCTGGTGCTGGGTGGGCTGGCCGTGCCGGTGGCCGGGCAGAAGCAGGATCAGCCCAAATCCCTGTTGCCGCCGGGCTTTGACACGCCAGCCCCGGCCCCGGCCGCTGCGCCGCCGGCCCCCTTGCCGGCGGTGACGCCGCCGGCCGCCCCCGCCGGGGCGCCGGCAACGCCCGCCCCCGGCACGCCAGGCGCCCCGGTGCCGGGCGACACGCCGCTGTTGCCGGCCGAAGCGCCGCCGCTGGATCCGGCGCTGGTCGATCCCTTTGCCGGGCGGGTGATCCTGCCGTCTGGCGCGCCGATCGGCACGCTGGGGCCGACGAATGGCGGTTTGCCGATCACCGCCTTTGCCGGCAGCAATGGCCGGTTCGTGGCGGCGCTGGCCGGCCGCATCGAGCGGCCGCTGGCCTCGCGCTGGGCGACGATCATGGCCAGCCGCGCCCTGTTGTCGCGCACGCCGACGCCCGTGGGGGTGAATGATGGCGATTGGGTGGCGGCGCGGGCCGGGTTGATGCTGCGGCTGGGCGTGCTGGATGGCGCGCGCCGGCTGATCGATGCCCTGCCGGTGGACCGTTATACCCCCGCCACCTATCAGGCCGCCGCGCAGGTGAGCCTGGCCGCCGGTGACCTGGCCGGCCTGTGCCCGATCGCGGCGACCGGTCGGGCGCTGTCGCCCTCGCCCCTGTGGGATCTGGCCTGGGCGATGTGCGCCGCGATGGACGGGGACGACATCACTGCCGCCAATCTGATCGACGCGCTGCGCAGCCAGCGTGGCCGGGTGGCCGGGTTTGATGTGCGCCTGGCCAGCCGGGTCGTGGTGCTGGCAGGCGGGGCGGGGCGGGCCGATGGCATCAATTGGGAAGAGGTGCCGGGCCTGACCCTGTATCGTTATGGCGTGGCCACCGCCGCCGGGGTGACGGTGCCGGCCGATCGGCTGGCGGCGCTGGGCCCGGCCCATGCCGGCTGGGCGGTGCGCAACCCCGGCCTGCCAGAGGCGACCCGGCTGGCCCTGCTGCGCCCGGCGGCGGCGATGGGCGCGCTGTCGGTGGCAGAATTGGCCAGCGGCATATCGGCCCTGTCTCCGGCCGATGCCAGTGGCGGCTTTCCGGCCGGCAGCCGGGCGGCCCTGCTGCGCGATGCCTTCACCGCCGGCAGCGTGGCAGCGCGCGGCGCGGCGCTGGCGGCGTTGCGCGGCGATGGCCGGGATTTCGGCGCCCTGCTGGAAACCGCCGGGCCGGCGGCGGCGTTGCGGCCCGATGCCGATCTGGCCGATCAGGCCGACTGGATCATTGCCGCCCTGCTGGCGGCGGGCGATGTGCGCCGGGCGCAGGCCTGGTGGCCGGTGGCGGCTGCGGCGGATGCGGCGGTGAAGGCCCGGGCCTGGGCCTTGCTGGCGGTGGCCGGTGTGCAGCCGGCCAGCCTGGCGGGGTTCCGCGATTTTGCCCGCGATGCCGGCGCGCCGGCGCAGGGCCAGGCCATGCTGGCGGCGGCGCTGGCCGGGCTGAACCCGCGCCAGGATTGGGCGGCGGCGAAACAGGATCGGGTGCGCCCGCTGGCCAATCGCTGGACCGCGGCGCTGGCCGGCGCGGCGCGGCGCGGGGCGGCGGGGGAGGTGATGGTGCTGGCGGCGACGGGCCTGCAGGTGGCAGGGCGCAGCGCCAACCCCTGGGCCGATGTGCCGCCGGCGCATGTGGAGGCGATTGTGGCCGCGCTGATCGCCTGTGGCCGCCCGCGCGAGGCGCGGCTGCTGGCGGCTGAAGCGGTGATGCGGACGGCGATGCCGTGAGTGATGGGGCCGTGAGCGATGAGGCCGCCATCGGCGACGGGCGGGCGATCGCGCTGTTTCTGGATTCGCTGGTGGCCGAACGCGGCGCGGCGCGCAACACGGTGCTGGCCTATGGCCGGGATCTCCACCAGGCCAGCGCCTGGCTGGGGGGCGGCCTGGCGGCGGCCGATGCGGCGGCGCTGGCGCAGCTGGCGCGGCATTGGGCCCCGCTGGCGCGGGCGAGTGCGGCGCGCAAGGCCTCGGCGGTGCGGCAGTTCCTGGCCTTTCTGATGGCCGAAGGGCTGCGCCGCGATGATCCGGGCCGCGATCTGGCGCTGCCGCAATCGGCGCGGCCCTTGCCCAAGACACTGGCCGCTGGCGATGTGGAACGGCTGTTTGCGGCGCTGGCCGAACGGCTGGCGGCGCGGCCCGATGATCCGGCGGCGCTGCGGCTGAGTGCGCTGATCGAGTTGCTGTACGGTTCGGGCCTGCGGGCCAGCGAGCTGGTGGCGCTGCCGCGCGGCAGTGTGCGCGCCGGGCGCGGCCACATGGTGATCCTGGGCAAAGGCAACAAGGAACGGCTGGTGCCGGTGAGCCGCCGGGCCGAGGCCGCGGTGCTGGCCTGGGCGGCGCATGTGCCGGCCGACAGCCGTTATCTGTTTCCGGCCGGCGGCGTGAGGGGCGCCCGCGGCGCGGCCGGCCATCTGACCCGGTTGCGGCTGTGGCAGCTGGTGAAGGCGCTGGCCGCCGATGCCGGGATCGCGCCCGAGCGGGTGTCGCCGCACGTGCTGCGCCATGCCTTTGCCACCCATCTGCTGGAGGGCGGTGCCGATCTGCGCGCGGTGCAGACCCTGCTGGGCCATGCCGATATCGCCACCACCCAGATCTACACCCATGTCGCGGCCGCCGCGCTGGTGGAGCTGGTCAACCGGCGCCACCCGCTGGCCGAAGCGCCCGATGGGGGCAGATTCAACAGGTGACGGCGGCCGCCGCGCTGCGATAAGGCAGCGGCCATGAGCCAGAATCCCCTGTTCCGTCCGTTCGCCCACAAGGGGTTGAACCTGCCCAACCGCATCGTCATGGCGCCGATGACGCGCAGTTTTTCGCCCGGCGGGCAGCCCGGGGCCAATGTGGCCGAATATTATCGCAAGCGCGCCGCCGGCGGCGTGGGCCTGATCATCACCGAAGGTACGGCAGTTGAGCGCACCGGCGCCGCCAATGATCCCAATGTGCCGCATTTCTTTGGCTCGGCCCTGGATGGCTGGGGCCAGGTGGCGACGGCGGTGCATGGCGCGGCCGGCCAGATCGCGCCGCAATTGTGGCACGTGGGCGCCCTGCCCAACCGCCGCAACCCCAAGGATGAAGAGGCGGAAAGCCCGTCGGGCCTTTATATGGCCGGCCGGGGCAATGGCCGCGTGATGAGCGATGGCGATGTGGCCGATGCCATTGCCGCCTATGCCCGCGCGGCGGCTGATGCGAAGCGGCTGGGTTTTGACGCGGTGGAGCTGCACGGGGCGCATGGCTATCTGATCGACCAGTTCTTCTGGGGCGCGACCAACGCCCGCGATGACCGGTGGGGCGGTGACACGCTGCCGCTGCGCGCGCGCTTTGCGGTGGAGCTGCTGAAGGCGGTGCGTGCGGCCGTTGGCCCGGATTTCCCGGTGATCATCCGCCTGTCGCAATGGAAGCAGCAGGATTTCGCCTTCCGCCTCGCCCCCACACCAGACGAGATGGCGGCCTGGCTGGGGCCGCTGGCCGATGCCGGGGCCGATCTGTTCCATTGTTCGCAGCGCCGCTTCTGGGAACCGGAGTTCCCGGAACTGGACGGGCCGGACGGGCTGAACTTTGCCGGTTGGGCCCGCAAGCTGACGGGCACGCCGACCATCACCGTGGGCAGTGTCGGGCTGACCGGCGAATTCGTGGCGGGCATGGGCGGCGAATCGTCCCAACCGGCCAGCCTGGATGGCCTGCTGGCCCGGCTGGAGCGCGATGAATTTGATCTGGTCGCGGTGGGCCGCGCCCTGATCGTCGATCCCGACTGGGCGGTGAAGGTGCGCGAGGGCCGACACGGCGAGTTGACCGATTACACCACCCAGTCGCTGATGACCTTGGTGTGAGGCCGCAGCTTGTGGCAGGAGAGCCACATGCAGGTTGACGAAGACAATGTGCCGATCGTGACCGGCCGTTCGCTGCGGCCCCGGGATGCGGCAACCGTGCTGGTGATCCGCCGCGACGGGCCGGCGCCGCGCGTGCTGATGGGCCGGCGGGCGCGCGGCCATGTCTTCATGGCGCAGAAATGGGTGTTCCCCGGCGGGCGGTTGCACCCCAGCGATTTTCGGGTTGCCGCCGCCAGCGAACTGGCGGACGAGACCGCGCAGCGCCTGCACCTGACGGCGCCGCCGCCCCGCGCCCGGGCGCTGGCCGCCGCCGCCGTGCGCGAATTGTTCGAGGAAACCGGCCTGGTGCTGGGCGCTCCCGGCCAAGCCCGCACCCGATCAGCGGAGTGGCGCGATTTCCTGGCCACCGGCCATCTGCCGCATCTGGCGCCCTTGCGCTTTGTGGGCCGGGCCATCACGCCGCCGGTGCGGCCGCGCCGGTTTGATGCGCGCTTTTTCACTGTGGCGGCCGAGCATCTGGTGAGCCTGGAGCCCGGCAGCGGCTGTGGCGAGCTGGACGAGATCGCCTGGTTTGATTGGGAGCAGGCCGCGGCGCTGGACCTGCCCAGCATCACGCGGGCGATCCTGGCCGATGTGGCGGCACGGCTCGACGATCCGGCGCGGCCCATCCCCTATCACCGGTTCGACAATGGCCGGCACCGGCTGCTGATGCTGTGACGGCGATCACCCGCCTGACGCTCACCGATTTTCGCAACCATGCCGCCGCCACCATCGAGGCGGCGCCGGGGCTG
This sequence comes from uncultured Sandarakinorhabdus sp., assembly GCA_964488775.1. Taxonomy (GTDB): domain Bacteria; phylum Pseudomonadota; class Alphaproteobacteria; order Sphingomonadales; family Sphingomonadaceae; genus Sandarakinorhabdus. The sequence goes on along the minus strand of CAZAWH010000053.1, from coordinate 6,152 downwards.
GTGGTGATCACCGGCGAGAATGGTGCCGGCAAGACCAATATTCTGGAGGCGATCTCGCTGCTGGCGCCGGGGCGGGGCCTGCGCGGGGTGCCGCTGTCGGCGGCGGCGCGGCTGGGCGGGCCGGGCGGGTGGAGCGTGGCGGCGACGCTGGATGGCGCCCAAGGCCCGGTGCAGCTGGGCACCGGCACCGCCGCCGAAGCGCCCGATCGCCGGCTGGTGCGGGTGAACGGCGCGGCGGCCAGTGCGGCGGCATTGGGCGAATGGCTGGCGCTGGTGTGGCTGACGCCGGCGATGGACCGGCTGTTCAGCGACAGCGCATCGGCGCGGCGGCGGTTCTTTGACCGGCTGGTGCTGGCGCTGCACCCCGGCCATGGCCAGCGCGTGGCGCGATACGAGGCGGCGATGCGCGAGCGCAGCCGGCTGCTGGCCGCCGAGACGCCCGCCGATCCGGTGTGGTTGGACGGGCTGGAGGCGGACATGGCCGCCCATGGCGCGGCGATGGCGGCGGCGCGGGGCGATGTGCTGGCGGCGCTGTCCGGGCAATTGGCCGCCGCGCCGGACGGGCCCTTTGCCCGGCCGCTGATCGCACTGTCCGGCGATGCCGATGATGATCCGGCCCATGATCTGGCGGCGCGCCTGCGCCGGGGCCGGGCCCGTGATGCCGCCGCCGGGCGCGCCATCGAAGGGCCGCACCGCACCGATCTGATCGTGCGGCACGCGGCCAAGGCGATGCCGGCGGCCAGTTGTTCCACCGGTGAGCAGAAGGCCCTGCTGGTCGCCATCGTGCTGGCCCATGCCGCGCTGGTGGCGGCACGCCAGGGCCGGCCGCCGATCCTGCTGCTGGACGAGATTGCCGCCCATCTGGATGCGGAGCGGCGGGCCGCCCTGTTCGGCCAATTGGCGGCCATGGGCGTGCAGGCGTGGATGACCGGCACCGATGCCGCCCTGTTCGCCGATGCCGGGGTCACCGGCGGCCGTCTGCATCTGGCTGGCGGAGTGATCCGGCCGGATTGACGGATCATCGCCTCCAGATTGGGCAGGATTTGCACCGCTGCGGCGACGAATCGCTTGGGAATCGTAACTTGCTGTAATAAAGAACACCCTTCGTTCGCCGTTGGTGACGACATCTGTTTGGGCGAGTGTTGCCGATGTCGGATGCAAGCTGGTTGCTGGATGGAAGTTACGAACCGCGGCGGCCGCTGGCGGATCGGCCCATCGATGCCAGCGCCATTGCAGCCGCCGAACCCTTTCTGCAGGTGGCCGGCATCGGGGCCTGGCAGTATAGCGACGGCGGCCAGCTGTGGTGGAGCAGCCAGACCCGCGTGATCCACGGCGTGCCAGCGGATTATGAACCCTCGCTGGAAACCGCCATCGAATTTTACGTGCCCGAACATCGCGGCATCGTGGCCGATGCCGTGGCCGAGGCGCTGCGCAACGGCGAGCCGTGGGATTTCGAACTGTCGATCATCCGGGCCGATGGCCAGCGCCGCCAGGTGCGGGCCCGCGGCCGCGCTGCCAAGCGCCGTCGCAACCAGCCGATGACGTTGATGGGCACGTTCGAGGACATCACCGATCGGCATCAGGCCGCGATGCGGGCGATGCGCGAGCTGGAGCTGCGCACCCGCACCGAGACTCTGCTGCGTGATGTCATCACCGGCATTCCGGCAGCGCTTTCGGTTTATGACAAGGATGAGCGGCTGATCCTGGTGAACGAAACCTATCGCGACATCCTGCCCGGCAACCGCCAGTTCATGATCCCGGGCGAAACCTTGACCGACATCATCACCCGCAAGGTGCTGGCCAACCATTATGTGCCGGAAGTGAGCGCCGATGATCCGCCGGCGGTGCGCCAGGCCTGGGTGGCGGATTATCTGCGCCGCCACCGCATGACCGGATACAAGCGCGTGTTCCACCTGCGCGATGACAAGTTCATGCAGGCCACCACGGCGATTTCGGAAAGCGGCAATATTGTTTCCATCCGCACCGACGTGTCGGAACTGAAGCGGGCCGAGCGCGAGCTGCGCCGCCGGGCGGAAGAGGACACGCTGACCGGGCTGGCCAACCGCGATGTGCTGTTGAAGCAGCTGGACGCGAGCGCGCTTGGGGACAAGCCCGGCCTGCTGATCCTGCTGGATGTGGATTTCTTCAAGGCGGTGAACGACAGCCTGGGCCATGCCGCCGGGGACCAGTTGTTGCGCATTGTCGGCCGGCGGCTGCGCCTGTTGATCACCCGGCTGGGCGGGCCGGGCAGCGTGGCGGCGCGGCTGGCCGGCGATGAATTCGCCATGATCCTGTATCGCCCGATCGATCACCGCCAGCTGGCCGATCTGGCCAGCCGGCTGATGGCCCGCATGCGCCACCCGATGCGGCTGGGCGCCAGCCGCTATGCGCCGTCGGTGTCGGTGGGCATCGCGCCGTTCCCGGCCAGCGAATGCGGGCCGCAGGAGCTGCTGGCCAATGCCGATGCCGCCTTGCTGGAGGCCAAGCGGCTGGGCCGCGGCCGCCATGTCGTGTTCAGCGCGGCGCTGGCCGAACGCGTGGTGCGGCGCACCCGCATGGCCGAGGCGCTGCGCCAGGCGCTGGCCGCTGGCCGGTTGCAGGCCGCGTTGCAGCCGCAGCAGCGGCTGGCCGATGGCGGCGTGCTGGGCTTTGAGGCGCTGGCACGCTGGCGCCATGCCGGGCAATGGGTGTCCCCGGCCGAGTTCATCAGCCTGGCCGAGGATGTCGGCCTGGCCCAGGCGCTGGGCGCGCAGGTGATGGAGGCGGCGATGGCGGGCTTTGCCGCCATGCTGGCCGCCGGGCTGGAACCGGGGCATCTGGCCATCAACGTGTCCACCGCCCAGTTGCTGGCCGATGATTTTGTCGATCAGGTGCGCCGATGCCTTGATCGGCACAAGCTGCCGGCCAGCCGGCTGGAGATCGAGGTGACGGAGACGGTGCTGCTCGACCGGTCGATTGCCCGCATCGGCAGCACGCTGGAAGCCCTGCAGGCCATGGGCTGTTCGCTGGCGATGGATGATTTCGGCACCGGCTATGCCTCCCTGTCGCATCTCACCGCCTTTCCGGTGGACCGCATCAAGATCGACCGCAGCTTCACCCATGCCATCGACAATGCGGATGGATCGGGGCTGATTGCCCGTTCACTGATCCAGTTGGGCCGCGCACTTGGGCTGGAGGTGATTGCCGAAGGGGTGGAGACAGACAATCAGCGCAACTTCCTGCAGGCACATGGCTGTGCCGCGGTGCAGGGCTATTTGTTTGCATCGCCGATGCTGCCGGATGAGGCGATGGCCTGGTTGCGGGCGCGCTGAAAAAAGCGGCCGGCGGCTGGGCGGGGGGTGCATTTCTTCCTCGCACGCGCGCGCGCGAAACCCTATAGCCGGAGGCAGTTGCCAACAGCCTCAGGCCGACCGCTTTGACCGAGAACAACCCGAACCCCGCCCAGATCAACGATTATGGCGCCGACAGCATCAAGGTGCTGCGCGGCCTGGATGCCGTGCGCAAGCGCCCCGGCATGTATATCGGTGACACCGACGACGGTTCGGGCCTGCACCACATGGTGTTCGAAGTCAGCGACAACGCCATTGACGAGGCGCTGGCCGGCTATTGCGACCGCATCGACATCACGCTGAACGCCGATGGCAGCGTGAGCGTGACCGACAATGGCCGCGGCATCCCCACCGGCATCCATGCCGAAGAGGGCGTGTCGGCCGCCGAAGTGATCATGACCCAGCTGCATGCCGGGGGGAAGTTCAACAACAGCGACGACAATGCCTACAAGGTGTCGGGCGGCCTGCACGGCGTCGGCGTTTCGGTGGTCAACGCCCTGTCGGAATGGCTGGAGCTGACGATCTGGCGCGACGGGGAGGAACATTGGATGCGCTTCCACCACGGCGACGCGCAGGCGCCGCTGAAGGTGGTGGGCCCATCGAATGGCAAGCGCGGCACCCGCGTCACCTTCTTCCCCAGTGCCGCGACCTTCAAGTTCATCGATTTCGACTATGCCCGGCTGGAGCACCGCTTCCGCGAGCTGGCGTTCCTCAACAGCGGTGTGCGCCTGGTCCTCACCGACGCGCGCCATGCCGAGGGCAAGTCGGTCGATCTTTATTATGAGGGCGGCATCGCGGCCTTCGTGAAGTTCCTCGACAAGTCGAAGACGGCGCTGATCCCCAATCCCATCGCCATTACGGGCCAGGCCAATGACATCGGCATCGATGTCGCGCTGGAATGGAACGACAGCTATTACGAACAGGTTCTCTGCTTCACCAACAACATCCCGCAGCGCGATGGCGGCACCCACCTGGCCGCCTTCCGCGCCGCGTTGACGCGCACGCTCAACGCCTATGCCGAACAGTCGGGCCTGCTCAAGAAGGAGAAGGTCAACCTCACCGGCGATGACATGCGCGAAGGCCTGACCGCGATCGTTTCGGTGAAGCTGCCTGATCCGAAATTTTCGAGCCAGACCAAGGACAAGCTGGTGAGTTCGGAGGTGCGCCAGCCGCTGGAAAGCCTGATGGCCGACCGGCTGGATGTGTGGTTGCAGGAAAACCCGGCCCACGCCCGCACCATCGTCGCCAAGATCATCGATGCCGCCGCCGCCCGCGAAGCCGCCCGCAAGGCGCGCGATCTGACCCGGCGCAAGGGCGCGCTCGACATCGCGTCACTGCCCGGCAAGCTGGCCGACTGCCAGGAGCGGGACCCGGCCAAGTCCGAACTGTTCCTGGTGGAGGGGGATAGCGCCGGCGGCAGCGCCAAGCAGGGCCGCAACCGCCAGTATCAGGCCATCCTGCCCCTGCGTGGCAAGATCCTGAACGTCGAACGCGCCCGGCTGGACCGGATGCTGGGCAGCCGCGAGATCGGCACGTTGATCCAGGCGCTGGGCACCGGCATCGCGCAGGATTTCACCATCGACAAGCTGCGCTACCACAAGATCGTCATCATGACCGACGCCGATGTGGACGGCGCCCATATCCGCACCCTGCTCTTGACCTTCTTCTTCCGGCACATGCCGCAGTTGATCGAGGCCGGGCATCTCTTCATCGCGCAGCCGCCGCTCTACAAGGTCAGCCGTGGCCGGTCGGAAGTCTATCTGAAGGACAATGCCGCGCTGGAGGATTATCTGGTGGAGGCCGGCACCGGCACCTTGGTGCTGAGCACGGCGGCTGGGCCGCGATCGGGCGCCGATCTGGCCGCCCTGGTGGATCATGCCCGGCGCTGCCGCGCCCTGATGGATTATGTGCCGCGCCGGTACCCGGCGCTGATCGTCGAGGCGCTGGCCCTGAACGGCGCGTTGGCCGGGGCGAGCGAGGCGGCCGCAGCGCAGACGGCGGCGTGGTTGAACGCGGCGGAAACCGATGGCGGCGTGTGGACCGCGCGGCTGGCCGCCGACGGCGGTTACCAGGTGGAACGGGCCTGGCGCGGCGTGACCGATTATCATGTCATCGACGGCGCCTTCCTGGGCGCGCCCGAGGCGCCGCGCCTCCATGCGCTGATGGCGCCGGAAGCTCCCAGCTATGCCGCGCCCGCGCTGCTGGGCACGATGCGCGTCACCCGCCCGTCCGATCTCCTGTCGGGCGTGCTGGATGCCGGGCGCAAGGGGCTTTCGATCCAGCGTTACAAGGGCCTGGGCGAGATGAACGCCGAACAATTGTGGGAAACCACGCTGGATCCGGCCGCCCGCACCCTGCTGCGCGTCGATATTGGCGAAGCGGCGGACGCGGACGATATCTTTGCCAAGCTGATGGGCGACGTGGTGGAAGAACGCCGCGCCTTCATCCAGGAAAACGCGTTGAACGTCGCCAATCTCGACGTGTGATCGCTTAGAGCGGCTTCCGATCAATCAGCATCACCGTCATCGCGCTGTCGCGCGACCCCTGCTGGGCGGGCTGAATTTGCTCCGGGGCCGCGTCACTCGTCGGTTGCGATGCGAAGTGCATCGCGCCCTCCTCGCTTCTCGCCCCGAACCAAATTCAGCGCCGTGCCGGCGATCCTGATTGATCGGAAGCCGCTCTACCGGTTCAACCGCCCCTCGATCAGCGCGTCCACCACGGACGGGTCCGCCAGCGTGCTGGTGTCGCCCAGGGCGCTGAACTCGTTCTCGGCGATCTTGCGCAGGATGCGGCGCATGATCTTGCCGCTGCGGGTCTTGGGCA
>CAZAWH010000052.1:0-18949 GCA_964488775.1 uncultured Sandarakinorhabdus sp. | reverse complement strand
ACGCTGGAGGTGAAGTTCAAGGGCAAGAGCATCGCCGACGTGCTGGACATGACGATCGAGGATGGGGTGGAGTTTTTCAAGGCGGTGCCGCCGATCCGCGAGAAGCTGGCGATGCTGGCGGAGGTGGGCCTGGGCTATGTCAAGGTGGGGCAGCAGGCCACCACCCTGTCAGGCGGCGAGGCGCAGCGGGTGAAGCTGGCCAAGGAACTGAGCCGCCGGGCCACCGGCAACACGCTCTATATCCTGGATGAGCCCACCACCGGCCTGCATTTCGAGGATGTGCGCAAGCTGCTGGAAGTGCTGCACGCCCTGGTGGAGCAGGGCAACAGCGTGGTGGTGATCGAGCACAATCTGGACGTGATCAAGACCGCCGATCACATCATCGACCTGGGCCCCGATGGCGGCGACAAGGGCGGCCAGGTGGTGATCACCGGCACCCCGGAACAGGTCGCCGCCTGCGACGCCAGTTGGACGGGCAAATATCTCGCCCCCCTGCTCGCCGCCGCCCCGCGCGCGGAGCCGGCGCCGACCAGGAAGGGCCGCAAGGCGAAGGCCTGAACGCTTACAGCCCGAAGCGGAAGCCGTAGCCGAGGCCGACGGCGAACTGGTCGCGCTGGCCGCGCTGGCGGATCAGGCTGGAATCGGCAGCGGCATCGCCCAGCCGGTCATAGCTGGTGAACAGGGTGATGACGCCGTTCTTGCCAAAGCGGCCCAGCGGCTTGATCAGATTGGCCGACACCCCGGCGCTGACCAGGCCGCTGCCAGTGCGGCTGACCAGCAGGCCGGTGCCGCGGGCCTGGGCCGGGTTCACGCCGAAATAGACGTTGGTATAGTCGCTGTCGGCCCAGGTGGCGCGGGCAGTGATGCCCCACAACAGGCTGCCGTCGCGCTTGCGGTCGTTCCAGCCGATGCTGGTATCGGCCACCACGCCGTCATGCCCGCCAGTGCCCTGGCGCAGTTCGGCGCGCAGGCGCAGCTTGCCCTGCACCAGGCTTTTCTGGGCAAAGCCGCCGAATTCGCCGGCAATGCCGACATTGCCCATGCCGCGCAGCGCGGTGGAACCCCCGGTGATCAGGAAGGGCGAACCGCCGGTGTTTTCGCGCCGGCCAAAGCGCAGCTTGGCCAGCGGGCCCAGTTTCCAGCCATCCTGGTTGACGGCGTTCCAGCCCAGGCCATCGGGCACGGACAGGAACAGCGTGTCCTTGTAGTTCACCCGCAGGTCGGGGAAGATCGACAGGCCGTGATCGCGGCTGCCCTGCCACACCGGGGCGACGACGGGCGCGATGCCGAGCGTCAGGGTCCAGGCGCTTTGCGGCGGCGGGCGCATGCCAGCGGGCGCGGCCGTCTGGGCCACGGCGGGCGCGGACAACAGGGCAAGGAGGGCGATCGGCAGGCGGCGCATGGTCAGACTCTCCGTGAGGGGCAAACGGATGCCGCGCGCTTAGCCCGATTGTTACACCGATGCAATCTTGTGTGCCCTTTCTACGCATTGGCCACGATGGGCAGCGCCGGCGGGGCGGCCCAAGTTGGGGCATGCCCCCCGTCAGGAGCCCCGAATGCGCCATCTGCCCCAGGATCTGCACGATCTGTTCCCCGCCAATGCCACGCTGTTGCGCCAGTTGAAGGCCGACGACCGGCATTTCCAGCTGTTGAGCGGGCGTTATGCCGCGCTGGATGACGAGATCCGCCGGGCCGAAACCGGCGTGGCGCCGGCCATCGACGATGCCCATGCCGAAGCGTTGAAGCGGCAGCGGCTGGCCGTTCTGGATGAGATTGCCGTGATCTTGCAGGGAGACGCGAAATGAACAGCACCGAGATTGCCGCCACGCTGCGCGCCCGGCTGGCCGATCTGCAGGCCGAAATTGCCCGGCTGGAGCAGGCGACCACCCAGCCGCTTTCGGCCAAGTTTGCCGACCAGGCCAATGATCTGGAGGAACTGGCCACCAACGAGGGCCTGGAGGTGGCGCATATCCACGAGGCCGAGCAGATCATGGCCGCGCTGGCCCGCATCGAGGCGGGCGAATATGGCGTGTGCAGCAATTGTGGCGCCGACATCGCCCCGGCCCGGCTGGCCGCACTGCCCACCGCGACGCGTTGTATCGCCTGCGCGGCGTGATGGCAGGATGACAGCAGGCGGCCGGGCCGTTAACGCAGACGGCATGACGATCCAGCCCCACCCTGCCCCGTTTGCCCGCTTTGGCGAATGGTTTGCCGCGGCCGCTGCGGCCGAACCCAATGATCCCAACGCCATGGCGCTGGCCACCGCCACGCCCGACGGTGCGCCCAGCCTGCGGGTCGTGTTGTTGAAGGCGTGGGATGAGCGCGGCTTCGTGTTCTACACCAACCTCACCAGCCAAAAGGGCCGGGAGATTGCCGCCAACCCGCAGGTGCATCTGAACCTGCATTGGAAAAGCCTGAAGCGCCAGGTGCGCATTGGCGGCCATGCCGCGCTGGTGAGCGATGCGGAGGCCGATGCCTATTTCGCCACACGGCCGCGCGAAAGCCAGCTGGGCGCCTGGGCCAGCCTGCAGAGCCAGGATCTGCCCGATCGTGCCACCTTCGAGGCGCGGCTCGCGGCCTATGACAGGGAATATCCAGATGTGGTGCCGCGGCCGCCGCACTGGAGCGGCTGGCGGGTGACGCCGGCGCGCATCGAATTCTGGCAGGCCCGTGACGGCCGCTGGCACGAGCGGGAAGTGTATCACCGCGCCGGCGACGGCTGGCAGTTCGGGCTGGTCTATCCCTGATGCGCCTGCCCTTTACCCAGGTGGATGCCTTTGCCGATGGGCCGTTCACCGGCAATCCGGCGGCGGTGATGTTCCTTGACCGCTGGCTGGACGACCGGGTGCTGCAGGGCATTGCGGCCGACAATAATCTTTCGGAAACCGCCTTCCTGGTGCCGGTGGACGATGGCGCGGCCGAATTCGAACTGCGCTGGTTCACCCCCCTGCTGGAGGTGGCGTTGTGCGGCCACGCCACGCTGGCCAGTGGCCATGTCGTGCTGGATGCCGTGGCCGATCTGCCGGCAGTGCGGTTCCGCACGCGCCAGGCCGGCATATTGACGGTGCGGCGGGAGGGTGAGCGGCTGGCGATGGACTTGCCGGCCTGGCCTGCCAACCAGCTGGTGACGGGCGAGCGGGCGGCCCGCATTGCCGCCGCGCTGGGGGCCAGGCCGGCCGAGATCCGGGCGCGCGGCGAGGATTATCTGGTAGCGGTGTTTGACCTGCCCGAAGAGGTGCGCGCGCTGGACCCCGATTATCGCGCCATCCTGGCGCTGGCGCCGGGGGTGGACCTGATGCTGATCGCCACTGCCCCGGGCGAGGCCACCGACGTGGTGAGCCGGGTGTTCGTGCCGGCCTGCGGCGTGGATGAGGACCCGGTGACCGGTTCGGCCCATGCGGTGATCACGCCGTTCTGGGCGGCGCGGTTCCAGCGCGAGCGGTTCAGCGCGTTGCAGGCCAGTGCCCGCGGTGGCCGGCTGGAGTGCCGGCTGGCCGGGGACCGGGTGATCCTGACGGCACGTGCGCGCACGGTGATCCGCGGCGAGTATGACTTGCCTGATGGGGCCATCACGCGTTAACGGCCCTGCATGGCCCCCCGCCCCTTCATCAAGATGCACGGCCTTGGGAATGATTTCCTGGTGCTGGATGCGCGCGACGCGCCGTTGCAGTTGACGGCGGGCCAGGTGCGCGCGCTGGCCAATCGCCACACCGGCATCGGGTTTGACCAGTTGATCCTGATCGAACCCAGCGCTGTGGCCGATGCCCGGTTGCGGTTCTGGAACAGCGATGGCGGCGAAGTGGGCGCCTGTGGCAACGGCAGCCGCGCCGCCGCCGCCCTGCTGGGCGGGCAGCACCGGCTGGAAACCGGTGGCGGCCTGCTGGAAACCACGGCGATCGGCGACGGTGCCGAGGTGGACATGGGCCCGCCGCGTTTTGACTGGCGGGCGGTGCCGCTGGCCTATGCCATGGACACCGAGCGCCTGCCGCTGGCGTGGGAAGGCCTCAGCGGGCCGGTTGCCCTGTCGGTGGGCAATCCGCACGCGGTGTTTTTCGTGGCCGATCCGGCATCGGTGGCGCTGCACCGCATCGGCCCGGTGATCGAGCATGATCCGGTGTTCCCCGAACGGGTGAATGTGGGCGTGGCGGCGATGCAGGGCCGCGACACGATGCGCCTGAGGGTGTGGGAGCGCGGCGCCGGCATGACCCAGGCCTGCGGCACCGGCGCGGTGGCGGCGGTGGCGGCGGCGCAGCGGCGCGGCCTGGCCGATGATCGCGTGACCGTGCATCTGCCCGGCGGACAATTGGTGGTGACCCGGCGCGGCGACGGCCATCTGTTGCTGTCGGGCCCGGCGGTGGTGGCCTTCACCGGCCAGGTGGATCTGGAGCGGTTCGCATGAGCTGGCTGGGGCGGTTGACGCAAGGATTGTCGAAATCGACCAAGCGGTTGGCCGACAATATCACCGGGCTGGCCACCGGCACCCTGCCGCTGGACGACGAACGGCTGGACGCCATCGAGGAGGCGTTGATCACCGCCGATCTGGGCCCGGCGGTGGCCGCGCGCATCCGCGAGCGGCTGGCCGATCAGAAATATGCCAAGGGCATTGACGATGATGGCGTGCGCGCCGTGGTGGCCGACGAGGTGGCCAACGTACTGGCGCCAGTGGCCCGGCCGCTGGCGATCACGCGGCGGCCGCAGGTGGTGCTGGTGGTCGGCGTCAACGGCAGCGGCAAGACGACGACGATCGCCAAGCTGGCCCGGCTGTTCAAGGCGGAAGGCAAGGCGGTGATGCTGGCGGCGGGCGACACGTTCCGCGCCGCTGCCATCGCCCAGTTGAAGATCTGGGCCGATCGGGTGGGCGTGCCGGTGGTGGCCGGCGAGCAGGGTGGCGACGCCGCCAGCCTGGCGTTCGAGGCGGTGAAGCGCGCCCAGGCCGAAGGCATCGACGTGTTGATCATCGACACCGCCGGGCGGTTGCAGAACAAGGCCGGGTTGATGGACGAACTGGCCAAAGTGAAGCGGGTGATCGGCAAGCTGGATCCGGATGCGCCGCATGATGTGCTGCTGGTGCTGGATGCCACCACCGGGCAGAACGCGCTGAGCCAGATCGAGGTGTTCCGCCAGGTGGCCGGGGTGACGGGCCTTGTCATGACCAAGCTGGACGGATCGGCGCGCGGCGGCATGCTGGTGGCGGCGGCCGAGCGCTTTGGCCTGCCCATCCATGCCATTGGCGTGGGCGAAGGCATGGATGACCTGCAGCCCTTTGCCGCCGGGGATTTTGCCGCTGCCCTGGTGGGCACCAGCTGACCGGTCAGGCGGCGATGCGCGCTGCCTGTTCGGCCCGCACCAGCGCCGCGGGCAGATCATCGGCGCTGACCGGCGGTGACAGCGCATAGCCCTGGAAGCGGTGGATGCCGGCCTGACGGGCCAGCAGCAGATCATCGGCGGTTTCCACCCCTTCGGCCACCAGCACCACGCCCATGGATTGGCCCAGGCCGGCGGCGACGCGGAAGATATCGGCCGCCACCGGGTTGCGGCCAGCCCCGGTGAGCAGCGAGCCGGAAATCTTGAGCGCGTTGATCGGCAGGCGGCGCAGGCGATCCAGCGAGGAGAAGCCGGCGCCGAAATCATCCATCGCCACCCCTGCCCCCAGCTCGCACAGACGCTGCAGGTTGGCGAGACAGGCGGCTTCATCGGTCATCAGCGCGGTTTCGGTGATCTCGATGGCGCAGCGGTTGATCGGCAGGCCGGCTTCGGCCAGATCGGCCAGAAGCTCCTCGACGATGCTGGGCTGGCGCAGATCCTGCACCGAGGCGTTGACCCACAGGTTGAGCGCGGGATCGAGCGTCATCACCGTGCGCGCGGCCTGGCGCAGCACCTGGCGGCGCAGATCGCCAACAATGCCGCGCGCTTCGGCAATGGCCACCAGCTGGTGCGGCGGCACCGGATCGCCGCCATCATCGGGCATGCGGGCCAGCGCCTCCACCGCAATCGCCCTGCCGGTCGCGGCATCGATCATGGGCTGATAGGCAACCTGCAGCTGGCGGGAGCGCACGGCAGCGCGCACCCGGGTTTCCAGCGTGGCGGTGCGTTCCGACTGGTCCGCCATCGCCGGGCTGTACAGCCGGATCTGGTTGCCGGGTTCGGCCTTGGCCGCCAGCAGCGCCAGATCGGCCGCCCGCAGCAGGCTTTCGCCCAGTTGGGCATGCAATGGGGCGAGTGCGACGCCGATGGCCGCGCCCACCTGCACTTCGGCCTCGCCAAAGCGGGCGGGGCTGTCCACCGTCTGCAGCAGGAGTTCGGCCATGCGCATCGCCTCCTCGGCGGAGCCGGCCGTCATCAGCACGCCGAATTCATCGCTGGACAGGCGGGCGGCGAACAGGCTGGTGTCGGCGGTGCGCAGGCGGAAGCCGATGCGGGTGATCATGCGGTCGCCGACGCTGTGGCCATGGCGTTCGTTGATCTGCTTGAAGCCATCAAGATCGATCAGCAGCAGGGCGGTGGTTTCATCGCGCCCCATCCGCCGGTCCAGTTCCTCCATGAAGGCGCGGCGGTTGGGCAGGCCGGTCAACGGGCAGCGCCGCACCTCGCGGTTCAGTTCGGCGATGGCGTTGTGTTCGCCCGTGGTGTCGCGCAGCATGGCCACCCAGCCCACATCGGGCACCGGGATGCATTCCAGATCGATCACCCGGTCATCGTTCAGGCGCAGCACGCCGTTGAACGGCTGGCGCGCCGCCACCAACAGCGCGGCATGGGCCAGAAATTCATCGCGGTTGCTCGACGCGCGCGCCAGATTGGGCGAACTGGAAAGCAGCACGGGAAACAGCGGCAGATTGTCGGGATCGAGGAAATCGACGCCCAGAAGCCGCATGGCGCTTTTGTTGATCAGCACGATGCGCAGATCCTGATCAAGCAGCACCATGGCCTGGTTGAGGTGGCGCAGGGCGGTATCAACCCGCAGCCGTTCGGCGCGCTGGCGCTCGCGCGCCAGCAGCAGTTCGCAATGCACCGCATAGGATCGCCGCCCGACGCTGATGCAGGCAAGGCCATAGACGAGAACGCCAAGGCTGCCGACGACGCCCCACGGCGTCGGCCAGAACAGCAATATGGCCAGCGCCACCGGCAGGCTGAGCGAGAGGGCCTGGCCCAGCACGGCGATGGGCCGGCCCGGCCCGGTGCCGTTGCCGACGCCCAGCGCGGCCAGGGCCACCATCGCAATCACCGCCTGCAAGGTGAAATCGGCGCCAGATGCCATGACGGCAAAGGCGATCCCGCCAACCCCGGCCGAGGCCATGATCGCCCCGGTGACAAAGCGTGCCTCCACCACATCGAAGCGGTGGGATTCGATGGGGGTGCGCGCTTCGTGGCAGGCGGCGACCACCATGCCAAAGCCGGCGATGGAAATGCCGGCAATGACGAGGGCGAGCGTGCTGCCGACGTTGAGGGCGATCATGATGGTGAGCACGGCAGCAAACAGCCCGCCGCCGACAAAGGTGGCAAAATAGCTGCCCAACGCCTGGGTGAATTCCCGTGTCAACGGCACGGGCAGATCCGGACCCAGCAACCGCGCCTGCCAGCGCGGCCACAGGAAGGGGTCGGTGGAGGGCGCTGGTCCGGGTTCGAGCATCATGGCGTGTGATAACGCTAGCATGGCACCGGGCCATGCGCCACCATCATCGCGCAGCCGGCTGGCAAGGGCATGGACGGTGGCTTGACCGTGACGGCACAAAGCCCTATGGCCGGCGCGGGCTCGAATTGGGCCCATGCGTCCGAGGATGCACGCCGGCCAGCGAGTTTTCGCCCGCCGGCGCGTTCTCATTTGGATGCAATGAGGTTTTTTCGCAGGGGGCCTTGGCCTTTGTTCGACAGTCTTTCCGAACGGCTTGGCGGCATTTTCGACCGTTTGCGCGGCCGCGGCGCGTTGACCGAGATCGACGTGCGCGCTGCCATGCGCGAAGTGCGCGTGGCCCTGCTGGAAGCGGACGTCGCCCTGCCGGTGGTGAAGGATTTCATCGAGGCCGCCACCAAGCGCGCCATCGGGGCCGAGGTGATCAAATCGGTCACGCCGGGCCAGCAGGTGGTCAAGATCGTCAATGACTGCCTGGTGGAGTTGTTGTCGGGCGGTGAGGATGTGCCGCCGCTGAAGATCAATGTCACCCCGCCGGCGGTGATCATGATGGTGGGTCTGCAGGGGTCGGGCAAGACCACCAGCACCGCCAAGCTGGCCAGCTGGCTGGGCACGCGGGAACGCAAGAAGGTGTTGATGGCCAGCCTGGACGTGGCCCGCCCCGCCGCCCAGGAACAATTGCGTGTGCTGGGCGAGCAGACCCAGATTGCCACCCTGCCGATCATCCCGGGCCAGACGCCGGTGCAGATTGCCGAACGCGCCCGCCAGTCCGCCCGCCTGCAGGGCTTTGATGTGGTGCTGCTCGACACCGCCGGCCGGCTGGGCGTGGACGAGGCCTTGATGGCCGAAATGGCCGCGATTGCCGGCGCCACCACCCCGGATGAAATCCTGCTGGTGGTGGACAGCCTGACCGGCCAGGACGCCGTGAACGTGGCGGCCGCCTTCAAGGCGCGCGTGGCCCTGACCGGCGTGATCCTGACCCGGATGGACGGCGATGCCCGCGGCGGGGCGGCACTGTCGATGCGCAGCGTCACCGGCACACCGATCCGCTTTGCCGGCACCGGTGAAAAGCTGGATGCGCTGGAGGCGTTTGACGCCAACCGCGTTGCCGGCCGCATCCTGGGCATGGGCGACATTGTTGGCCTGGTGGAAAAGGCCGCCGCCAATTTCGAAGCCGAACAGGCCGAGAAGATGGCGGAGAAACTGGCCAAGGGCCAGTTCGACATGGACGATCTGCGCCAGCAGCTGGGCCAGATGAAGAAGATGGGCGGCCTGTCGGGCCTCGCCGCCATGATGCCGGGCATGGGCGCCGCCAAGAAGGCGATGGACACGGGCGCCATCAACCCCAAGCTGCTGGACCGGATGGAAGCGATCATCCTGTCGATGACGGTGAAGGAGCGGGCCAAGCCGGAAATCCTGACCGCCAAGCGCAAGATCCGCATCGCCAACGGTTCGGGCACCACGGTGCAGGATGTGAACAAGGTGCTGAAAATGCACCAGGAAATGGCCAATGCCATGAAGCGCCTGAAGAAGATGGGCGGGATCAAGGGCATGATGAAGATGCTTTCCGGCATGGGTGGTGCGCCCGGGCCCGAGGGCGGCGCGCCGGGCGGTGAGCCTGGCGGGGCCATCGACATGGGGGCGCTGGGCCGGATGTTCGGCCGCCCCGGCATGGGCGGTCTGCCGCCCGGCTTCAACAAGTTTGGCAGGAAATAACCCCAACAATCTGATTTCAATCGAGTTACTGGAAGGAAGACTATCAAATGGCTATTGCAATTCGTCTGGCCCGCGGCGGCATGAAGAAGCGCCCGTTCTATCGCATCGTCGTGGCCGACACCCGCGCCCCGCGTGACGGCAAGTTCCTGGAAAAAATCGGCACCTACAACCCGCTGCTGCCGCGTGACGACGCCAACCGCGTGACGCTGGATGGCGAGCGCGCCGCCTATTGGCTGGGCGTTGGCGCGCAGCCGACCGACCGCGTCGCCCGCTTCCTGGACGCCGCCGGCCTGCGCACCCGCGCGGCCAAGAACAACCCGAAGAAGGCCGAGCCGGGCGCCAAGGCCAAGGAGCGCGCCGAACTGGCCGCCCAGAAGGAAGCCGAAGCCGCTGAAGCCGCCGCTGCTGCCGCCGCCGAAGCCGCTGCTGCCGCTGCTGCCCCGGCCGAAGAGGCTCCGGCTGCTGGCGCTGCCGAAGGCGAAACCGCCGAATAAGGGGCGGCTGGCATGGCGGCACCAACCATCGTGCTGGCCGCCATCGCCGGCGCCCATGGCATCAAGGGCGAGGTGCGGCTGAAGCTGTTCACCGATGCCCCAGACAGCATCACCCGCCACGCCCGTTTTGATGTGGGCGGGCGGGTGCTTGTTGTTCAGGCCCTGCGCCCCGACAAGCCGGGCATGGCCATTGCCCGGCTGGCCGGCGTGACGGATCGCAACGCCGCCGAGGCGCTGCGCGGGCTGCAACTGGCAATCCCGCGTGAGGCGCTGCCGCCGCTGGCCGAGGGCGAATATTATGTCGCCGATTATATCGGCCGCCGCGTGCTGGATGAAACCGGTGCGCCGGTTGGCACGGTGAAATCGGTCGAGAATTTCGGCGCTTCGGACATATTGGACATCAGCCGCGATGCGGGTGGCAGCGTGATGGTGCCCTTCGTCGCCGATGTGGTGACCGAAACCGACGATGCCCTCGTCATTGACCGCGTCTGGCTCGCCTAGTATATACGCTCTGTATATCCAGAGGCGCTGCCGCCATGCCCCGCACCAAGGTCTTCAAATCCGGCAACAGCGCCGCCGTGCGGCTGCCGGCCAGCTTTGCGCCGCCGCCCGGCACGCTGGTGGAGGTGCGCGAGGAAGCCGGCCGCTGGGTGATCGAGCCAGTGCAGGCCGAGGTACCGCTGATCAACCTGGATGGCATTTACGGGGCCTGCCCCGGCATCAGGCCGATCACGGACCGCAGTTTTGACGAACGACCATCGGAACGGATGGCGCGCGAGGCGGCCGAACGGGCCGCGAAGACGCAGGGATGACCAGCTCGCAGTGGTTGCTGGACAGCAACGTTGGCATCTACCTCTTGCAGGGCAATGCGCCGCACGCGCTGCGGCGGCTGAGCCAGTGCCCGGCCGGATCGGTGGTTACCTCCAGCATCTGCCTGGGCGAGATGCTGATCGGCTTGCGGGCGGCCGAGGTGGAGGTGCTGCGACGCCTGTTGTCGGTGATCGAAGTCATCCCGTTCGACGAGGCCGCCGCGCGTGCCTATGCCACCCTGCCCTTCCGCCGGGCCAGCTATGACCGGCTGATCGCCGCCCATGCCCTGTCGCTGGGGTTGACGGTGATCACCGCCAATCTCGCCGATTTCGCCGATGTGCCCGGCCTGATGGTGGAAGACTGGATGCAGCCATGAGTGACTTCAACGCCGCTTCACTATCACCAACGGAGGCGCTGGTTGCGCAGGCAATGGCCGCCGGTGGCAAGCGCGTCGATCTGGCCACCATCACCCGCGACACTGCCATGAGCCAGGACGCGGGCATTGACGGAATCGATGTGTGGGAATTCGTAGCGGCGCTCGGCGAAGAACACCGGCACATCTGGTATAGGGTGCCCTGGCAGCGTTTCTCCGATCAGCGCGCATCTTTCTATGGCTGGAGCATAATTATGTTCCCCTTTTGGCTGTTGTGGCGCCTCGTTACATGGCCGCTCCACCGTGAGTGGCCCATCCCACCACTGCGGCAGGCGGACGAACGCCTGACCGTTGGTCATCTCGCGGCTGTGCTCGATCGGGGCGACTGGTTTGAACCTGGGGAGACCGCAGGATGAGCTGGCGCGCGACGATCCTCACCCTTTATCCCGACATGTTTCCCGGGCCGCTGGGGCACAGCCTGGCCGGGCGGGCGCTGGCCGAGGGCACCTGGGCGTTGAACGCCGTCAACATCCGCGATTTCGCCACTGACCGGCACCGCACGGTGGACGACACGCCGGCCGGCGGCGGGCCGGGCATGGTGTTGAAGGCCGATGTGGTGGCCGCCGCGCTGGACAGCGTCGCCGATGGCCGGCCCGTGCTGGCGATGACGCCGCGCGGCGCGCCATTAACCCAGGGCCGCGTGCGCCGTCTGGCGGCAAGCCCGGGTGCCATCATCCTGTGCGGCCGCTTCGAAGGGTTTGACGAGCGGATTTTCCAGCGTCGCGCCATCGAGGAGGTGTCGATTGGCGACTATGTGCTGTCGGGCGGTGAAATGGCGGCGCTGGTGGTGATGGATGCTTGCGTGCGCCTGCTGCCCGGTGTAATGGGCGCGCCTTCGAGCGGGGTTGAGGAAAGCCACGAACGCGGCCTTCTTGAACATCCGCATTACACTAGGCCCCCCGAATGGGAAGGTCTGGCGATCCCCAAAGTGTTGCGATCGGGGGATCATGCACGCATCGCCCGCTGGCGGCGCGCGCAGTCCGAAGCGGACACACGGTCACGGCGGCCGGACTTGTGGGACCATCATGGGGATGGTCGGGTCCAACCGCCCTCTGGCGCGCGACAACAGAAGAAAGAGGAATGAGATGAATCTCATCCAGCAGATCGAAGCCGAACAGATTGCCAAGCTGACCGAAACCCGCAAGATCCCCGATTTCCGCGCTGGCGACACGCTGCGCGTCGGTGTGAAGGTGGTGGAAGGCGAGCGCACCCGCGTCCAGAATTATGAAGGCGTGTGCATTGCCCGTTCGAACAAGGGCATTGGCAGCTCGTTCACCGTTCGCAAGATTTCGTTCGGCGAAGGCGTGGAGCGCGTGTTCCCGCTGTACAGCCCGAGCATCGAGAGCATCGACGTGGTGCGCCGCGGTGTCGTGCGCCGCGCCAAGCTCTATTATCTGCGTGGCCGCAGCGGCAAGAGCGCCCGCATCGTGGAAAAGCGCGACGCCAAGCCGGAGTAAGGCGCAGCGCCGAGTGAGCGCAAGCCTGCTTGCGCTCCTTCTGGCGCAAGCCCGGCCGGCGGGGCAGCCGGCCATCGGGCCGGGTGAACCCGTTCGACGTCAGGTGCGGGCTTTGCCCGCACCGCGTTTCGGGACCAGTCTGTTCAGCCTGCCGAAAGGGCGCCGGTGGCACTGCCGCCGGCGCCTTTTTCATTGCGCTTGGCTCCCCTGCCCTCCTATCTGATGTCCATGCTCCCCCAGCCTTCCTCCGGCGCGCTTGATGGCGGCATCCACCGCCTGATGGCCCGCGTCTATTTCGAGGATACCGACACGGCGGGCATCATGTATCACGCCAAATATCTGCATTTCATGGAACGCGGCCGCACCGAGTATCTCAGGGTTGGCGGCATCGATCATGGCGCGGCGGTGAAGGCCGGGCTGGGCGCCTATGCCGTCACCGAAATGCAGATCAAATGGCTGCGGCCGGCGCGGCTGGATGATGTGCTCACCATCGAAACCCGCCTGCTCGGCGTGCGTGCCGCTGCCTGTCGCATTGCCCAGCGCATCCTGCGGGGGGATGAAGCGTTGACCGAAGCCACGCTCACCGCCGCCTTTCTTGATCCCGCCGGCCGGCCGCGCCGCCAACCGGCCGAATGGATCGCCCAGTTCAACCGCCTTTTGCCCCAGGACACCTGATGGACACCGATATCGCGCTGAAGACCGCCGCCGATCTTTCGCCTTTTGCCCTGTTCCTGCAGGCCGATGTGGTGGTGAAGGCGGTGATGCTGGGCCTGTTGCTGGCCAGCGTGTGGAGTTGGGCCATCATCATGGAACGTTCCCGCCGCCTCTCGCGCCTCAACCGCGAGGCCGCCCAGTTCGAGGACTGGTTCTGGAAGGCCGAAAATCTTGACGCCCTTTATGAACCCGCCAATCGCGCCAATCATCCTTCGGCGCGCGCCTTCATCGCCGGGTTGAACGAATGGCGGCGCAGCCTGGCGGCCAAGGGCGGCCGCATCGATCGTGATGGCCTGCGCGCCCGGCTGGCCAGCGCCATCAATGTCTCCATCGGCCGCGACATCGACGAATTGTCGGACCGGTTGAACGCGCTGGCCACCATCGGTTCGGTGGCGCCGTTCGTCGGCCTGTTTGGCACGGTGTGGGGCATCATGCGGGCCTTCACCGGCATCGCCGCCAGCCAGAACACCACGTTGGCCGTGGTGGCGCCGGGCATTGCCGAAGCCCTGTTTGCCACCGCCATCGGCCTGTTTGCCGCCATCCCCGCGGTGATCGGATACAACCGCCTGCTGCACCGGGTGAACCGGCTGGAGGCGCGGCTGGGCGCCTTTGCCGAGGAGTATCTGAACCTGCTGTCGCGCCAGATCGACGGGCTGGAGCCGCGCTGATGGGCATGGGCAGCCCCGGTCTGAAGCGCGGCAGCCGGCGCCAGCCGATGGCCGAGATCAACGTGACGCCGCTGGTGGACGTGATGCTGGTGCTGCTGATCATCTTCATGGTGACGGCGCCGCTGCTGGTCGCCGGCGTGCCGGTGGACCTGCCCGACGCCCGGGCCCAGAGCCTGCCGCAGGACAACACGCCGATCCAGATCAGCCTGAACGCGCGCGGCGAGATTTTTGTCGACCGGCTGGGCGTGGCGACCGCCGCCCTGCCTGCCAAATTGTCGGCCCTGCGGCAGGCGCGCAGTGACGAGGCCCGCGTCTATGTCCGCGCCGATCGCCGGCTGGACTATGGCCGGGTGATGGCGGTGGTGGGCGAGGTCAACACCGCCGGCTTCAAGAAGGTCGCGCTGGTCACCGATGGCGCGCCGGTGGCGGAGGCCGGCGGCCCGCAATGACCCGGCAGGAAGGCATCAGCATCGGCGCAGCGCTGCTGGCGCATGCCGTGCTGCTGGCCGGCCTCAGCCTGGCCTGGCAGCAGCGCATGCAGCTGGCCCCCAGCCCGGATGATGCGGTCGCGGTGGAGTTGGTCACCATCGCCGATGCGCCGCGGGTGCCGGAACCGCCGCAACCGTCCATCGCCGCTGCCCCGCAGGACGCTGCCAGCGCGCCGGCCGAAGCCGAGCCTGCACCCACGCCGGAACCGGTGAAGGCCGATGCCGTGCCGCCGCCCGAACCGGTGAAGCCCAAGCCGGAGCAGAAGCCCAAATCCACGCCCACCAAGGCCCCGCCATCAGCGCTCGACACCTCCAGCCTTGCCAGCCTCATCGACAAGAGCCTGCCCAAGGCGCCGAAGAAGACGCTCGACACCTCGAAGCTGGCCAAGGACATCAACGCCGCCGCGCCGACCAAGGCCGCCATCGATCCGCGCGCTGCCGCCACACTGGCCCAATCGATCCGCGCCCAGGTCGCCCCGTGCTGGAACCCACCCACCGGCGGCCGCGACGTGCGGCGGATGACCGTGGTGGTGCAGGTGCAATATGGCCGGGATGGCCGGGTGATCGGCCTGCCCCAGGCCGGCACGCCGACCGGCATGACCGCCGCCAACGCCGATTATGCCCGGGCCTTTGGCGAAACCGCCCGCCGCGCCGTGCTGCGTTGCCAGCCCTTGAAATTGCCGCCGGAACTCTATGAACTGTGGCAATCGGTCGAGATCAATTTCGATCCGGAGGAAATGACCTGACCAACAGGGGGGAATGATCATGAAAGCGATGTTGAGCCTGGGCGTGATGCTGGCCGCCACCACGGCACTGGCGGCGCCAAAACCGGTGCCGACGCCGGACCGCCCGGTCACCGATCCGGCCAGCCTAACCTCCCCCGCCAACCCGCTGGCCCGGCCGCTCAGCGTCGCCGATCTCGCCTTCAGCCGGTCGCTGGGCGGCCCGGTGTGGAGCGCGGACGGCCAGCAGATCTTCGTCACCACCAATCTCACCGGCCGGCCCAACATCTGGCGCATGGCTGCCGGCGGCAGCTGGCCGGTGCAGATGACCGTTTCGGACGATGGCCAATATGGCCTGGCCGTTTCGGCCGATGGCAAGTGGCTCTATTTCGATCAGGACAAGGGCGGCGATGAATATGGCGACATCTATCGCGTGCCCACCGCCGGCGGGCCGGTGCAGCAGATCACCGCCACTGCCGATGTCGCCGAAGGCGATGCCCTGCCGGCCCCGGCGGGCGATGCGGTGGCGATTGCCCACAAGAAGCGCGGCGCGGCGCAGACCAACATCGCCATCATTGACGCCGGCACGGTCCGCCTGCTGACCGATGAGGCTGATCCGAGCTTCAACTGGCAGGCGGTGGCCTTTGTCGAGGGCGGCAAGGCCCTGATCGCCAACCGCGCCCAGACCGCCGGCGCCGAAGGATCGGTGTGGCGCATCGATGTCGCCACTGGCGCCGCCAAACAGCTGATCGGCCGCAAGGGCGTGGTCTATGCCGCCGCTGGCGCCAGTGCCGATGGCAGCCGCATCGCCATCACCAGCGACGAGGGCAGCGGCCAGGACCATGCCGGCGTGCTCGATGCCGCGTCGGGCAACGTGCGCTGGCTGCCGGCGACGCCGTGGGAGGAAGCGGCGGTGGCGATGCAGGGCAAGGCCATGCTGGTGCGCACCAACCGCGATGGCCGCTCCAGCCTGGCGCTGGTCGATGTGGACAGCCTGGTGCAGACCCCGCTGGCACTGCCGCCGGGCCTGAACGCCGCCAGCGGCAAGGCCTTTGCCCCCGATGGCCGCAGCCTGTTGTTGATCCATGCCGGGGCCGACACGCCCACCGATCTGTTCCGCTTCGATCTGGCCAGCGGCAGCGCCCGCCCCCTCACCCAGACGGCACTGGCCAGCGTGTCGCCGGAAGCCCTGCCCAAGTCCGAAATCGTCACCTTCAAGAGCTTTGACGGCACGCTGATCAGCGCGGTGCTCACCATGCCCGCCAATCTGAAACGCGATGCCAGCGCGCCGGCCATCGTGCTGCCCCACGGCGGGCCGACCGGCCAGAGCCAGGACGGCTTCTCCCGCAACGCCGCGCTGTTTGCCAGCCACGGCTATCTGGTCATCCAGCCCAATTTCCGCGGCTCCACCGGCTATGGCCGCGCCTTCCAGGAAGCCAACCGCAAGGATCTGGGCGGCGGCGATCTGAAAGACGTGCTCGCCGCCCGCGATTTCCTGGTTGCCACCGGCTATGTCGATCCCAAGCGGATCGGCATCACCGGCGGCTCCTACGGCGGGTTCATGACCCTGATGGCCATCGGCAAGGCGCCCGACGCCTTTGCCGCGGCCGTGCAATTGTTCGGCATCATCAACTGGCGCACCATGTGGGAACATGAAGACGCCTATCTGCAAGCCTATCAGCGCAGCCTGATCGGCGCGCCGGACGAGTTCAAAGGCGTCTATGAAGCCTCCTCCCCGCTCACCTACATCAAGGCCGCCAAGGTGCCGCTGCTCAGCCTGCAAGGCGAGAATGACATCCGGGTGCCGCGCGGCCAGGCGCAGGAAGTGGCGGACATATTGAAGGCCAAGGGCAATGTGGTCGAAACCATCTTCTACCCGGCGGAAGGGCACGGCTTTGCCAAGCGGGAGAACCAGCTGGATTCTTTGAGCCGGACGTTGGCGTGGTTTGACAAATATCTGAAGAAGTAAGGGGGCCTCCGGCGGGCAGGGGCGAGGCCCCTGCACCCATTTGTTTTGGGGCGTGCTGGCGGTGGGCGGGTCCGCGGACACCAGGGTTGTCGGCCTGCTGGGCCCCGTTGCCCCGTGCGTGGCACTAGGCAACGGGGTAAAGATGTCAGCAAGGCCGTTACAAGAGACCTGGCTCACCACCTGCACGACGAAAAACCAACGGGTGCAGGGGCCTCGCCCCTGCCCGCCGGAGGCTGGCCTTTATTTCTCCGCCTCCCACACAAACCGCCCTTCCTTTATCGTCCCTATCACCTTGATCCCCCGGATTTGTGCCGGCGGTGTCACCAGTGGGTTGGCGCTCAGCAGGGTGAAGTCGGCCAGTTTGCCGGCCTCGATGCTGCCGCGTCTGCCCTCTTCGCGATAGGCCCAGGCCGGGTTGATCGTCAGCGCTTTCAGGCCGTTCCAGGCGTCGAGGCGCTGGTCAGGCCCCAAAGCAAAGCCGCTGCGGGTGGTGCGGGTCATGCTGGTCCACAGGATGAACATCGGGTCCAAGGGCGTGACGATGAAATCGCTGTGGTTGCTGGCGTTCAGGCCCAGGGCCAGGGCGCTGCGGATCGGGGAGATGTGGGCGGCGCGGGCTTCGCCCAACTGGCGGCGGTGGACGTCGCCCCAGAAATAGGCGTGGTTGGTGAAGTAACTGGGGGTGATGCCCAGCGCGGCGTAGCGGGGCAGTTGATCGGGGCGTTGCACCTGGCTGTGGATGACGATGCTGCGGTGGTCGGCAGGCAGGTTCAGGGTTTCGACCGCCTTGATCACATCATCGATGGCGGCATCGCCGTTGGCGTGGATGAAGAGTTGCAGGCCGGCGCTGCTGGCAGCCCGGGCATTGGCGAGGAAGGCCGGAAAGGGCTGGATCGGCTGGGCGCGCCAGCCGGCCTCGCCATTGGGGCCGGGCACGAGGAAAGGCTCTGACAGATAAGCAGTGCGGCCCTGGGGGCTGCCGTCCTGGGTTATCTTGATGCCCTGCAGCTTCAGCCGGTTGTGCCATGTGCCGAACGGATAGCCCGGATTGCCCAGCCAACGCTTCATGTCGACAAAGCTGGGCAGCGCCACGATGTCGAGCCTGAGCCGCCCCTGCCCCGCCGCGGTTTGCAGCAGATCAAGATCGGCGATGTTGGTGAAACCATCGTTGGCGAGCGTGTAGCCATTTTTCGCATAGAGCGCCTGCACCGCGGCCAGATTCTTCAGCCGGTCGGCGCCGCCGGGCGGTTTCAGCGCCGGGCCGGCCAGCGCCAGCGCGCTTTCCCAGAGCTGGCCATTGGGGGTGCGGCCATCGGCTTCGCGGTGGATCAGGCCGCCCGTGGGCGCCGCCGTGTCGGGCGTGACGCCGATGGCGGCGAGGCCGGCGCTGTTGAGCACGGCGCCGTGGCCGGAGACATGCATGATGAGCACCGGCCGGTCGGGAAAGCGCGCATCCAGATCGCGGCGGGTGAGTTCGCGCTTGTCGCCGAGCAGGCTGGCATCATAGCCCCAGCCGACCAGCCATTCGCCCGATGCCAGGGCCAGGCCGGGTTCGGCGGCGGCCAGTTTCGCCACCAGCCCGGCGATGCTGGCGACATCGCCCACTGGCGCGCCCGAAACATTGACGCGGCGGGCGAGATCGACCGCCATCATGAAATGGCTGTGGGCATCGACAAGGCCGGGAATGAGGGTGCGGCCCTTGAGATCGAGCCGGGGCGTCGCCGGGCCGGCCAGCCGCTGCGCATGGCCAAGCGGGCCGGCAAAGGCGATGCGGCCGCCGTCCACCACCACGGCGGCGACCTGGTGTGGCCGCTCGCCCGCCATGGTGAGGATGGGGCCGCCGTGGATCAA
>CAZAWH010000051.1:0-18964 GCA_964488775.1 uncultured Sandarakinorhabdus sp. | reverse complement strand
AGCGGGGGAGGATCAACCAACCTGCTGTGCTGCCGCGACTTATTTCTTCGGCTTCACGAACTTCAGCGTCATGCGGTCGCTCTCACCGATGGCGGCATATTTGGCCTTGTCGGTGTCCCCTTCCGCATAGTTGGGCGGCAGGGTCCACACGCCCTTGGGATAATCCTTGGTGTCCTTGGCGTTGGCGTTCACTTCCGATTCGGCCACCAGCTTGAAACCGGCCTTTTCGGCCAGCGCCTTCACATAGGAAACCTTCATGTAACCGCTGGTCTTCATCGCGGCATCGGGCCGGTCTTCCGGCAGGCGGTGCTCCACCACGCCCAGGGTGCCACCCGGCTTCAGTGCCTTGAAAAAGGCATTGAAGGCCGCCTGGTCAAAGCCGCCCATGTGCCAGTTGTGGACGTTGCGGAAGGTCAGCACCACATCGGCCGAACCGGCCGGCACGATATCGGTGACATCCTTGCCGAACACGCCGATGCCGATGTCGCCATAGACCGCCTTGTCGCCAAACTTGGTCTTGAAGGCCTCGACACTCTTGGCGGCATTCACCGACGCCAGCGGATTGGCCAGCGCCGCGACATATTTGCCCTTGGCCTTCAGGCTGGGGGCCAGGATTTCGGTGTACCAGCCGCCGGCCGGCGAGATTTCCACCACCGTGTCGGCGGGCTTCACGCCAAGGAATTTCAGGGTTTCGGCCGGGTGGCGATATTGATCGCGGGCCTTGTTGGCATCGCTGCGCCAGGCGCCGGCGATGGCGGCATCAAAGGGGCCGGCGGCAAGCGCGGGGGCGGCAACGGCGGCAACGGCCAGGGCCGAAACAACAGCAAGGGTGCGGATCATCGGATCAGTCTCCGTTTTGGGGGAATGGACGTCGGGTATTGCGCCTTGCGGCCCAGTGCAAGGCCGGACATTGCCTCAGGCTGAACCGCCTGCCAAGGGCGCAGCATGGACACGCAATCCACCCTGATCGGCCTGGGCCTCGGCCTCGTGCTGGCGGCGCTGGGCGGGGCCGGCGATTGGGCCCGCCGGCGCGCGCCGCTGGCCTGGCATGCCCATCTGCCGTGGAACGGCCTGGCCTTTGTCGGCATGGCCACGGCGCTGTTTGCCGCGGTGCATCTGTTCACCCTGTTCAGGCCGCAATGAACGGCGCTGCAATTTCGGCCCGAACGCGCACCAGCCGGCCGGATGCGGCCTCCAGCAGGGCCCAGGTGGTCACCGCGCGGGCCCGCACATCGCCCTCGATGCCACAGATTTCCACATGGCGATCAAAGCGGGCGCCCTTTGGTTCCCCCACCCAGGTGGTGACCGTCAGGGTTTCGCCCGGCAACGTCTGCTTGAGATAGTCAATCTCGTGCCGGGTCACGACCCAGATATAGGCGGCAAGATGGTCGGGCGGGGCAACACTGCGCCAATGGGCGGTGGCCACATCCTGCACCCACTTCAAGTAACTGATGTTGTTGACATGCCCCAGCTCATCAATGTCGGCCGCCTGCACGGCGACCGGCATCGAGAAGCAGTGGCGGTCGGCCGGGGCCGGCATCAGTCGGCAATGCCGAACTGTTGCAGGATGAAGGCATATTCCTCCGCCAGTTCCTCCAGCGCGGCGAAGCGGCCGGATTTGCCGCCATGGCCCGCGCCCATGTTGGTCTTGAAGATCAGGGGGTTGGCATCCGTCTTCGTTGCCCTGAGCTTCGCCACCCACTTGGCCGGTTCCCAATAGGTGACGCGCGGATCATTGAGTCCCGCGGTGACCATCAGCGGCGGATAGGCCTGGGGGCGCACCTGGTCATAGGGCGAATAGGAACGGATATACTCGAAATCCGCCTTGGAGGTGATGGGGTTGCCCCATTCCGGCCATTCGCCCGGCGTCAGCGGCAGGCTTTCGTCCAGCATGGTGTTCAAAACGTCCACGAACGGCACATGTGCCACCACGGCGCGGAACAATTCGGGCGCCTGGTTGACCACCGCGCCCATCAATTCGCCACCGGCCGACCCGCCGCTGGCCGAAATCATGCCCGGCGCCGCCCACCCGGCCTTGACCAGACCGGCGGCCGCATCAACGAAGTCATTGAACGTGTTGGTCCGCTTGGCCAACTTGCCATCCAGATACCATTGATAGCCCAGATCATCCCCTCCACGGATCTGCGCAATCGCAAAGGCCACACCGCGGTTGAGCAAACTCAAGCGGTTGGCGGAAAATCCCGGCATGGTCGGAATGCCATAGGCACCATAGGCATAAAGATGCAGCTTGCCGCTGCCGTCGGGCTTGAACCCCTTCTTGTAGACAATGGCCACCGGCACCCGGGCGCCGTCGCGTGCCGTGATCCACAGCCGCTGGCTTTCATACTGGCTGGCATCATAACCCGATGGCACCTGCTGCACCTTGCGGGTGATCAGCCTGCCGGCCTTCACATCATAATCATACACGGTCGCCGGTGTGACCATGGAGGCATAGTTCAGCCGCAGCAGCGGTGCATCGGGTTCGGCATTGCTGCCGATGCTGGCGGTGTAGGCGGCTTCGGCAAAGGGGATCTCGGTCTCGCGGCCGTCATCGGTGCGCAGCACGATCCGATCCAGCCCGTCACGGCGGCCCTGCACCGCCAGATAGGAAGCAAAGGCCGCGATTCCCGTGATGTAATCGCGGTCCGAACCGGCGATCAGCGTGGTCCATTCCCCTGGATTTGCGACGCTGGCGGTGGCAACGCGGAAGTTCACATGGGTGTCATTGGTGCGGATGAACAGGGTTTGCCCGCGCACATCCACCTCATAGGTCACACCGGCCTGCCGCCGCTTGACCAGGATCGGCGCTGCCGTGGGATTGGCGGTGGGCAGCAACCGCACCTCGCTGGTGGCATGATCGGATGTGGTGATGATGAACCACCGGCCATCCTGGCTGCGCGACACCGAAACGCCAAAGCCCTTGTCTTCGGTCTCCTCATAGACCACCCGGTCCTCGCCGGTCTGGCCCAGCACGTGCAGCCGCGCCTTGATGCGCCGCCAGTTCTCGTTGACCTCGGTCCACATCAGCGCCCTGGAATCGGCGCTCCAGGCCACCCAGCCCACGCTCACCTTGGTGACGGTCTCGATATCCTTGCCGGTGGCGATGTCGCGGATGCGGATGGTGAAGCGCTCGCTGCCATCGCTGTCGGTGGCATAGGCGACCAGCTTGCCATCCGGGCTGACCGCCTGGGCACCCAGCCGGAAATAGCTCAGCCCCTTGGCCAGTTCCGGTTCGGACAGCACCAGCTGGTCCGGCCCGCCCGCCTTGGGCCGCCGCATCCAGGTGCGATACTGGTCCCCCGGCTTGAACTGCCACCAATATTCAAACGCGCCATCAGGGGCCGGCACCGAGGCATCGTCCTGCTTCACCCGGCCCTTCAGCTCGTCGTAGATCCGGTCCTTCAGCGTGCCAATCGGGGCCATCTGCGCTTCGAAATAGGCGTTTTCCGCCTTCAGATAGGCCAGAACATCCGGATCATCGACGGTTGGATATCCCTGGTCCTTCAGCCAGTGATAGGGGTCCTCCACGGTGATGCCGTGGTGGGTGAAGCTGTGCGGACGGGTGGCGGCAATCGGGGGTTGCATCTGGGCGAGTGCTCCGGAAGCGGTTGCGAGCATGGCGAGGGCGATAAGCGCCTTCATGATATAATCCTGCGCTTGAGGCGGGGCGGGCCCGCGCCTATCTGGGGCAGGCATCAATAAGGGATCAGCGTGTCATGTCCACCACCTCCGCCCGGCTCGGCGCGTTGCGCACCCGGCTGGCCGCCGACGGCCTTGATGGTTTCTTCGTGCCGCTCACCGACGAGCATATGAGCGAATATGTTGGCGATTATGCCCAGCGCCTGGCCTGGCTGACCGGCTTTGGCGGTTCGGCCGGCAGCGCGGTGGTTCTGGCCGACAGCGCAGCCATGTTCACCGATGGCCGCTACACCGTGCAGGTGCGCCAGCAGGTACCGGCCGACCTGTTCAGCTATCAGGATGTGCCCAAGACCAGCGCGGCGCAGTGGCTGGCCGAACAGGCGCAGCCGGGTCAGCGCTTTGGCCATGATCCCTGGCTGCACACCCGTCAGTGGGCCGGCAACACGGCCGCCCTGCTCAAGGCCCGGGGCGCCGAACTGGTGGCGGTGGCGACGAATCCGATCGATGCGGTGTGGGCTGATCGCCCGGCCCCGTCGCTGGCCCCGATCGAAGTGCATGGCGATGAATTCGCCGGCCAGTCGCATGCCGAAAAGCGCAGCCTGGTGGCGGCCTGGCTGGCGGAGCGTGGCTGTGATGCCGTGGTGATCGCCGCGCTCGATTCGGTGGCCTGGTTGCTGAATGTGCGCGGGCGCGATGTGCCGCGCACGCCGGTGGCGCTGGCCTTTGCCATCGTGCATGCCGATGCCAGCGTGGATCTGTTTGCCGCGCCGGACAAGATCACCCCGGCGCTCACCGCGCATCTCGGCGCCCAGGTGCGCTGCCACCCGCGTGACCGCTTCGAAGCCGCCCTCAAGGGCTTTGCCGGCCGCCGCGTGTCGGCCGATCCGCAAAGCTGCGTGGCGGCGATCTTCGATGCGCTGGAGGCCGGCGGCGCCACCATATTGGAGGCACGCGACCCGTGCGTGCTGCCGCGGGCCATCAAGAACAAGGTGGAAGTGGCCGGCACGGTGGCGGCGCATGTGCGCGACGGCGCCGCACTCACCCGCTTTCTGGCCTGGTTTGACCGGGAAGCGCCCAAGGGCGGGCTGGACGAGCTGTCGGCGGCGGAACGGCTGCGCCAGTTCCGCGCCGAGACCAACAGCCTGGAAGATCTGTCGTTCGACACGATTTCGGCCGCTGGCCCCAACGCCGCGTTGCCGCATTATCGCGTCTCGGCCGAAACCAACCTGCCGATTGCCATGAACAGCATCTATCTGGTCGATTCGGGCGGCCAGTATCGCGACGGCACCACCGATGTGACGCGCACCATGGTGGTGGGCACGCCGACCGCCGAGATGAAGGACCGTTTCACCCGCGTGCTCAAGGGCCATATTTCGCTGGCCCGCGCGATCTTCCCGGCCGGCACCAAGGGGGTGCAGCTGGATGCGCTGGCCCGCCAGCATCTGTGGGCGGCCGGGCTGGATTACAACCATGGCACCGGGCATGGTGTTGGCAGCTATTTGTCGGTCCACGAAGGGCCGCAGCGCATTGCCGCAGCCTGGTCGGCCCAACCGGGCGGCGATGAGCCGTTGCAGCCGGGCATGATCCTGTCGAACGAGCCGGGGTATTACAAGACCGGCGACTATGGCATCCGCATCGAGAATCTGGTGCTGGTGGAACAGCGGGAGGCCCCGGGGGCGGAACGTGAGCTGCTGGGCTTCCGCGAGCTCACCCTGGCACCGATCGACAAGCGGCTGGTTGATCTGTCGCTGCTCACCGCCGAGGAGCGTGACTGGTGGAATGCCTATCACGCCCGGGTTCTGGCCGAGATCGGCCCGCTGATCACCGATGCCGCCGATCAGGCCTGGCTGGCCGAGGCCTGCGCGCCGCTGTGACCCTGCGTCACCCTTCACCTTCGCAGCCGGGCCGGGGCGTGGTATCCACCACCCAACGCATTCATGGGAGACGCACGATGATCAAGCACCTCACGCTCGCCGCCGCCGCACTGGGTGCGCTGGTGGCCGCCGCCCCGAAGGACTCCGGGGCACCGCAGAGCCTGCACCAGTTCACCCTGAAGACCATCGACGGCAAGCCGATGCCGATGGCGCAATACAAGGGCAAGGTGGTGCTGTTGGTCAACACCGCGTCGATGTGCGGTTTCACCCCGCAATATGAGGGCCTGCAGGCCCTGCACGATGGTTACAAGGCCAAGGGCTTCACCGTGGTGGGTGTGCCGTCGGGCGATTTTGGCGATCAGGAATTTGCCAGCAATGGCGAAGTGAAGCAGTTCTGCGAAAGCAAGTTCGGCATCAAGTTCCCGATGGCGGAAAAGGCCGTGGTCAAGGGCCCCAAGGCCATCCCGGTCTACAAGTGGGCGGCGGCCACGCTGGGTGAAGCCAACACCCCGCAGTGGAATTTCCACAAATATCTGATCGGCAAGGATGGCAAGCTGATCGCCGCCTTCGGCACCAAGACCACGCCGACCTCCCCGGAAGTGACGGCGGCGGTGCAGAAGGCGCTGGCCGCGAAAGGCTAATCAGGCATCCGGGCGCTATCGGGGCGCTGGCTGCGGGCCGGATCTGGTTCGGTTGACGGGTGCTGATCCGCAAGTGGATCAGCACGGTCACCGAGGCCCTTGCGCTTTCTGAGGTTCGCGCGCAGCGCCGCCGCCAACCGCTCGGCCCGCGCATCCTTGGCTGATTTGTCGGTCATGCCCGTGCCATAGCGCATCATCGCCGGTGCGTCAGCGCTTGACAGGCCATCAGGCCTTGGCCATAGGGCCGCTTCCCGCATCCGTGCGGGCCAATCCGGGGCGTGCTGCCGTAGCTCAGTGGTAGAGCGCATCCTTGGTAAGGCTGAGGTCGGGAGTTCAATCCTCCCCGGCAGCACCACCGCCCCGCAGACCCAGCAAAACCCCCGGCTCATCCCCGGGGGTTTCGCTTTTTTCACTTTGACCGATCCGTTGAACCGGTAAAATACCGGCATGGACAAGATTGATTCGGAAATTTTGCGGCTGCTTCAGCAGGACAACCGGATGACCGCGGCCGAGCTGGGCGCGGCGGTCGGCCTGTCCACGTCGGCGGCGAATGATCGGTTGCGCCGTCTGAACGCCAGCGGCGTGATTGCCGCCAACCGCGCCATCCTGGCTCCGGCGGCGCTGGGCCGCACCTTGCTGGCATTCCTGTTTGTCGATCTGGAACCGCGCAGCGACGAGACCGGATTTGCCGCCGCCATGGCGGCCGCGCCGGATGTGCTGGAAGCCCATCACATCACCGGCCCGCACAACTGGCTGATCAAGCTGCGCGTGGCCGACACCGCCGCCCTGCAACGCTTTCTGACCCACAGGCTGAAGCCATTGCCCGGTGTGATCCGCACCGAAACCCTGATCGCGCTCGACACCGCGAAGGACAGCACCATTCTCCCCACCGGAGCCACCTGATGTTCACCGATGCCGATATCGCCCGCATTGGCGAGGGCCTGATCGCCTGCACCTTGCCCAAGGCGGAATGGACCCACGCCGCCCATGTTGCCGCGGCCGCCCATATCATCGCCGCGCGCCCCGATCTGGATGCGGAACGCCAGATGCCGGCAATCATCCGGCGCTACAATCTGGCCACCGGCGGGGTGAACAGCGACAGCGCCGGTTATCACCACAGCATCACACTGGCGTCGCTGGCCGCCGTCCGCGCCGGGTTGGCGCTGGCACCCGACGGTCCGCTCGCCGCGCGCGTCAACCAGCTGCTGGCCGGGATGCTGGGCGACAAATATTGGCCGGAGCGTTTCTGGAGCCGCGACCGGCTGTTCTCGCCGGCGGCCCGGCGCGGCTGGATCGCGCCCGACAAGGCGCCGCTGCCCTTTACCGTCAGGGGTGGCATGGCCTAAACCCCGCCAGGCAAAGGGGAGAGGCACATGAAGACACTCATCGCATCGCTGTTGCTGGCCAGCGCCAGCCTGGCTGCGGCCCAGGATTATCAGCGACCGGCCGTGCCGCCCCTGCGTGACCGGGTGGCCACCCACGATCGGCTGGTGAAGGCGCGGCTGGACCAGGTGGTGCCCAGGATCATGCGCGAGGTCGGCGTCGACATGTGGGTGCTGGTGGCATCCGAATATAATGAGGATCCGGTGGTGAAGGCGATGCTGCCGGCCACCTGGGCATCGGCGCGGCGGCGCATGGTGCTGATCTTCTTCGATCGCGGGCCGGATCAGGGCGTGGAGCGGCTGGCCATCGCCCGCTATCCGGTGGGTGATCTGTTCCCATCGGTGTGGAACCCCGAACAGCAGCCCGAACAATGGGCCCGCGTTGCCCAGGTGATTGCCGAGCGCAATCCCAAGCGCATCGCGGTCAACATCAGCCGCGATTTCGCCCTGGCTGATGGCTTGGCCACGGGCGAATATCGCCAGCTGGTCACAGCGCTGGGGCCGATGGCCAGCCGGATGGAAAGCCACGACCGCCTGGCGCTGGGCGTGCTGGAAACCCGCACGGCCGAGGACATGGATGTCTATCAGGGCATCATGCGCGTGGCCCATGCGTTGATCCCGGAAGGCCTGTCGGAAAAGGTGATCACGCCCGGCGTGACCACCACGCAAGATGTGGTGTGGTGGTATCGCGAGCGGCTGGCCGATCTGCGCCAGGATGCCTGGTGCCAGCCATCGGTGACGGTGCAGCGCGCCACCGGCCCCGGCATCGTGCCCGGCCGCCAGACCTTGCCCGACAATGTGGTGATCATGCCGGGCGACCTGCTGCATGTTGATTTCTGCGCCGGCATGCTGGGCCTGAAGACCGACACGCAGCAGCTGGCCTATGTCTTGAAACCCGGCGAGACCGACGCGCCGGCCGGGCTCAAGGCGGGCATGGCGGCGGCCAACAAGGTGCAGGATGCGCTGATCGCCAGCTTCAAGACCGGCCTGACCGGCAACGAGGTGCTGATGGCCGCCCGTCAGAAGGCGATTGCCGCCGGCACCAACCCGATCATCTACACCCACAGCATTGGCCTGCACGGCCATGGTGCCGGGCCGTGGATCGGCAGCTGGGAGAACCAGAACCCGATTGCTGGCCGCGGCGAATATCGCGTCTATCCCGATACCGCCTGGTCGATCGAGCTGGCGGCGCTGGCCCGTGTGCCGGAATGGGGCAATGCCGAAGTGCGCTTCCCGCTGGAAGTGGACGGCTTCTGGAACGGCAGCAGCTTCCGCTGGATCGACGGGCGCCAGACCCAGCTGATGCTGATCCCGCGCGCGCCGAAATAAGGGCTCAGGGGCCGGGCCTGGTGCCCAACCACTGCTGGCGGATCAGGCTGACCGGGATGAGGCCAAAGCTGCCCAGCCGGTCGTAAAAGCCCTTCACCGTGAACCGGTCGCCGGGCAGGCCGGCACGTTCCTGCTCGGCCAGTTCGGCAAACAGCTGCTCGATCTGGGCCTTGCCGGTGATATAGCTGGGGCCATAGCCGGGCTGGCGCAGATAAAGCGACTGTTCAAAGCCCAGCAGCGGCAGATCGGGGCTCATCCAGCCGTTGGGGGTGCGCGCCACCTGCATGGCCATCGCGGCCTTCAGATCAATCTGGTTGGCGGTGGCGTACAGTGCCGCCAGCCCGCGCGCCGCACGCTGCGCCTGCATGATCCACACCACCTCGCGCTCGCGCGGGTTGTGGTCGAACAGGCCGGCGTCCAGCATCATCGCCTCCATGGCGGTGGCATTGCCCTCGGCCCGGCTGACCCAGATGTTGTAGAGCAACGGCCCGCGCCGGATCGGCGAGGGGTGCGGGGTGGAGACCATCTCGGCCAGATCCCACCAGTGATAGAAATGCGCGAACAGGCTGTTGGGGGCCCGGCCCTGCGCGATGGCGAAGAAATTCTGTTTCTCTGGTGGCACCCATTTGCCGATGCGCGATGCCAATTCCGGGTGCATGTAATGGCGGATCGTCGCCACCCCGGTCCTGGCCATGAACGCGATGAAATGGTTGATGGCCGCGAGGCTTTTTGCCTCCCACTCCGCCTGGTTGGCCGGGCTGGTCAACGCCGGCAGCGCCTTGTGATGATTTTCCTCCAGCCGCAGGCCGGCGTGGGCGCGGGCCAGTTCGCGGCTCAGGATCGCCACCTCGTCCGCCCAGGTGTAGGGCGACAGCTGCACATGCTTCAGATACCAGTTGTAAGCCTCGATCCCCACGCCAGACGGCCCGGTCTTCTTCGGCGCCTCGGCCTTCACCCAGGTGATGAAATCCTCGGTGGCGGCCAGCGCGGCGGCCGTGGCCTGTTCGGTGGCCTTGTGGCCCCGCACCTTTGCTTGCAGATCGCGCAGCGCATCGGCCTGTTCGCCAAGCGGGATCAGGCTGGCATTCCACAGATCGGCGGCATTGCCGGTGAGATTGCCTCGCGCCTGGGCCAGCAGCGGCGGGATATGCGCCAGCTCGGCGGCAAGTCTTGCGGCAGCGACCTTGTCGAGCGGGAAGCGATATTGCCACAGTTCCACCGGGGCCATGTGCACCGGCCCTTCGTGCGCCGGCGTGTCGCTTTGCGCCGTCCAGAGGCTGACATACCAGGCCGGATCGCGCTGCCATGGCCGGGCCACCTCGAGGTCGAACTGCAGGCCCTTCATTTCGGCCTGCACCAGCTGCCAATCAACGTGATCGGCGGCGGACCAGCCCGTGGTGTCGATCGCCGCAAGCCGCGCCGTGAACCGCTTCAGCCCTTCGGCCCGCGCCGCATTGGCGGCATCGGTATAATCCGGCACGCCGCTGGCCGGCCGGGCATCATGGAAGCGCCGCCATTCGGCGAACAGGGCATGCAGGTCCGCCGGCGCGCTGGCCAGGGCCTGCCCGGCCATCATCAACATGGCCGCCATCGCCAATCCCACCCGCATCATCCTCATTCCCCCTTCAACCCCGTTTGCGCCGCCAACCAGCGCGCAGCGTCGGCCGGGCTGCGCTTGTCCTGCGGCCGGTCAGCCTGCCAGTTGGCGGCGCGCATCGCCGCCACCGGAATGCGGCCCTCATAGCGCGCCAGCCGGTGCGCCAGATCATCCTGCCCGGGCGCCACCACCAGCAGCGCATCATAAGCCGGCAGCGCCGAACGGTCATCGGCCAGCAGCACGACATCGGCCGTGCTGAGGGCGCCATCGCTGCTGTAAGCCGTGATCACATCGGCGCTGCCGTCGCCCAGCGCCGCCATCATCAGCACCGGCGTGTAGGCGCGGATGCGGGCAAAGCGCAGACCATAGGCGCGCTGCAGGCCGGCCCATTCGGCGCGGGACTGGAACTCAAGATCGGTGGCCAGCCGCAGCTGTGGCGCCACGCGGGCCAGATCGGAAATCGTCTTCACGCCCAGCCGCTGCGCCGCATCGCGCTTCATCGCCAGCGCATAGGCATTTTCAAAGCCCAGGCTGGCCGCCACCGTCACCCCGTGCCGGGCCTTCAGGTCGCGGCGCAGGATGGCCAGCATGGCGGCACGCGGCACCACATCGGTGCGGCCCAGTGCCTGGGTCCACAGCGTGCCGCTGTAATCAATGGCGATGTCGATGCCGCCAGCCTTGACGCTCTGGAACGCGATGCCCGATCCTAGGCCCGAACGCACGGCCACCGGCTGGCCGGCGCGGCGCAGATCGGCGGCGATCAGTTCGGCCAATATATATTGTTCGGAAAAGGTCTTGGTGCCGATCAGCACCGGGCGCGCCGCGTTGGCCGGGCGGCTGTGCCACCACCAGCCGGTCACGCCGGCGGCCAGCACGGCCAGCACGGCGAGCCCGGCCGCGGCGGGCGGCCAGCGCCGCCGGGCGATGCCGGTTTCCACCAGCCCCAGCCCGGCATCGACCGTCATTGCCAGCCCGGCGGCGGCCACACAGCCCAACAGCACCTGCCGCCAATCCTGCAGCTGCAGCCCGGCGAAGATCAGATCGCCCAGGCTTTCCTGCCCCACCATGGTGGCCAAGGTTGCCGCCCCGATGGTCCACACCGCCGCGGTGCGCAGGCCGCCAAACACCACGGGCGCTGCCAGGGACAGTTCGACATGGAACAGGCGTTGCGCGGCCGTCATGCCGATGGCGCGGGCGGCGTCGCGCACGCTGTCGGGAATGGCGGCCAGCCCGCCGGCGCCGCCGCGCAGCAACGGCAGCAGGGCATAGAGCGCCAGCGCCAGCAACGAGGGCAGCAGCCCCAGCGACGGCACCGGCAGGCCGGTCAGCTGCCGCACCAGCACCAAAAGCGGGAAGAACAGCGCCAGCAAGGCCAGCGCCGGAACTGTTTGCACCACGCTGGCCAGGCCCATGACGCCGCGCCGCAGCCAGGGGCGGCCGGGCATCAACAGCACCAGCGGTGTTGCCACCAGCACGGCAATCAACAGGGCAGCCGTGCTGATCGCCAGATGCGCCGCCAGCGCGCCGGGCAGGGCCGCGATGCGGGGATCGGCCATCATGGCGGGGCCAGAACGGCCAGCGCCCTGGCCTGGGCCAACGGGGCCTGCAACAGGGCGCGCACGGCCGGATGCGGATTGGCGGCGATATCGGCGGGTGGCCCGCTGGCGACAATGCGGCCCTGATCCAGCACCAGCATCCGATCGGCGCGCAGCAGGGCATCGGCCAGATCATGGGTGACAATGAGGGTGGTCAGCCCTTCGGCCCGGTGCAATAGTTCCAGCCGGTCGGCCAGCGCGCTGCGGGTATCCGGGTCAAGCGCGCCAAAGGGTTCATCCAGCAACAGAAGTTTTGGTGCGGCGGCCAGCGCCCGTGCCAGCCCGACGCGGCTGGCCTGGCCGCCCGACAATTCGCCCGGAAAGCGCGTGGCCAGATGCGCCGGCAGTTCCAGCATCGCCATCAGCGTCAGCGCCCGTTCCATCCGCCGCGCCCGCGGCCAGCCCATCAGCCAGGGCACCGCGCTGATATTGTCGGCCACCGTCCAGTGCGGGAACAGGCCGCCACCTTGCGCGGCATGGCCGATCCCGCGCCGCAGGGTCACGCTGTCGATGCGGGCGATGTCGGCCCCATCCACGCGGATCTGGCCGGCATCGGGCACCGCCAGGCGGTTGATCAGCCGGAGCAGGCTGGTCTTGCCGGCGCCCGATGCCCCGACCAGCGCCACCAACGCGCCTTTGGGCACCGCCAGATCGATGCCGGCCAGCACCGGGCGGCCGCCGCGCGCCAGATGCACGCCGGCCATCGTCACCATCATTGGCGCCGCCTTGTCCATGGCCTGTTTGTGGCACAGTCGCCCGCCGCCGCCATCCCTGCATTTCACCTCTGGCACTTCATTTGCCGCCGCGCTACGCAACGGACCATGCCGAACCGTCTTTTGCCTTTGCTCGGCCTTGGCGCCGGCGCGCTTGCCGCCCTGGGCTTTGCCCCGCTGGATCTGTGGCCCGCCACGCTGGCCGGGGTGGCCCTGCTGTTCTGGGTCGTGATGCGCAGCAAGGGTTGGTTCACCGCCGGCCTGTCGGGCCTGGCCTTTGGCACCGGCATGTTCGCGGTGTCGCTCAACTGGATTGCGGCCAGCTTCACCTATCAGAGTGCGATGGACCCGGCGCTGGGCTGGGTGACGGTGGTGGGCCTGTCGCTGTTCCTGGCGCTGTATGTCGCGGTGCCGGCGGCGCTGGCGGCCCTGGCGCGCGAGCCCGAGGCGCGGGTGCTGTTGCTGGCGGCCTTGTGGCTGCCGGCGGAATGGCTGCGCGGCACCTTGCTGACCGGCTTTGCCTGGAACCCGCTGGGTATCGCCTGGCTCGCCGCGCCGGGCCTGCCGCAACTGGCCGCCGATGTGGGCGGCATTGGCCTGACCGCCCTGATGCTGGCCGCGTCTGCTGGCCTGGTGTGGCTGGTGGTTGGCCCGGCGCCGCTCAACCGGCTGGTTGGTGGGGCGATGCTGGTGCTGGTGGGTGTGGGCGGGCTGGTGGGTGATGGCCGCATCACCCAGAGCGGGTTTCTGGGCGCGCCGGTGGTGATCGTGCAGCCCGGCCTGGATCAGGCCCAGCGGCTGGCCGATACCGAACTTGATGCCCATTTGGACACCTATCTTGATCTCACCCGCGCCGCCCTGCGCCGGGTGGAGGAGAATGAGCAGGCCGAACTGCCCGATGTCGAGATCAAGGAAGCCAATATCGAGAACGCGCCGGAAATCGATTCGCCGCTGCGCCCCAGCACGGAGAAGGTGGATGGCCAGATGAACAACCGTCTGGCCGCCGGCCTCGCCGCGCCGCCGCCCGATGCGGTGGCGGGTGGCCAGGCGCCGTCGGCCCGGCGCGGCGCCAACACCACCACCCCCACGCTGGTGGTGTGGCCGGAAGGTGCCATTGACGGCCTGCTGGAACGCGATGCCGCCCTGCGTGCCCGCGCTGCCACCGCCCTGCGCGAGGGCGATGTGCTGATCACCGGCGGCACCGGCACCAACCCGAAAACCCCGGCCACGCCCTATGCCAACAGCCTGTTTGTGCTGGACAAGTCGGGCCGCATCCGGGGCCGGTATGACAAGGCGCATCTGGTGCCGCTGGGCGAATATGTGCCGTGGCGCGACGTGCTGGAGCCGTTGGGCATTGCCCGGCTGGTGCCGGGGGACAGCGATTTTTCCGCCGGCCCCGGCGCGCGCACCATCGTGTTGCCCGGCCGGTTCCTCGGCATGGCCCCGGTGATCTGCTATGAAATCGCCTTCCCCAGCGCGGTGGTGGACAACAGCGAGCGCCCGGCCTTCATCACCAATATTTCCAACGATGCCTGGTTCGGCGCCTGGGGCCCGCCGCAGCATCTGGCCCAGGCCCGGCTGCGCGCCATCGAGGAAGGCCTGCCGATCCTGCGCGCCACCACCAACGGCGTTTCGGCGGTGATCGATGGCCATGGCCGGCTGGTCGGCCGGTCGCTGGGCCATGGCGCCGAAACCGTGATCACCACCCTGCCGCCGCCGCTGCCGGCGCCGGCCTTCACCCAGGGCGGTGGGTCGGTGGCGATGCTGTTCGGCCTGCTGCTGCTGGCGCTGGCGCTGTTTCTGGAGCGGGACCGGTTTCGCCGCGGGTGAGCCGCCGGGGTTGATATAAAGATATCCTTATACCGGCTTGCGCGGGCCGGCGGCGGCGGTTATGGGCGGGTGCGTCCCCCCCGGCTAAGGATAAGCATGACCCGCTCCCACTATCTCTTCACCTCGGAAAGCGTTTCCGAAGGCCATCCCGACAAGGTGGCCGATCAGATTTCCGATGCCATCGTCGATCTGTTCCTGGGCAAGGATGCGGAAGCCCGGGTTGCCTGCGAAACCCTCACCACCACCAACCGCGTGGTGCTGGCCGGCGAAGTGCGCGGGCGTGGCATGATCGATCACAACGGCAATT
Organism: uncultured Sandarakinorhabdus sp.; assembly: GCA_964488775.1. Taxonomy (GTDB): domain Bacteria; phylum Pseudomonadota; class Alphaproteobacteria; order Sphingomonadales; family Sphingomonadaceae; genus Sandarakinorhabdus. The sequence goes on along the minus strand of CAZAWH010000051.1, from coordinate 4,057 downwards.
GGGAACCCGGCGCGCAGGAAGAGATCCAGCGCACCGTGCGCGAGACCGTGCGCCGCATCGGTTACGAGCAATCGGGCTTCCACTGGCAAAATCTTACATTTGAAAATTATCTCCATCCCCAGTCGAGCGACATTGCCCAGGGCGTGGATGCCAGCGGCAACAAGGACGAAGGTGCGGGCGACCAGGGCATCATGTTTGGCTATGCCACGGATGAGACGCCCGATTTCATGCCGGCCACCCTTTATTATTCCCACCGCATCCTGGCCCGCATGGCGGCTGACCGGCACAGCGGCGTCGCACCCTTCCTGGAGCCCGATGCCAAGAGCCAGGTGACCCTGGCCTATGAGAATGAAGCGCCGGTGGCGGCGACTGCCATCGTGGTTTCGACGCAGCACAAGCCGGATTATTGCCTGCCCTGGGAAAAGGACGGGCAAAAGGGCGGCGATGCGGCCAAATATGCCGAACTGCGCGCCTATGTGCTGGGCGTGTTGAACGATGTGCTGCCGGCCGGCTTTGTCACGGCCGACACGGTCATCCACCTGAACCCCACCGGCAAGTTCGAGATTGGTGGCCCTGATGGCGATGCCGGCGTGACCGGGCGCAAGATCATCGTCGACACCTATGGCGGGGCGGCTCCGCACGGTGGCGGCGCGTTCAGCGGCAAGGACCCGACCAAGGTTGACCGCTCGGCCGCCTATGTCTGCCGCTATCTGGCCAAGAATATCGTGGCGGCCGGCCTGGCCCGCCGCTGCACCATCCAGCTCTCCTATGCCATTGGCGTGGCAGCGCCGCTGTCGATCCATGTCGATCTGCACGGCACCGGCACGGTGGCGGAAAGCGCCGTGGAGGCCGTGCTGGCCGATCCGGCCCGGCTGGGCTTTGCCCTCACCCCGCGCGGCATCCGCACGCATCTGGGCCTCAACCGCCCGATCTACCAGCGTTCGGCCGCCTATGGCCATTTCGGCCGCACACCCGATGGCGATGGCGGCTTCAGCTGGGAACGCACCGATCTGGTCGAGGCGTTGCGGGCGCAACTGGCCTGAGGCTGCGAATTTTCAAGGAACGGCGCCATTGTGCCGATTTGGCGGCCTGTAGGACAGGCCGGCCGGCAACACCTTGAATTGACAGCACGATTTCAGGCGCTGTCTGCCGATGAGCCGGGCATTGCAGGGATTCGCGGTGCCAATGGCGTGGCGAAACCGGGCACCGGCGTGGCGGCAACCGGCGCGCTGGTGGCGGCGTGTGTGGGCGCGGTGGCGGCAGTTCCGCGCCCGGTGACGGCAGATGCTGACGCGGTGGCGGCGGGCGTTACGCCACGCCGTCCAGATATTCGATCTCCGGCCGGCCGGCGAGGCAGGCGCCGATGCCGGGGCCGGCGGCCTTGAAATGGTCGGACGCGCCGTGGGCCTTCAGCGCATCGGCATCGGCATAAAGCTCCAGCACCTTGTAGGTGTTGGCCTCGGTCTTCGAACGGGTGAGCTGATAGCAGATATTGCCCGGCTCGTTGGCGCGCACGGCGGCGCTGAGGCTGCGGAACACCGCTTCGAATTCTTCGGCCTTGCCGTCCTGGATGCGGATGGTGGCGACGACACCGATCATGGGTCTCTCCTGAGGTTGCGCCGGCAGGCTGGCCCAGTCCCGCCCACCCGCCAAGCTGACGAAAAGATGGACGTGGCCCGGGATTGGCCATAGCATCGCGCCTGTTCACCGGGGGGAGAACCGACATGGCAACACGCGCAGCCGCCGGCCACGACTGGCTCGGCACACAGGCACGGGTGACGGGCGTGATGGCCCTGATCTTTGCCGCCGCCTTCAGCTTTCATCTGGCGATGGGCCGTTCCAGCTTTGCCGCGCCGATCACCTGGCACATCCACGGCATCATCTTCTTCGGCTGGGTGGCATTGAGCCTGCTGCAGGCCGGGCTGGCCGCCAGTGGCCGGCTGGACTGGCACCGCCGGCTGGGCTGGCTGGGGCTGGTGTGGATCATCGCCATGGTTGGCGCTGGCCTCGCCATCACCGTGGCGGTGGCCCAGGCCGGGCGGACGCCGTTTTTCTTCCGGCCACAGTGGTTCATGATGCAGAACCCGCTTGGCCTCCTCGTTTTCGCCGGCCTGGCCCTCAGCGCCATTGCCCTGCGCCGTGACACCGGTTGGCACCGCCGGCTGCACATCTGCGCCCTGGCCAGCATCATGGGCCCGGCCTTTGGCCGGCTGATGCCGTCGCCTTTCCTGATCCCTTACGCGATGGAGATCACCACCATCCCCGGCCTGTTCTTCCCGCTCTATCTGGCGGTGCGGGAGGTGCGCGGCGGGGAGGGCTGGCACAAGGCCTGGACCATCGGCCTCACCCTGCCGTTCGTCGGCCTGGCTGCCGGCTGGCTGATCGCGGCCTCGCCGGTGGGGGCGGAGATTTATGCCGCCGTGGTGGCCGGCACCCCGGGCGCGGCGGTGCCGGGGGACCAGTTTGGCGCACCGCCGCCGGGGCTGTAGGAGCGGCTTTGGCGCTGGCTGGGCACTTGTCGGGCCCCCTCCGCCTCGCTGCGCTCGGCACCTCCCCCAGAGGGGGAGGACCCTCGATCCTCCCCCTCTGGGGGAGGTGCCCGCAGGGCGGAGGGGGCGCGCCCTTGCCGCTTGCCGCTATCCGCCCAAATGCTGCACCATCCGCCCATGCCCAATGTCCCCCGCCCCGCCCGTGATCGCGCCCGATCCTTGCGCCGCACGATGAGCCTGCCTGAAGTGCTGTTGTGGCAGCAGCTGCGCCGGTCGCCCGCCGGGCTGCGCTTTCGCCGGCAGCATCCGCTGGGGCCCTATATCCTCGATTTCCATTGCAGCAGTCGGGCGCTCGCCGTGGAGGTGGATGGCGGGTTCCACAATTTTGGCGAGCAGGCCGAGCGTGACCGGGCGCGCGATGCCTGGCTGGCCGGGCAGGGGGTGACGGTGATGCGGGTGGCGGCCGTTGACGTGCTGGCCGATGTGGCGGCGGTGGTCGCGGCGGTTGTGGCGATGGCGGCGGGGCGGCCAGTGAAGGAGTAGGGACGGGTTCGGCGCTTCCCGGGCCCCCTCCGCCTCCCTTGGGTCGGCACCTCCCCCAGAGGGGGAGGATTTTTGGGGCCGTCCGCTCTTGGGGGGAGGATCTTTGCGTGCCCTCAGATTCCCCGCTTCGGCGCGGCGAACACGCGGCGGATTTCGGGTTCGAAGCTTTCGAGGGGGTCGATGGCGAAGGCCGGGTCAAAGGCCGGGGCGTCCCAGCGGTCGACGATCTTTTCGGCCATGTCGAACCAGGGTTCGCCGCGGAACTTCTCGCGGGCGTTCGGGTCCTTGCCCAGATGCTCGTAATAATAACGGCCCTGGAAATCCTGGTGGTGGACGATGGCGTGATAAATCTCGTCCGACACATAGGGTTTCAGCATTTCGCCGGCGATGGCGCCATGGTTGGGGATGCTGAACAGCTTGCCGAGATCGTGGCAGAGCGCGGCCACCACCTCCTCATCGCTGGCGCCGTCGCGGCGGGCCAGGGTGGCGGTCATCAGGCTGTGCACCAGCTGGTTGGCGCCAAAGCCGACCTCGATGGCTTCGAGCCGCCGGAGCGAATCGATGATCTGGGTCGCGGCGGCGGACTGCTGGTGCTTCATATGCTCGGCGGCAATATGCATCCAGTCGTCCCTGGTGCCTTCCAGCATGGTTGTGAACATCTGATTCCCTCCCGACTCAGGCGGCCTTGGCGGCCCAGACCTCGCGATAATGCTTGCGCAGGCTCACCTTGTCGATCTTGGCCGAACCCAGCTTGGGCAGTTGATCGCTGCTGATCCACAGCTTGGCCGGGATCTTGTAGGCGGCCAGATTGGCCTTCAGGAAATCGGTGAGCGCCGAAGGCTCCACCATCTCGCCGGGCTTGGCATAGACGACGGCGCCGACAATCTCGCCCAGCCGTTCGTCGGGCAGGCCGAACACGCTGCATTCCGCCACCGCCGGGTGGGCATAGATGGCGCCTTCCACCTCCTGGCAGCTGATATTCTCGCCGCCGCGGATGATGATGTCCTTCTTGCGGTCGACGATGA
>CAZAWH010000050.1:0-19128 GCA_964488775.1 uncultured Sandarakinorhabdus sp. | reverse complement strand
CCAGCGCCCAGGGCCAGGTGGTTGGCAAGCGCCATTATGGCGCCAAGGCGGTGGCAGCCGGCGGCGGTGGCGGGGCGGCGGCCGGCATGGCCCGGCGCGATTTCACCCCCGTCATCGCCTGGGCCGGCCGCGTGAAGCTGAACCCGCGCGGCGAGGCGCTGGTGCCCTTCCGCCTGAATGACAGCTTGTCGGGTTTCCGCCTGGTGGCCGTTGCCAGCGGCGGTGCCGGCCTGTTCGGCACCGGCAGCGCCGCCTTGCGCACCACCCAGGATCTGCAGATCCTGCCCGGCATCCCGCCGCTGGTGCGCAGCGGCGATGCCTGGGTCGCCACCGCGCTGATCCGCAACACCAGCAGCCGGCCGGCCCGCCTGTCGGTCACGGCCAGCATGGGCGGCACCGCGCTGCCGCCCCGCGCCGTCACCATCGCCGCGGGTGCCGCCACCAATGTCAGCTGGGCCGTCACCGCGCCGGCGGCTGCCGCCACCAAATGGGTGATTGCCGCCACCGATGGCCGCATGGCGGACCGGGTGGAGGTGACGCAGACCATCGAACCGGCCGTGCCCGAACAGGTGATCGCCACCAGCCTGCTCCGCCCCGGCCAGCCGTTCAGCCTGCAACCACCGCCAGGGGCCCAGGCCGGCCGGATCGAGGTCGCCCTGGTGCGCAGCCTCGCCAGCCTGCCCGGCGTGCGCGCCTACATGGCGGCCTATCCCCATGATTGCATTGAACAACGCCTGTCACGCGCCGTCGCCACGGGCAGCCGCGCCCGCTGGGATGCCGAAGCCGCCGGCCTGTTGACGTGGGCGGACGACACCGGCCTCTTGCGCTATTTCCCCACCAGCACGCTGCCCGGCGATCCCGGCCTGACCGCCTATGTGCTGCGCTTGTCCCAACTGTCCGGCTGGCCGCTGCCCGATGCCGCCCGCGCCCGCCTGGTCGCCGGCCTTCTCCCCATCGCCGATGGCCGCCGCGAAACCACGGATTCCACACGGCTTTCCGCCCTGGCCGCGCTGGCCGGCGAAGGCCAGGCCGTGGGCCGCATGCTGGCCGGGCTCAACATCGCGCCCGACCGCTGGGGCCCCGCCGCCCTGATGGACTGGCTGGCCATCGCCCGCGCCACCGGCAATACCCGGGCGGCGGCCGCCACCCTCGCCCGCCTGCGCGCCCGGCTGGATGATCGCGGCACCGTGATGCGCTTTGCCGGTGCGGCCGATGATTGGTCGCTGATGGCCGATCCCGATGCCGCGCTGGCCCGCCTGCTGCTGATCGCCAGTGCCGATGCCGGCTGGGCCGCCGACGCACCCCGCCTCGCCCGCGCCCTCACCCAGGCGCAACAGCGCGGCCATTGGCGCAGCACGCCAGCCAACGCCTTGGGAACATTGGCGATGCAGGATTTTGCCCGCCGCTTCGAACCGGGCGCCGTCGTCGGCACCAGCCAGGTCGCCCTTTCCGGCCAGTCGGCCAGCATCGCCTGGCCGGCCAGCGGCGATCCCGCGCCCGCCCGCTTCCCGCTGGCCGCAGGCGCGCTGGCCATCACCCACCGGGGCAGTGGCGCCCCCTGGGCCCAGGTGACGATGGCCGCCGCCATCCCGCAAACCCGCAGCCTGGCCGCCGGCCTCAGCCTGTCCCGCACCATTCGCCCGGTTTCCCAGGCAGTTGCCGGCCGCTGGAGCCGGGGCGACGTCATCGCCGTGCGCATCAGCCTGCGGGCCGCAGCCCCCACGCCCTGGGTGGCGCTGATCGATCCGGTCCCGGCCGGCGCCACCATCCTGGGCAGCGGCCTTGCCAACAGCTCCGAACTGCTCGACCGCGGCAACAGCAGCTACAGTTCCGGCGCGGCCCCCGATTGGCTCGATCGCCGCACCGGCGCAGTGCAGGCCTATTGGCGCGAACTCAGCGGCACCGCCACGCTGGAATATCGCCTGCGCCTGGGCAGCGAAGGCCGCTTCACCCTGCCGCCCACCCGGGCCGAGGCGATGTATGCCCCCGATATCCGCGCCGCCCTGCCCACCACCCGGCTGACGGTCACTGCCGGGAAATGAGCACCGATCTGCGGCGCGCCCGCGCCCTGCCCTTGCTGCTGCTCGCCAGCCTCACCCTGCTGCTCTGGCGCACGCAGCCGGCCCCGGTGCCGGCGTTCCAGAGCCTGGCTGCCCAGCCCGGCAGCATCGCGGTGCTGGTGGATGCGCGCGGCCGCGAACTGGCCCGCCGCCGCACCGATGCCGCCGCCGATCGGGGCGACTGGCTGCCGCTGGCCGCGATCAGCCCGGATCTGGTGCGCCGGCTGGTGGCAGCCGAAGACCGGCGTTTCTGGCGGCATCATGGCATCGACTGGCGCAGCGTGGCCGGTGCGGCGCTGGGCCGGCTGAGCGGGGACCGCCCGCGCGGCGCCTCCACCATCACCATGCAGCTGGCCGCCCTCATCGATCCCGGCATCGCCCGTGCCGGCCGGCGCGGCTGGCTGGCCAAGCTGCAACAGGCCCGCGCCGCCCGCGCGCTCGAAGCGCGCTGGACCAAGCGGCAGATCTTGGAAGCCTGGCTCAACCTGCTGCCACTGCGCGGCGATGTGGTGGGCATTGGCGCCGCCGCTGCCCGCATGGCTGGCCGCCCGGCCCTGGCGCTGGCCGCCGAAGACAATGCCGTGCTGGTGGCGCTGGCCCGCCGGCCGTCGGCGCCGGCCGCCGCCGTGCTGGCCCGCGCCTGCCGGGCAGCGCCTGATCTGGATTGCAGCGCCATCGCGCTGGCCGCCGCCCGGTTGCTGGGCCCACGCCATCGCGTGGCCGGCCGCGATCTCGCCCCGCATCTCGCCGCCCGGCTGCTGCGGCCTGGCGTGCGCGGCCGCGTTGTCACCAGCATCGATGCCGATGTCCAGGCGATGGTGCAGGCGGCGCTGGATCGGCAGCTGGCGGCGCTGGCCGGCCGCAATGTCCGCGATGGCGCGGCCCTGGTGGTGGACAATGCCACCGGCCGCATCCTGGCCTGGGTCGGCACCGCCGGCCGTCTGAGCCGGGCGGCCGATGTCGATGGCGTCACCGCGCCGCGCCAGGCCGGATCGACGCTCAAGCCCCATCTTTATGCACTGGCCATCGAACGCCGGCTGCTCACCGCCGCCTCGCTGCTCAACGATGCGCCGGTCGATCTGGAAACCGCCACCGGCCTGTATATCCCGCAAAATTATGATCGCAGCTTTCGCGGCCCGGTCAGTGTGCGCAGCGCGCTGGGCAACAGCCTGAATGTGCCGGCCGTGCGCGCCCTGCTGCTCACCGGGCTCGAACCGTTTCGCCAGCGCCTGTTCGATCTGGGCTATCGCGGCATCAACCGGCCGGGGGACCATTATGGCTATGCCCTGGCCCTGGGATCGGCGGAGGTGACCCTGCTGGAACAGGCCGCGGCCTATCGCGCGCTGGCGCTGGGCGGGCGCGGCGGCCCGCTGACACTGCAGCCGGATGAGACCCCGGCCACCCACAGCGTTGTCGATCCCGGTGCCGCCGCCATCGTCACCGCCCTGATCGCCGATCCGGCCGCCCGCGCCGCCAGCTTTGGCGAGGAATCCGGCCTGGCGCTGCCCTTTGCCGCAGCGGTGAAAACCGGCACCTCAAAGGCGATGCGCGACAATTGGGCGGTGGGCTTCTCGCGGGCCCACACGGTGGCGGTGTGGGTCGGCAATTTCGAAGGCGATGCGATGATCGGCGTGTCGGGCACCAGCGGCGCCGCTCCGGCCTGGGCCGCGATCATGCTGGCCCTGCACCGCACCGCGCCGCCGCCGTTCACCCTGCCGCCCGGCGTGGAGCGCCGGCCGGTCCGCTTCCAGCCCGCGGTGGAGCCGGCGCGGCAGGAGCTGTTTCTGGCCGGCACCTGGCAACCGGACTTTGCGCTGGCCAGCGCGGACGAAGCCCCGGTGCGGCTGACCGCGCCCAGCGATGGCACCATCCTGGCGCTGGACCCCGATATTCCGGCCGGCCGCCAGTTGCTGGTGATCCGGGCCCAGGGCCAGCGCCCCGGCCTGTTCATCAGCGTCGACGGCCGCCGCCTGCCCGGCCTGCCGGCCCGCTGGGCACCGGTGCCCGGCCGCCACGAGATCGCGCTCGGCGACGGCCGCACCACCTATGACCGTGTGCGGGTGACGGTGCGCTGAACCCAACATCCTCCCCCCCTGGGGGAGGTGGCACGCGCAGCGTGACGGAGGGGGCGGCGAGGACCGCGCTGGCAAGCCCCCTCCGCCCTGCGGGCACCTCCCCCAAGGGGGGGCGGAGGTTACGGCCTCACGGATGCCAGTGGATATCAATATCCATGTCGAGCTCGGCCAGCAGGCGGCCGATCGGCAGCTTGCTGGATGATCCCTGCTTCAACGCCTGTTCCACCACCTTGCGCTTGGCCTTGCCCGACACGGTCAAGGTGACGGTGCGGGCCGAAACCAGCGTCGGGCCGGTCAGGGTCACGCGCGGCACCGGGGCGTTTTCGGGCAGCGGATCGGGGCGCACGCCGATGGCGCGGCGCGCCTTGGGCCCGGCGATGGCGGCTTCGAAATCCGGGCCGGGGAAGATGGAGGCGGTGTGGCCATCCTCGCCCACGCCCAGCCAGGCCACATCCAGCGGCCAGTCGAGATCGGCAATGCGCTCATCGGCAGCGCGGCCGGCGGCAACCGGGTCACTCTCACCGGCGATCAACGGCAGCACGCGGGCCTTCCTCGGCAGGAACAGCCGCGCCAGCATGCCGGCGTTGGACAGCTTGTCGGTCACCGGCACCAGCCGGTCATCGGTGGGCAGAATGGTGACATCAGCCCATTCGATCTTCATGTCGGCCAACAGCTTCAGCGCCGGCAGCGGGGTGGAACCGCCCGGAAAGGCCACCAGCGCCCGGCCGCGCGCTTCCAGCGCCTGGCCGATGATATAGGCGATGTCGCCCGCCACCGCCTCGGCCATCTCGTCGGCGCTGTCATACTCCCACCACTCGGCATCAATCACGCATCATCTCCAACCGGCACGGTGTAGTTGAGGCCCAGCCGGCCACCGTCCGCATAAAGTGTCTCGCCGGTAATGTAACTGGCGTCGTCGCTCAACAAAAAGGCGGCGATGGCGGCAATTTCCGCCGGTTCGCCGGCCCGCCCCAGCGGCGTGCGCGACAGGATCTGCCGCCGCGCCGCAGCGTCGGCCATCACGGCATTCTTCGCCAGCTCGGTCAGGATCGTGCCCGGCCCGATGCCCACCACCCGGATATTGTGCGGCGCCAACGCCACCGCGCTGTTCCTGGTCAACTGGTTCAGCCCGCCCTTGGCCACATTATAGGCCAGCAGCGCCGGGATGGTGAGCACGGCATTCACGCTCGACATGTTGATGATCACGCCGCCGCCAGCCGCGATCAGGTGCGGCGCGGCCAATTGCGTGGCGTGAAAGGCGGCGGTGAGGTTGGTGGCGATCACCCGGTCAAACTGTTCCGGTGTTTCGGTGAGGATGTCGCCGCGCGGGGCGATGCCGGCATTGTTCACCAGCCCGTCCAGCCCGCCCCAGCGGTCAACCGTGGCGGTGATGGCGGCGGCGATCTGGTCGCGGCTGGTGACATCGCACGGCACGAACGCGGCGGCCGCGCCCAGTTCGGCGGCGCGCTCCGCCCCGTCAGGCAACACATCGGCCAGCATGACCCGCGCCCCGTCGGCGACCAGCCGCTGGGCGATGGCCAGGCCCAGGCCCCGGGCAGCCCCGGTGACAAGATAGCGGCGGTCGTGCAGGCGTTGCATGCCGCCACCCTAGCCGAGCCGGCGTCGCCGCCGCCAGCGCTATTCCGTCAATTCGCTCCACACACCTTTGAGCTTGTCGAAAAAGCCCTGGCTTTTCGGTGTGTTGCGGCCGCCTTCGCTCTGCTCGATGGCGCGGAATTCCTCCAGCAACTCGCGCTGGCGCGCCGTCAGCTTCACCGGGGTTTCCACCTCCACCTGGATCACCAGATCGCCGGCGCCGCCGCCATTCAGGCTGGGCATGCCCTTGCCGCGCACGCGGAACTGCTTGGATGTCTGGGTGCCGGCGGGGATCTTGATGATGGTCTTCTGCCCATCCAGGCTGGGCACATCGATTTCGCCGCCCAGCGCCGCCAGCGTGATCGACAGGGGCGCAATGGCATAAAGGGTGGTGCCATCGCGCTTGAACACGTCGTGCGATTTCAGGTGGACGAAGATGTAAAGATCGCCGGCCGGGCCGCCGCGCGTGCCGGCCTCGCCCTCGCCCGCCACGCGGATGCGGGTGCCATCATCCACCCCGCGCGGAATGTTGACGTTCAGATCCTTGCGCTTTTCCACCCGGCCGGCGCCGCCGCAGCTGGTGCACGGATCGGCGATGATCTGGCCCTGGCCATGGCAGGCCGGGCAGGTGCGTTCCACCATGAACAGGCCCTGGCGCATCGCCACCCGGCCGCTGCCTCCGCAGGTGGTGCAGGTGCGGGCCGAGGTGCCGGGCTTGGCGCCGCTGCCGCTGCACGGATCGCAGGCCGCCGCCACTTCGATGCTGATATTGGCCTGGCGACCGTGGAAGGCCTCTTCCAGCGTCATTTCCAGGTCATAGCGCAGGTCAGACCCGCGGGTCGGACCGCCCCGGCGCTGGCCGCGGCCGCCGCCGCCCATGAATTCGCCGAACACGCTTTCGAAGATATCGGCAAAGCCGCCGAAATCCTGGCCGCCGCCAAAGCCGCCACCGCCACCGCCCTGCTGGAAGGCGGCATGGCCAAACCGGTCATAGGCCGCGCGCTTCTGCGGGTCCTTCAACACGTCATAGGCTTCGTTGATCGCCTTGAACTTCTGTTCCGCCGCCGCATCGCCGGGGTTGCGATCGGGGTGATATTTCATCGCCAGCCGGCGATAGGCGGATTTCAGCGCAGCCTCATCGGCGCCGCGCTGCACCTCCAGCAGTTCGTAATAGTCGATCTCGGTCGCCATGGTTCAGCCGCCCCACAAAGAACATGCAAAGGCGCGCCGCATTGCTGCGACGCGCCTCCAGCGACTGCTTACTTCTTGCTGTCGTCCACGTCGGTGAACTCGGCGTCCACCACGTCGTCGCCCTTGGGCGAATCCGCCGCCGTCGGTTCGGCAGAGGCCTGCTCGGCCTGATAGATCGCCTCGCCCAGCTTCATCGCCACCTGGCCCAGCGCCTGCACCTTGGCGTTGATGGCATCGGCATCGCCCGAATCCAGCACCGCCTTCACATCGGCGACGGCGGTTTCGATCTGGCTCTTCACGTCCGGGCTCACCTTGTCGCCATGCTCGGCCAGCTGGCGCTCGGTCGAATGCACCAGGCCATCGGCCTGGTTGCGGGCCTCGGCGGCGGCGCGACGCTTCTTGTCTTCCTCGGCAAAGGCTTCGGCGTCCTTCACCATCTTCTCGATATCATCCTTCGACAGGCCGCCCGACGGCTGGATGCGGATCTGCTGTTCCTTGCCGGTGCCCTTGTCCTTGGCGTTCACCGAAACCAGGCCGTTGGCATCGATGTCGAACGTCACCTCGATCTGCGGCACGCCGCGCGGCGCCGGCGGGATGCCCACCAGGTCGAACTGGCCCAGGATCTTGTTGTCCGCCGCCATCTCGCGCTCACCCTGGAACACCCGGATGGTCACGGCCGACTGGTTGTCATCGGCGGTGGAGAACACCTGGCTCTTCTTGGTCGGGATGGTGGTGTTGCGGTCGATCATGCGGGTGAACACGCCGCCCAGCGTCTCGATGCCGAGGCTCAGCGGGGTGACGTCGAGCAGCAGCACATCCTTCACGTCGCCCTGCAGCACGCCGGCCTGGATGGCGGCGCCCATGGCCACCACTTCGTCCGGGTTCACGCTGGTGTTCGGCTCCTTGCCAAACAGGTCCTTCACGAACTGGCGCACGCGCGGCATGCGGGTCATGCCGCCCACCAGGATCACTTCCGACAGGTCGCCCGGCTTCACGCCGGCTTCCTTCAGCGCATCCAGGCAGGGCTGGCGGGTGCGCTCGATCAGGTCGAGCACCAGCTTTTCCAGATCGGCGCGGGTGATGGTCTTGACGAGGTGCTTCGGCCCGTTGGCATCGGCGGTGATGAACGGCAGGTTCACTTCGGTCGCCGCCGAGGACGACAGCTCGATCTTGGCCTTTTCGGCGGCTTCCTTCAGACGCTGCAGGGCCAGCTTGTCCTTGGTCAGGTCAATGCCTTCGGCCTTCTTGAAATCGCCCGACAGGAACTCGACCAGCTTGGCGTCAAAGTCTTCGCCGCCCAGGAAGGTGTCACCGCTCGTGCTCTTCACCTCGAACACGCCGTCGCCCAGTTCCAGGATGGAAATGTCGAAGGTGCCGCCGCCAAGGTCATACACCGCCACGGTCTTGGCGTCGTTCTTCTTGTCGAGGCCATAGGCCAGCGCAGCCGCCGTCGGCTCGTTGATGATGCGCAGCACTTCCAGGCCGGCGATCTTGCCGGCGTCCTTGGTGGCCTGGCGCTGGGCATCGTTGAAATAGGCCGGCACGGTGATCACCGCCTGGGTCACGGTCTCGCCCAGATAGGCTTCGGCGGTTTCCTTCATCTTCTGCAGGATGAAGGCGGAAATCTGCGACGGGCTGTAATCCTGGCCGCCGGCGTTCACCCAGGCATCGCCATTGGGGCCGCGGGCGATGGCATAGGGCACGAGGCCGGCATCCTTGGCGGTCAACGGATCGTCAAAGCGGCGGCCGATCAGGCGCTTCACGGCGAACACGGTGTTGGACGGGTTGGTGACGGCCTGGCGCTTGGCCGGCTGGCCCACCAGACGCTCGCCATCCTTGGTGAAGGCCACCTGGCTGGGGGTGGTGCGTGCGCCTTCGGCATTTTCGATCACGCGCGGCGCGCTGCCTTCCATCACGGCCACACAGCTGTTGGTGGTGCCAAGATCGATCCCGATAACCTTCGCCATTGGTGGCCTCTTTCCCTTGTTTGGGGACCCGGCCCGAAAGCGCCCCTCAAAGGCAGCGCGGCACTGGCCGTTCCCGGTTGGCATTTTGGCCGGTGCCCCGGCCGTCATCAGCTTGCACGGGCGATATAGGGAGGGATTCCGGGGCTGCAAGGGCGCGGCAAAGCGATTAACGGTGACAGCGATGGGCCAGGATGATGACCAACTGCCGCAGGTGCGCCGCCTGACACCGGGGGAACAGGCGCTGGTGGCCGGGCTGTTCGGCGCCGCCATCGATTGCCGGCGGGTGCGCGTGCGCCGCGCCAAATATTGGGCGCTGCACCCCTGGTGGGTGACGATGGCGCCCGATGGCGACATCTGGTGCCACCCGAACGGGCCCAACTGGTCGGCCGATTATGCCGCCGAAGCGCCGGGGTTCCAGGCCCATTTCATCCACGAAATGGTGCATGTCTGGCAATATCAGGTCGGCGGGCATCTGGCGCTGCGCCGGCCGCCGCTGGCGCGCTATCGCTTCCGTCTGGCGCCGGGCAAGCCGTTTGGCCGCTATGGCATCGAACAACAGGCGATGATCGTCGAACAGGCCTTCCGCGCCCGGCAGCGCGGCCGGCCCGATCCGGCGCTGGAGGCGCTGCTGCCCTTTGCTCAGTCCTGAGGCAGGCTGTTGCCCGGCCGGCCCTTCCACATGCCGGTCAGCACATTGTCGCGCCGGCGGTCGTGGTGCCAGAAGGCGGCGATGATGTGCACGCTCACCAGCGCCAGCAACGCCCAGGCCAGGCCGAAATGCGCCCAATAGGTCGGCGCCACCAGCGGCTTGGACTTGGCGATGATGCCCGGCACGGTAAACAAGCCAAAGAATTTGGTGCCGCTGCCGAACGCCGATGACGCCAGCCAGCCGGTGACCGGCACCGCCAGCATCAGGCCATAGAGCGCGATGTGCGCCCGGTGCGACCAGATCTTCTCGGTCAGGGTCAGGGGCGCGGTTTGCGGCACGATGTTGCTGCGCCGCCAGACCAGCCGCACCAGCACCAGCACCAGCGCGATCAGCCCGAACGCCTTGTGCCAATGGATATAGGTGATGAAGATCAGCGGCGTGGACTTGAACCACGGCATGCTGTCGTTGACGTGCAGCACGAAGATCGATGTGCCGATGATCAGCGCCGCCATCAGCCAGTGCAGGGCGCGGGCCACCCCGCCCCACTGCACCGGCGTGTTGCGGGCCGGCATCAGAACTGGGTGCCCAGCGTCACGCCGAACTGGCGCCGGCGCGGGGCCGACACGGCGAAATCGCGGAAGAAGGTGGTCTGGTTCAGGCCGGTCAGCGGGTTCACCCGGGTCAGCAGCCGGTTGAAGTCGAGCAGGCGGGTCACCACCAGCGGTGTCTGGTCATCCAGCAGGTTGCGGGCAAACACGGTCAGGTTCCAATGCTTGCCTTCGATGCCGATGTTGACGTTGAGATTATAGCTGTCGCCGGCCCAGTTGAGATTGTCGACCTGGGCATAGCGGCGGCTTTCATAGGCCAGATCGGCGCGGGCGAAGGCCGAAAGCGCCTTGCCCACCGGGCGGGTGATCTGGCCGGTCAGGATGAACTGGTGCTGCGGGGTCTGCGGCAGGCGGTTGCCGCGCAGGTCGCCGCCCGAAAGACCATCGACATCCAGCGGGTTGATCGCCCCGCCGCGCAGCCGCGCCGGCCGGCCATCGGTGTCGAAAATCTCTTCGGTGGTGTCGTCATAGAATTGCTTGAAGCGCGCATCCACGAATGTGTAGGCGGCGCGCAGGAACAGCCATTCGGCCGGATTGCTGCTCACATCCAGTTCAAAGCCCTTGATCTGCGACCGGCCGGCATTCTGGATGAACACCACCGAATTGGGCGTGTTGTTGGTGCGGGTATAGGACTCGCCCCGGCTCAGCTGCTGGTTGCTCCAGTCGATCAGGAAGGCCGCCGCCGAGAAGTTCAGCTGGCCGATCCGCCCCTTGGCACCCAGTTCATAGCTCCAGGCGCTTTCCTCGCGGAACACGTCAAAGCCCTGCGCGCGGAAGAAATCATTGTCGGCCTGGATGGCATCGTTGGGCAGGGCGTTGAACCCGCCCGGCTTGTTGCCCTTGGCGGCGGTGGCAAACAGGTTCAGGTCCGGGTTCACCTCGTACGCCACGGTGAAGCGCGGCAGGAACGCCTTGTATTCCACCTGGCGCAGGCCGGTCGGCACCGGCGGCGCCTGGCCTTCCACCCCCAGCGTACGGGTCGAATCAAAGATGGTTTCCCACTGATAGCGCGCCTCCGCACTCAGGGTCAGCGCGTCGGTGACATCGGCTTCCACCATGCCGAAGATCGAATAGTTGCTCACCGCCTCGGCGCTGTCGAACGGCCGCTTGGTGCGGTTGGTGTTGGTGAACTGGAACCCGCCATCATTGTCTTGCCGGAAATGATAGCCGCCAAACAGGCCGCGCACCGCCCATTCCTGCGGGGTGCGCACCCGGATTTCCTGGCTCCAGTCGCGGTTGCGCGCCAGGTCCACGGCAAAGGCCGGGTTGGCGCTGGGCAGCAGCGTGTTGTCCTGCCCGGTGGTGGAGATGTTGCGGTTGAACGCCGACAGCGAGGTCACGGTCCAGCCGCCCAGCACCGTCCAGTTCATTTCCAGCGAGGTGCGCCAGAATTCCCGTTCCAGGCCGTTGAACCCGGCGGCACGGATTTCATCGATGTTGTAGGCATAGGACGCCGGCACCTTCACTTCGCCGCAATAGAAGCCGCGCCGGGCGGTGTTGGTGCGCGGGAAGGGCACGGTGGCCACGATCGGCGGGGCAAAGCAGTTGTTCTGGGCCGATCCCTGGAAGCCATAGACATAGCCGCCATCGCTGTCGGTGCTGTAACCGATGCGCAGCACCGCCTCGAAATTGCTGGCCGGTTCAAACACCACCGTGCCGCCCAGGTTGACGCTGCGCTGCTGGCCCAGCTCGCGCTTGCCATTGTCGGCATTCACCCAGTCGCCGCCAAACTTGTAATAACGGCCGTTGAGTTCGACCTTCAGCACATCCGGCGCAATCGCGCCGGAGACATAGCCCGACAGTTCGAAATTGCCATATTCACCGGCCGTCATCCGCACCCGGCCCGCCAGCTCGTTGCGCGGCTTGCGGGTGACGAAGTTGATCGCGCCGGCAAAGGTCTGGCGGCCGAACAGCGCCGATTGCGGGCCCTTGATCACCTCCACCCGCTCCAGATTGTCGAGCTGATAGCTGTTGATATTGTCCGACACATAGATGCCGTCCACGAAGAAGGCGGCGTTGGGCGCGCCCACCACGCTGGACATGCCGCGCACCGAAGGCCGCACGCCGGCGCCGCCGCCCCCGCCGATGCGGCCAAAGCCCTGGCGGAAGGAAAAGCCCGGCGTCTGGAAGGCCAGATCGGAAATATTGTCGAGATTGGCCTTGGCGATCTGTTCCTGGTTCACCACCGCGATCGTCAACGGCACGTCCTGCAACCGCTCCTCGCGCTTGCGGGCGGTGACGATGATCTCGCCATCCGCGTCGGCCGCGGCGGTGGCCGGCTGAGCAGGCCCCTGGGCGGCACTCTGGGCCAGCGCCGGGGCCGAGACGCCGGCAAGCAACGCCAATGCGAAGCTGAGGTGGGCAACACGCAGGCGGGCAGTGGTGGTGGCGATCATCGCTATCCCCATCTTGGTTCGGTCAATCCCTGCCGTTCTGGTGCGGCAATACACCCACCTTATGCAACTTGTCCGGACAAATCAATATTTGTCCGGACAACTATTTTGGCCGCGCGCAACCCGCTTGGCACGGGCGGTCGGCTCTGCCACCCTCGCGGCCAAAAGGGGGACCATTATGCTGAAATCGATCCTGGCCGCACCGCTGCTGGCCGCCGCCGTCATGGCCCCGGCGCAGGCGGCCGACACGGTGATCATCAACGCCCGGATCCACAGCATGGACGGCAAGGGCCGCGCGGCCGACGGCGGGCGCGTTGCCCAGGGCCTGTGCATCGCCAACGGCCGCATCACCCTGGTGGGCAGCACGGCGGCGGCCCGCGCCTGCATCCGCCCCGGCACGCGCATCATCGATGCCCAGGGCCGCCTGGTGCTGCCCGGCCTGATCGACAGCCACATGCACGCCCTGTCGGGCAGCCTGGCTGACACCGGCATCGATTTCGCCGCCGCCGACACGCCCGAAAAGCTGCAGGCCGCGCTGATGGCGCTGAAGGCCGCCAGCCCCGGCACCGGGCCGATCCAGGCGCGCGGCTGGCAGAACCATCTCTTTGGCCCCAAGGGCCCGACAGCGGCCGAACTGGATGCGGTGTTCGGGGATCGCATCGTGCTGATCGATTCCGTCGACGGCCATTCCACCTGGTATTCCACAGCGGCGCTGAAGGCCGGCGGCGTGACGGCGGCGACGCCGGACCCGGTGCCGGGCAGCAGCTTCTGGGAACGTGATGCCGCCGGCAATCCCACCGGCACCGCCCGCGAAGGCGCCGATGCCGAGGTCGCCCGCCGCCTCCTGCGCCCGACGGCCGAAAGCTATGCCGCCGCCTTCCGCCGCTGGCTGCCGCGCGCGCTCGAATCCGGCCTCACCGGCCTGTTCGATGCCGGCATGGGCGCACCGGATGAAGCCGCGGCCTATCAGCTGCTCGCCGGCATGGAAGCGGCGGGCCAGCTGCCGCTGCGCTATTTTTCCTCCACCGCCAACCGGGGCGAAGCCGATGACCCGGTTGCCCGCCTGTTGCAGCTGAAGGCGCGCTATGGCGGCCGCCTGCTGCGCCCCACCGCCGTCAAGCTGTTTGCCGATGGCGTGCCCGAAGGCCACACCGCCTATCTGCTCGCCAACTACAAGGACAAGGCCGACTTGAACGGTCAAGGATTCAGGGGCGTCCCGATGATGACCGATGCGCATCTCGATGCCCGCATCACCGCTGCCGAAAAGGCCGGGGTGCCCGTCCATGTCCACGCCATTGGCGGGGCGGCGGTGCGCCAGGTGCTTGATGCCGTGGCCCGCGCCCGCTTTGCCGGCCTGACCGGCCAGCGCCATGCCATCGCCCACATGGATCTGGTCGACGCGGCCGATGTGCCGCGCTTCGCCCGGCTGAACGTGGTCGCGCAAACCAGCATCCAGTGGGCCACCCGCGATCCCAGCTATGACAATATCGGCCGCTTTGTCGGCACCGACGTGATGGAGGCCGCCTATCCGGTGAAAAGCCTGCTCGCCAGCGGCGCCGTGCAAAGTTTCGGCACCGACTGGCCGGCCGCCGCCTATCTCTCGACCTGGAAACCGCTCACCCAGATCGAGGTGGCGGTCACCCGCCGCCTGCCGGGCCGCCGCGACCTGCCCGCCCGCAACCCGCAACAGGCGCTGACCGTGGCCCAGGCCGTGCGCGCGCTCACCTTCGGCAGCGCGTATCAACTGGGGGTGGAACGCGAACTCGGCAGCCTGGAGGCCGGCAAGCGCGCCGACCTCGTGATGCTGGATCGCGACATCTTCACCGTCGATCCCTTCACCATCGCGCAGGCGCGCAGCCTGCTGACGATGGTGGACGGCCGGGTGGTGTGGCAGGCGCCTTAAGGCGCACTCACCTCGATCAGCAGCTTGCCGAAATTGCCGCCGCTATAGAGTTCCTTGACGGTTTCGACGGCATGTTCGAGGCCGGGGCGGATGTCCTGCCGGGTTTTCAGCTGGCCGCCCAGCATCCAGCCGGCCAGCGCCGCGCCGCTTTCGCCAAAGCGCGGGGCGAAATCCGTCACGATGAAGCCGCGCACCGTCAGCCGGCGCATCAGCATCATCGTCCAGAAGCCCGGCGGCTCGGTGGGCGTCACATCGTTGTAGCTGGAAATCAGCCCGCACAGCGGCACCCGGCCAAAGATGCGCATGCGCTTCATCACCTCGACCATGATGCTGCCGCCGACCTGTTCGAAATTGATGTCCACGCCCTCGGGCGCCAGCCGGTCGAGCGCGGCGCCCACATCCTCTGACTTGTAGTCGATTGCGGCATCGAACCCCAGGTCGTTCACCACATAATCGCACTTGGCGCGGCCACCGGCGATGCCGATGACCTTGCAGCCCTTGATCTTGCCGATCTGGCCAACGATCTGGCCCACACCGCCGGCTGCGGCCGAAACCACCAGCGTCTCGCCCGGCTTGGGCTGGCCAATGTCCATCAGGCCGAAATAGGCGGTGGGGCCCACCAGCGCCAAGGTGCCATAGGTGGCAGCCAGCGGCACGCCCGGCAGCTGCGGCAGCGGGCTCATGAAGCTGCCGTCCGACACGATGTGATCGGCCCATTCGCCCAGGCCCGCCATGATCTGGCCTTCCGACACCCCGGCCTTGCGGCTGGCGATCACCCGGCCGCACACGCCGGCCCGCATCGGCGCACCCAGCGCGACGGGCGGCATATATTGCTCCATGTCGCTCATCCAGATCCGGTTGGTCGGATCCAGGCTGAGATAGATGACCTGCAGCAGGAACTGCCCCTCGGCCAGATCGGGCAGCGCTTCGGTCACCAGGTCCAGATCACCCGGCGCAATATCCCCCACCGGGCGGCGCACCAGCTTCCAGTATCGGCGCATCATCATCCCTCTCCCTGTTCCACCTTGTGCAGAAATTCCGCCAGCGCCGCCGCCGCCACCGGCTCGGCCAGGGTCGGGGCATGGCCCACGCCCGGCACCGTCACGGCCTGCATCCCCGGCAACCGGCGGCCCATCTGGTCTTGCGTCGCCGCCGCCAGCACGTCCGACAGGGCGGCGCGCACGCTCAGCACCGGCAGCCCGCGCAGCGCGTCAAAGGCCGCCCAGTCATCCGCCCCGGCATCGCCGTGCGGCAGGCGGAACGGTTCGGCAATGCGCGGATCGTAATCGAAGATGATGCGGCCCTGCGGGCTGATCCGGCACAGGCGCTTGGCAAAGGCCAGCCAGTCGTGCAGCCCCCAATCGGGATGGATGCCGGCGTTGCGGGCCGCCAGATCGCGCGCCGCATGCACCCAGGTCAGCCAGTTGCCACCCCGGCCAACATTGGCGCGCAGCCGGTTCAGCCCCGCCGCTTCCAGTTCCGGGCCGATGTCGTTCAGCACCACGCCGGCCATGCGCGACCGGTAACCGGTGGTCAGCCGCAGCGCCAGCAACCCGCCCAGCGATGATCCCACCACCACGAACCGGCCCACCCCCGCCGTTTCCAGCACCAGCGCCAGATCACGCAGATAGGTCAGCGGCACGTACGACAGCGAATCGCGCGCAAAGCCCGATTCGCCCCGCCCGCGCAGATCGGGCGCGATGATGCGCCATGCCGCGCCCAGGCTGTCGCCCAGATGGGCAAAATCGCTGCCGTTGCGGGTCAGGCCCGCCAGGCACAACAGGGTGGGGCGGCCATCCGGCACGCCAGGGGCATGATGTTCACGCCAGCACAGGCGCACATTGTCGGCCGAAAACACATAACCGCGCTGCCAGCCGGGGGCCGGCGCAAGGCGGGTGGTGGCGGCGGCAAGCGGCATGTTTTGACTCTGACTCAGGTTGCTTGCTATAGGAAGCCTATCCCGGGGGGGATAGGGAAGAACAAGCACCGTGGCAACGCGCGCCGTCGACACACGTTCCGTTTCCAGTTCAACCGCTCGCGGCGGCCGTGCCGTGCGCCCGGCGCCCGATGTGCGCGCCCGACGCTATGACCCCGCCGAAACCAAGGCGCGCGTGCTGGCCGCCGCCCACATGCTGTTCTCGCGCAACGGCTTTGCCGCCACCGGCACCGCCGATATCGCCCGCGAAGCCGATGTGTCCGAAGGCTCGATCTTCTATCACTTCGGCTCGAAAAAGGCCCTGCTCGAGGAACTGGGCCGCCGCCATGGCGAGGCGATGATCGCCGCCATGGAAGAAGGCTATGCCCTCGAGGATCTGGAACCCGGCATCACCGTGCCGCGCGTGCTGCGCTTCGTGCGCGAAAACATGATCTGGGAAGGGCCGGAACCCGATTGCAACGAATGCGGGCCCAAGGCCGCCATGGCCGCCAGCGCCGATGCCGAACCCTTCTATCACGCCGCCAAGGAAGTCACGACCGACTGGATCAAGCGCCACATGCAGGCCGCCTTTGCCAAGCGCGGCGTGACCGGCGTGGAAATCGACATCGCCGCCAGCTTCACCCACCATATCGTCGGCGACGCCATTGATCGCTGGCTGTGCGCCGCCACCCCTGAAGAGGCTGACCGGATCGAACGGGAAACCGTGCGCTTCATCCGCGCCGCCTCGGGATATGTGGTGGAATAATCCGCCTGCCCCGGCCATGATGGGGCCATGAACTTCGCCCCCGAAACCGCCATCCTCAGCCTTGGCCCGGATTTCTTCGATCCCGTCGCCGCCGCCGATTTCCCGCAGACCATCCTGCGCTTCCGCAATGATCGCGCCGCGGCCCAGATCGGCTTGGCCGGCCTCAGCGACGATCAATGGCTCCAGCATTTCGGCCGCTTTGCGCCCCTGCCCGGCAGCCTGCCGCAACCGCTCGCCCTGCGCTATCACGGCCACCAGTTCCGCACCTACAACCCCGATCTCGGCGATGGCCGCGGCTTCCTGTTCGCGCAATGTCGGGACGCGTCGGGCCGCCTGATGGACCTGGGCACCAAAGGCAGCGGCACCACGCCCTACAGCCGCGCCGGCGATGGCCGCCTCACCCTGAAGGGCGCCGTGCGCGAAATCCTCGCCACCGAAATGCTGGAGGCGCTGGGCGTCGCCACCAGCCGCAGCTTCAGCGTCATCGAAACCGGCGAGGATCTGGCCCGCAACGACGAACCCTCACCCACCCGCTCGGCCGTGCTGGTGCGATTGAACCACAGCCATGTCCGCTATGGCAGCTTCCAGCGTCAGGCCTTCCACCAGAACCGCGACGCCCTCACCCGCCTCGTCGATTATTGCCTCACCCACCTCGCGCCCGCCGCCAGCGGCCCCACCCCGGTCGCCGCGCTGGTCGATCACGCCGTCAAGGGCGCCGCCCGCATGGCGGCCCAGTTCATGGCCGCCGGCTTCGTCCACGGCGTGCTGAACACGGACAACATCAACATCACCGGCGAAAGCTTCGATTATGGCCCCTGGCGCTTCGCCCCGGCCTGGGATGCCGGCTTCACCGCCGCCTATTTCGATCATTATGGCCTCTATGCCTTCGGCCGCCAGGCCGAGGCACTGCAATGGAACCTGTTCCAGCTGGGCAGCGCCCTGCGCCTGATCGCCGAGGTGGACGAGCTGAAAGGCCCGCTCGAAACCTATCCGCAGCGCTATCGCGCCGCCCTGTCCGACGCCATGCTCGGCCGGCTCGGCGTCAAGCGCCTGGGCAGCGCCGAAGACGAGGCGCTGGTCGCCGCCATCCAGAAGGCTCTGGTCGCCACGCAAATGGACCCGGATCGCTTCTTCTTCGATTGGCGCAGCGGCGTCCGGCGCGGCCCATCGCCGGCCGACCATCAATACAGCCACGATGCCTTCACCGATTTCCTGGCGCTGATCCCCGATTTCGCCCTGGGCGGGCCCAGCCACCCCTATTGGTCAGACGAAGCGCCCTGCACCATGCTGATCGAAGAGGTCGAGGCGCTGTGGGCCCCGATCGCGACCAGCGACGACTGGGCCCCGCTCCACGCCAAGATCGCCGCCATCCGCCGCATGGGGGAGGCGCACCGATAAGCCCTCTCCCCCTGGGGGAGAGGGAGGGGCCCGCCGCGAAGCGGTGGGAGGGTGAGGGGTTCACCGCGCCAGCATCGGCCCCAGCGCCTTGCCGCCAAACACATGCACATGCAGATGCGGCACCTCCTGGTGGGCGTTCACCCCGGCATTGGCGAGCAGGCGATAACCCGGCGCCTCCAGCCCCAGCAGCTTCGCCGTCTCCCCCACCGCACGCACGAACCCGGCAATCTCCGCCTCGCTGGCCTTGTCCGAAAAATCCGCCCAGCTGCGATACGGCCCCTTGGGGATCACCAGCACATGCACCGGCGCCTGGGGATTGATGTCGTGAAAGGCCAGCGCATGATCCGTCTCATGCACACGCCGGCACGGAATCTCGCCGCGCAGGATGCGGGCAAAGATATTGTCCGGATCATAATCCCCAAGCGCCTCAACCGGCATGTCTGGCCTCCTTCAGTTGCCGCCAGAGAAAGCCGAAAAATGCCTCCGGCGGCAAGGGTCGCAGACCCTTGACCCGTTCGATTTCGTGCGCCCCCACCGCCCATCGATCCTCCCCCCCTGGGGGAGGTGCCGAGCAACGCGAGGCGGAGGGGGCCGGCAGGACCGCGCA
>CAZAWH010000049.1:0-19224 GCA_964488775.1 uncultured Sandarakinorhabdus sp. | reverse complement strand
CATCAGCCCCAGGCTGAGCAGGCGCTGGAACTGGGTGCGGGCGTTGATGGCGGTGCGGATGCCCCAGGCCAGCACCAGGCCATAAAGGATGATGACGAACAGGCCGCCCATCAGGCCCCATTCCTCGGCCATGGTGGCAAAGGCGAAATCGGTGTGCAGTTCGGGCAGATAATCGAGGTGGCTTTGCGTGCCTTGCAGGAAGCCCTTGCCGGAGAGGCCGCCCGAACCGATGGCGATCTTGCTTTGGGTGATGTGATAGCCGGCGCCGCGTGGATCGCTTTCGGGATCGAGGAAGATCAGCACGCGTTTCTTCTGATAATCGTGCAGCAGGTTCCAGGCGATGGGCAGCAGCGCCGCCACCCCGGCCGTGGCGGCGCCAAACAGCCACAGCCGCACGCCCGCCAGAAACAGCACCACGATGCCACCGAACATGATCGACAGGGCGGTGCCCAGATCGGGTTGCAGCATGACCAGCCCCACCGGCATGGCGATCAGCGCCAGGGCCGGGATCAACACCCGCGGCCGGCTTTCATAACCCTTTGGCACGAATTGATAATATCGGGCCAACACCAGCACGATGGCCAGTTTCATCATTTCCGATGGCTGGAATTCCATGAAGCCCAGGTTGAGCCAGCGCTGGCTGCCGCCCTTCACCTTGCCGACCAGTTCCACCCCCAGCAGCGCGATGAGCAGGGTGAGATAGATCGGCCAGGCCAGGTCCAGCCAGCGTTCCGGCGGCACCATGGCCAGTGCCAGCGCCGCCACCAGCACCACGGCAAAGCGCACCCCCTGTTTCAGCGCCCAGGGATTGAGCGAGCCGCCGGCCGCCGAATAGAGCACCACGAGGCCAAAGCCGGCCAGCGTGCAGATCAGCAGCACCACGCCCCACGGCAGGCGGCCGAGTTCGCGCATCCAGGGCCCGTTGAGCAGATCCATCAGCCCCTCATTCCGGTTCGCGCGGTGGCTGCGGCGCGTCGGGTTCGGCCACGTCGAACTGCGGGGGCTTGAGATCGATCTTGAGCCAGCTTGGCATCATGCGACGGTTTTCGAGGCTGATGCTGGCGGCGGCTTCGGCCGCTTCGCGTTCGGCGCGGCGGCTGGCGGCGTCGGCCTCGATCGCCGGCAGCACGGCCAGCGCCCGTTCCGGTTCGAACAAATAGGTGAGGACATCGCGCGCCACCGGCGCGGCATAGCGGCCACCGGCAATGCCATGTTCGAGGATCACCGACACGGCATAGCGCGGCGCGCCGGCTGGGGCAAAGGCGACGAACAGGGCGTGGTCGCGCTGTTTCCACGGCAGGGCTTCGTTGCGGATGACGCCGCGCCGCCGTTCGGCCATGGAGATGCGGCGCACCTGGGCGGTGCCGGTTTTCCCGGCGATCACCACATCGGGCACCGGGCTGCGCGCGGCGCGGGCGGTGCCATAGCCGGCGTTCACCACATCCACCATGCCCTGGCGCACGATGGCCAGATGCGATTCGGCAATGCCCAGCGACGGGAAATCGGGTGTGCGGCCATCATCGATCAGGCGCGGCATCACGGCCTTGCCGCTGGCCAGCCGCGCCGTCATCACCGCCAGTTGCAGCGGATTGGTGATGATATAGCCTTGGCCGATGGCAGCGTTGAGGGTTTCGCCCTCGCGCCAGCCGCCCTTTTTCGGATCAGGGCCATAACGTTTCTGTTTCCACGCCTTGTCGGGCACGATGCCATCGGCCTGGCCGGGGATGGGCAGCGGATATTCCTGGCCCAGGCCCAGCCGGCGGGCCATGGCGGCAATGGCATCCACGCCCACCCGCCGGCCCATGGCATAGAAATAGGTGTCGCAGCTCAAGGGCAGGGCGCGGTGCATGTTGACCCCGCCGTGGCCGCGCCGGGCGTGGCAATGCCAGGTGTTGCTGCCCAGCCGATAGGCGCCGGTGCACAACACGGTCTCATCCGGATCGATCCCGGCCTCCAGCGCGGCCAGCGTGCTCACCATCTTGAAGGTGGAGCCGGGCGGATACAGGCCCATCGCGCTCTTGTTCAGGAGCGGCGTGTGGTCATCCTTTTGGAGGGCGTTCCACAACCGGGCCGGCACCCGGGTGGAGAAGATATTGGGATCATAGGCCGGCATGGAAACCATCGCCAGCACATCGCCCGTCTGGCAATCCAGCACGATCACGCTGGCCGAATTGTCGCCCAGGCGGCGCGCGGCATAATTCTGCAGATCGCGATCGATGGTCAGTCGCAGCGTGTCGCCCGGCCGGTCGGGCCGGGTGCCCAGTTCGCGGACCAGCTCGCCCCTTGCGGTCACCTCCACCTGGGCGGCGCCGGCCTGGCCGCGCAGCCGCTTGTCCTCATGACGCTCGATCCCGTCCTTGCCGATGCGATAGCCGGGGTAGATCAGCAGCGGATCGCGTTCGGCGCGATATTGTTCGGGGGTGGGCGCGCCGACATAGCCGACCAGATGGGCCATGCGCTCGCCTTCGGGATAGTGGCGGGAAAAGCTTTGCACCGCGGCCACGCCGGGCAGCGTGGCCAGCCGCACGTTGCAGGCGGAAAATTCCGGCCAGCTGAGCCCGGCGCGCACCACCACCGGCATGAAGCTGGGCTGGCTGGCGACATCGTCGCGGATGCGCTGGTCATCGGCCAGATCGATGTCGATCACCTGGCGGATGGCGATCAGCGTGGCATCCAGCGTGCTGCCGGCATCCTTGATGTCGGCCGGGCGCAGTTCCAGCCGGTAATCGGGGCGGTTCATGGCGATGGGCTTGCCGTGGCGATCGACGATCCAGCCGCGGCGCGGCGGCACCAGGCGGTTCTGCACCCGGTTGCCTTCGGATTTCAGCCGATATTCCTCGCCTTCGAACACCGCCAGCCAGGCCATGCGCCCGGCCAGCAGAGCGCCGGTGCCTGCCATGCCCGCCCCCAGCAGCAGCGCCCGGCGCGAGAAACTGGCCCTGCGAACCGGATCATCCATGGCGCCAGCTTGGGGCAGAGGCGGCCAACCGCCGTTGCACCGCCGCGCAGATGCGCAGCACCAGCGGCCAGGCGATCATGCTGGTCAACACCTGCCACAGCATGGGCAGCACCGGCACTGGCCGGCCCGCCAGCGCCATCAGCGGCCCGGTGGCCAGGGTGGACACCAGCAGCAGCAGGCTGATCGCCAGCCAATCGGCCCGGTGGCCGCGATCCACCATCAGGCCATCGAACAGGCGGATGGATCCGGCCGCCACGGCAAACAGCGTGGCATTCACCCCCAGCGGCTGGCCGAACAGCAGATCGGCAAAGCCGCCGACCAGAAACGCCACCCACGGCGGCATCAGGCCAGGTTGCATCATCGCCCACACCAGCACGCCAAGCAGGGCCAGATTGGGCATGGCCGGCACCGGCAGCGGCAGCGGCGCCAGCATCAGCACCACCAGCCCCAGGCTCATCACCGCCGGCACGGCATAGCGCCACAGGCTGAACAGCCAGCGCCGGCGTTCCACCGGGGTCATCAACAGGGCGGGCGGCGGCGGCGATGCGATCATGGCACCACCGTCGGGGCGGCAGCCGCCGGCGTTTCGCTGCCCCGCACGCGCGGTGGCGGCGCGCCGCGGCGGCGGGCCTCCACCGGCACCGGCGCATCAAACACCGGGCCCTTGGGCGCGTCATCGGGGATCGGCAGCCAGGCGCGTTCCACCGTGACATAGCCGGCCCCCAACGGGCTGGCCGCCGGCCGGATCAAAGGCCCGTCGCGGCGCGGGTCCACCACCACGCCCACCAGCACGCCGGGCGGGAACACGCCGCCATCGCCCGATGTCACGATCCGGTCGCCGGCCAGCAGGGGCACTTCCGGGCCGATGCGATCGATCAGCACCAGGGTGGGCAGGTTGCGCCCGGCGGCCAGCCCGGCCTGGCCGGTGCGTTCCACGATCACCGGGATGCGGCTTTGCACATCGGTGAGCAGCAGCACCCGCGCCGACACCGCGCCGGCCTCCACCGTGCGGCCAATCAGGCCACCGGCCCCGATCACCGGCAGATCGCGGCTGACGCCATCGCGCATGCCGGCGGCCAGCATGGCGGACCGCACCACGCTGCCGGTGGTGGCCGCAGCGATGCGGGTGGTGGCAATGACCTGGCGGCTGGGCTCACGCACCGCCATCAACCGCTTGAGCTGCGCCAGTTCCCGCGCCTGGGCGCGGGCGGTGCGCAGCCGGGCATTGGCAATGTCCAGCTCGCCCGCCAGGGCCTCGGCCCGTGACACGGCGCCGAAATAATCGCCAACATGGCCGGCCACGCGGGCGGCGCCATCCACGGGCGCGCGCACCACATCCCACACGGGTGCGACGATATCGCCGGCCACCGCGCGCACCCGCGCCCCGGTTTCGGGGTTCACCCGCGCCACCAGCAGCAGGATCAGCCCGGCCGCCACCACCGCGCCCGACACCACCGCCGACACCAGCGCAAGATTCTGCTCCCGCCGGATGGCGGTGGGGCGGCGCGGGGATTGGCTCCAGTCCAGCACGCAGCTCGACTCCCGGCAGGATTGGGCCTCAGGCGGTGATCAGCACACCGCGATACATCGGGTCTTCGAGCGCGCGGCCGGTGCCGATGGCAACACAGGTCAACGGCTCGTCAGCGACGCTCACCGGCAGGCCGGTGGCTTCCCGCAGCACGACGTCAAGATCGCGCAGCAGCGCGCCGCCGCCGGTCAGCACAATGCCCTGGTCCACGATGTCGGCGGCCAGTTCGGGCTGGGTGTTTTCCAGCGCGGCGCGCACGCCTTCGACGATGGTCGCCACCGGTTCGGCCAGCGCCTCGGCCACCTGGCCCTGATTGATCTGGATTTCGTTGGGCACGCCGTTCATCAGGTCGCGGCCCTTGATGTCGATCGTCTCGCCAATGCCGTCGGCCGGGCGCTTGGCGGTGCCGATTTCCTTCTTGATCCGTTCGGCCGTGGCTTCGCCGATCAGCATATTGTGGTTGCGGCGGACATAGTTGATGATGGCTTCGTCCATCTTGTCTCCGCCGACGCGCACGCTGGTGGTATAGGCCAGGCCCTTCAGCGACAGCACGGCCACTTCGGTGGTGCCGCCACCGATATCGACCACCATCGATCCGATCGGTTCGGTCACCGGCATCCCGGCCCCGATCGCGGCGGCCATCGGTTCCTCGATCAGATAGACCTGGGTCGCTCCGGCATTGTTGGCCGCGTCGCGGATGGCGCGCTTTTCGACGCTGGTCGAACCCGACGGCACGCAGATGACGATTTCGGGATAGCGGCCAAAGCGGCTGGACTGCACCTTCTTGATGAAGTGCTTGATCATCTGTTCGGCCACATCGATGTCGGCGATCACGCCGTCACGCAAGGGGCGGATGCACTCCACATTGCCCGGCGTGCGGCCCATCATCACCTTGGCCTCGTTGCCCACCGCCTTGACGATCTTGTTGCCGCGAATGGTCTCGATGGCGACCACGCTGGGTTCGTTCAGCACGATGCCGCGGCCGCGCACATAGACCAGCGTGTTGGCGGTGCCCAGATCAATGGCCATATCCTGGGCGAGGAAGGAGAACATGCGGGAAAAGGGCGACATGGCGGCGGCTACCATCAGGGCATGGACAAGGGATTCGCGAACGGGCGCGACGGATGGGTCGCCATAGTCATGGCAACAGGGTTTTTGCAAGGCTGCACACCAATTCGGCGGCGCTGATGGCTGACAACGCGGCCATGTGCCCTTAA
Organism: uncultured Sandarakinorhabdus sp.; assembly: GCA_964488775.1. Classification (GTDB taxonomy): domain Bacteria; phylum Pseudomonadota; class Alphaproteobacteria; order Sphingomonadales; family Sphingomonadaceae; genus Sandarakinorhabdus. Next base: position 13,520 of record CAZAWH010000049.1, on the reverse strand, counting down.
AACACGCCAGTGCCCATTCGCCGCCTGCCCGAAACCCTGATCAACCAGATCGCCGCCGGCGAGGTGGTGGAACGGCCGGCCAGTGCGCTCAAGGAACTGGTGGAAAATGCCCTGGATGCCGGGGCTGGCCGCATCGCCATCCGGCTGGCCAATGGCGGCATCGACGGGCTGGAAGTGGCCGATGACGGCCATGGCATGGCCCCCGATCAACTGCGCCTGGCGGTGGAACGCCATGCCACCTCGAAACTGCCCGATGATGATCTGTCGGCCATTGCCACCATGGGCTTTCGCGGCGAGGCGCTGCCATCGATCGGGTCGGTGGCCACCCTGTCGCTCACCAGCCGCGCGGCGGGGCAGGAGGGCTGGCGCCTGGTGGTGGACAATGGCCGCATCCGGGAAGATGGCCCGGCGGCGGCCGCCCCCGGCACGGTGGTGCGGGTGGATGGCCTGTTCGCGGCGGTGCCGGCCCGGCGCAAATTCCTGAAATCGCCACGATCCGAACTGGCGGCCTGCCTGGATCATGTCCGCCGGCTGGCCATGGCCAACCCCGATGTCGGCTTCTCCCTCGAATCCGAAGGCCGGCGGCTGCTCAATCTGCCGCCCTTGCCCGATGCCACGCCGGCCTCGCTGCTGGCACGGCTGGCGGCGATCATTGGCGCCGATTTCGCCGACAATGCGGTGGCGGTCGATCTGGAACGCGATGGCCTGCACCTCGGCGGCCTGGCGGGCCTGCCGACCTACAATCGCGGGGTCGCCGATCACCAATATCTGTTCGTTGGCCGCCGCCCGGTGCGCGACCGGCTGCTGCTGGGGGCGTTGCGCGGCGCCTATCAGGATCTGCTGGCGCGCGATCGCCACCCGGTGGTGGCGCTGTTCCTCGACGTGCCGAGCGATTTCGTCGATGTGAACGTGCATCCGGCCAAGACCGAGGTGCGCTTCCGCGATGCCGCCCTGGTGCGCGGCCTGATCGTCTCGGGCGTGCGCCGCGCGCTCGATGCCGCCGGCCACCGCGCTGCCACCAGCGTGGCCGATGCGGCCCTGGCCGCCTTTGTTGCCGAACCGGCCCTGGCACCATGGGCGAACCCGGGGCCGCCGCCAGGCCAGGCAGAATCGCCCCGGCTTGCGGAGCCACCGCGCCTGTTCACCGAATTGCCGCCAGCCTTTGCCCCCAATGCCGCCGCCGGGCCGGGCGCAGCGCCAGTGCCGCCGCCGCCGGCCACCCGCTTTCCGCTGGGGGCGGCGCGCGGCCAGGTCGCGGCCACCTATATCATCGCGGAAACCGATGATGCGCTGGTGATCGTTGATCAGCATGCCGCCCATGAACGCCTGACGCTGGAGCGGATGAACCGTGCGCTCGCCGGCGGCCGGGTGGCGGCCCAGGCGTTGCTGGTGCCCGAAGTTGTAGACCTTGACGATATTGCCGCCGCCCGCATTGCCGACCGGGCCGAGGAACTGGCCGAACTGGGCCTGGAGATCGAAGCCTTTGGCCCCGCCGCCGTGCTGGTGCGCGGCACCCCGGCGCTGCTGGGCAACTGCGACGTCAAGGGACTGATCGTCGATCTGGCCGATGATCTGGCCGCGTTCGGCAAGGCGCTCAGCCTGAAGGAACGGCTGGATGCGGTGGCCGCCACCATGGCCTGCCATGGCAGCGTGCGCGCCGGCCGGCACCTGTCCATCGCCGAAATGAACGCCCTGCTGCGCGAGATGGAGGTGACCCCGCACAGCGGCCAATGCAACCATGGCCGCCCGACCTGGGTGCGCCTGGCCAAGACCGACATTGAAAAGCTGTTTGGCCGGCGCTGAGTCTGCGTGGATACTGCGAACCACTTGCATTAGCGGCGGGGATCGTTGATAACGTCTCGCAAGAGCAAGGCTCTGGCGATTCGAGAGGGCGTCCGTGTTCGTCTGTGTGTGCAATGCGCTGAAGGAACGGGATGTGCGCGAGGCGGCGCGTGCGGCGGGCAAGTCGTGCCCCAAGGCTGCCTTTGCCCAACTGGGCTGCAAGCCCAAGTGCGGCCAGTGCCTGCCCTTTGCCCGCGAAGTGGTGGAAACCGCCAACGCCATGAGCTGAGGCCGGGCGCGGCAGCCGATTGCTGATACTGCAAGTGCGTTGCAGTAATAAGTATCGGAAAAATCACGCTTTTTCTTGACCGCGATCAAATTCCACGCCAAGACGTCCCGCATAGACGGGAGACTTGCCATGCGTGGCGATGCCAAGGTGATCGAATTTTTGAACGCCGTGCTCAAGGGTGAGCTGACGGCGGTCAACCAATATTGGCTGCATTACCGCTTGCTCGACAATCTGGGGATCAAGCGGCTGGCCGATTATGAGCGGCACGAATCCATCGACGAGATGAAACATGCCGACAAGCTGATGGAGCGGATCTTCTTCCTGGAAGGCCTGCCCGGCATGCAGGCGCTCAACCGGCTGCGCATCGGGGAAACGGTGGAAGAGGTGCTGCAGGCCGATCTCGAGCTGGAGTTCGAGGCCATCGCCCTGTTGAAGGACGCCATCCAGCATTGCGAGGCGGTGCGCGATTTCGCCAGCCGCGACCTGTTTGCCGAGATCCTGCTTGCCGAGGAAGAGCATGTCGATTTCATCGAGACGCAGCAGGAGATGATCAAGCAGATGGGCCTGGGCAATTATATCCAGCTGCAATCCCGGCCGGCCGGCGACTGAACCGCCACGAGCCATAAAAAAGGGGCCGCCGCGGATTGCCGCGGCGGCCCCTTTTTTCTGCCCGGCGGGCCTCAACGCACGCTGGCGTAGAGGCTCCACAGATTGGCGATGTCCTTCATGCCGCTCTTCTCGGCGACGGCCTTGAAGGCTGCCTGGGCGGCGGGCTTCTGGCCGGCCTTCACGGCAGCGATGCCCTTGAACACGCGGGCGAAATCGGCATCCGGGCCATTGGCGGCAATCGCCTTGTCATAGGCGGCCATCGCCTTGGCATAGTCGTTCAGGCCCAGATAGGCGTTGCCGCCCTTGAAGGCGGTGTTGGGCGCGGCCGACAGGCGGACGGCCTCGGCGGCTTCCTTGGCCACGGCGGCCGTGGCGGCGGTGGCCAGCTTCTGGCTCATCGGGTCGCTGCCGCCACCGGCCTTGGCCAGCGCGGTCTGCGCCACGGCAGCCTGGCCGCTGATCAGCGCCAGCTTGGCGAAATCCTGCCAGTCGTTGCTGCGTTCCAGCGTGCCGGTGGACATCATCAGGTGATACAGCGCCAGCTTGGCTTCACTGCGCATGTTCTGGCCCTGGATCTCGGTCAGGAGGACCTTCCAGCGCGACGGCGACGGATCGGACTTGATCAGGCGGGTGGTGGTGGCGAGATAGCCGGCCTTGTCCCCCGACTTGAACTGCGCGCCGGCCAGATTCTCCAGATAGACGGACTTGGCGCCGTTGCTGGCAATCAGCTTGTTGTAGGCGGCGACGGCGCCCTTGTGATTGCCCTGGCGCGACATCGCCTGGGCAACGAGGATCTGGCTCGATTCACCGGGGCAGCCCTTGGCGATGGCGACCGCCTTGTCCAGCTGGCCCGCGCGGTAATAGAGCGGACCCAGCTGGCCGCAGGGGGCGCCGACCTGTTCCAGCGCGGCGGCGGCCTGGCCATATTGGCCCACGGCGGTGAAGGCAAAGCCGGCCATTTCCGCCGTCTTCTGCTTTTCCTCGGCCGTGCTGGCGGCGGCGCGGGCCTGGCCGATGGCGGCGGCAACACCGGCGGCGTTGCGCGACTTGGCAGCGGCGGCGGCGGCGTTCAGCGCCTTGCCCACGGCAGGCGACACGGCGGCGGCGGCCGGGGCAGCTGCCGCAATCAGGCTGGCAGCGATCAGCAGGCGGGCATTGATCGACATTGGCACTCCTTGGTGGTTCCACTCTTGTACAAACCATTCGGCCGGTGACGGGCCACCAGCCAGGCACGAAGTCGGACCAAGGGGTCGCCAGCAGGCGAATCCCTCCCGCTCCCTCCCCGAGCGCGAGGGGCAGCCCATAAAGCAAAGTCCGGCCGGTGCAACTGGACAAATGGCCCCGCCCAGTTGGACCAGTTCTGCCTGGCAGTTGCGCCAGCGCGGCGAAGCGCCTAATCGCGGCCATCCGCAGCGAAATGAGGAGAGGGACCATTCGCGCCTTCATTTTTCCCGGCCAGGGCAGCCAGTCGGTTGGCATGGGCAAGGGCCTGGCCGATGCCAGCCCGCACGCCCGCGCCGTGTTCCAGGAAGTGGACGATGCGCTGGGCCTGCACCTGTCGCGCCTGATGTGGGAAGGGCCGGAGGACGAGCTCACCCTGACCGCCAATGCCCAGCCGGCGATCATGGCCGTCGGCATCGCCGCGCTGCGCGTGCTCGAACAGGAGGCCGGCATCCGGCTGGCGGACAAGGCGGCCTATGTCGCCGGGCACAGCCTGGGCGAATATACCGCGCTGTGCGCCGCCGGCTCGCTCAGCCTGGCCGACACCGCCCGCCTGCTGCGCCTGCGCGGTGAGGCCATGCAGGCCGCCGTGCCGCCCGGCGTTGGCGCGATGGCCGCGCTGCTGGGCCTGGATTTCGAAACCGTGCAGGCGATTGCCGCCGAAGCCGCCGGCACGCAGGTCTGTGCGGCGGCCAATGACAATGCCAACGGCCAGGTTGTCGTGTCCGGCCATGTCGAGGCGGTGGCCCGTGCCATGAACCTCGCCAAGGCCAAGGGCGCACGCCATTCGGTGCTGTTGCCGGTCTCTGCCCCGTTCCACTGCCCGTTGATGCAGCCGGCCGCCGATGCCATGGCCGCCGCACTGGCCACCGCGCCGATCGTGGCGCCCAGCGTCACCCTGATCGCCAATGTCACCGCCGCGGCGGTGACCGATGTCGACATGATTCGCACCCTGCTGGTCGAACAGGTGTGCGGCACCGTGCGCTGGCGCGAATCCGTGCTGGCCATGGCGGGCCTGGGCGTTGAACAGTTCGTCGAACTGGGCGGCAAGGTGCTTGGCCCCATGATCCGCCGCATCACCCCTGATGTGCCCACTATCACCGCCAGCGACATGAGCGGCGTTGAAGCCATCGCCAAAGCCATCGCCTGAGGAGGGCCCACAATGTTTGATCTTTCCGGCATGACCGCGCTTGTCACCGGCGCCTCCGGCGGCATCGGCAGCGCCATCGCGCGGGCGCTGGCCGCCCGCGGTGCCCGGGTGGCCCTGTCGGGCACCCGCGCCGAAGCCTTGGCGGCAGTCGCGGCCGAGTGCGGCGGGCAAGCCGTCATCCTGCCCTGCAACCTGTCAGACAGCGCGGCCGTGGACGCGCTGGTGCCGCAGGCCGTGGAGGCGCTGGGCGGCCGGCTCGACATTCTGGTGTCCAACGCCGGCATCACGCGCGACAATCTCGCCATGCGGATGAAGGACGAGGAGTGGACCGACGTGATCCGCATCAACCTCGAAGCCACGTTCCGCCTCTATCGCGCTGCCGCCAAGCCGATGATGAAGCAGCGCTTTGGCCGCCTGATCGCCATCACCAGCGTGGTGGGCGCCACCGGCAACCCCGGCCAGGCCAATTATGCCGCCTCCAAGGCCGGCCTGATCGGCATGACCAAGGCGCTGGCCCAGGAGCTGGCCTCTCGCGCCATCACGGTGAACGCCGTGGCGCCGGGCTTCATCGTCTCGGCGATGACCGATGCGCTGCCCGATGCCCAGAAGGAGGCATTGACCGGCCGCATCCCCGCCGGCCGGCTGGGCGCGGGCGAGGATATCGCCGCGGGTGTGGTGTATCTGGCGTCGAAGGAGGCTTCGTATGTGACGGGGCAGACGCTGCACATCAATGGCGGGATGTATCTGGGCTGAGCGCTGCGAGGCGGATTGGACCTGCAGGCGCTGGGGTTTGTTGCAGGCGGCCGCAGCCGGCGGCAAAGCCGCCGAGTCTGCTTCGGGCGGCAGGGAAAATGGGAAGAAAGAGCGTGGCGGAGCCACGCCGTCGGACGACACACGAAATGGGCGGCCTGTGGGGGCCGCCCTTTTTGGTCGCCGGCCGAGCTTGCGCGAGTCTGCGCGCGGCACGCGCGCAGCCGCGCTGCGCTCTTGCCACAATTCCGCCATCAGGGTATCGCGCCAAGGCAACCTGACGGCGCCAGCCGCCGCAACACAAGGGGATGAAGAATGAGCGACGTTGCCGAGCGCGTGAAGAAGATCGTGGTTGAGCATCTGGGCGTGGAAGCCGACAAGGTGACCGAAGGCGCCAGCTTCATCGACGATCTGGGCGCCGACAGCCTTGACACCGTCGAACTGGTGATGGCCTTCGAAGAAGAATTTGGCGTCGAAATTCCGGATGATGCCGCCGAAAAGATCCTGACCGTGGCCGATGCGATCAGCTTCATCGCGGCCAACGCCAAGGGTTGATCACCGGCGCTGAAAGGTCGCCCGGCCTGGCCGGCGCGCGTTGTACGGAGCGGCCTTTCGTCCACGCTGGCGAAAGGCCGTTCGCTTGTTGAACCTTGCTGCACAGGCACGCCGGGGCAAGGCGTGCCGGGAACCTATGGAGCGCTTATGCGCCGTGTTGTTGTAACGGGTCTTGGTCTGGTCACGCCGCTGGGCGGCAATGTCGAAACCACCTGGGCCAATATCCTGGCTTCGCGGTCGGGCGCCGGCCCGATCACCCGGTTCGATGCCTCCAACCAGGCCTGCCGCATCGCCTGCGAGGTGAAGCCGGGAGATGGCAGCGGCATGACCTTCGATGCCAACCAGCGCGTCGATTACAAGGTGCAGCGCCAGGTTGATCCGTTCATCGTCTATGGCATCGACGCCGCCGGCCAGGCGATCGAGGATGCCGGCCTGACCGACATGACCGAGGAGGAGCGGTTCCGCGCCGGCTGTTCCATCGGCAGCGGCATCGGCGGCCTGCCGGGCATCGAATCGGAATCGATCGTGCTGCACGAAAAGGGCCCGCGCCGCGTCAGCCCGCATTTCGTGCATGGCCGGCTGATCAACCTGATCTCTGGCCAGGTGTCGATCAAATATGGCCTGATGGGCCCCAACCACGCCGTCGTCACCGCCTGCTCCACCGGGGCCCATGCCATTGGCGATGCCGCTCGCATGATCGCGCTGGATGATGCCGATGTGATGCTGGCCGGCGGTTCGGAAAGCGCGCTGTGCCCGCTCGGCATTGCCGGTTTTGCCCAGGCCCGTGCCCTGTCCACCGCGTTCAACGATGACCCCACCCGCGCCAGCCGTCCCTATGACAAGGATCGTGATGGCTTTGTGATGGGCGAAGGCGCCGGCGTGGTGGTGCTGGAGGAATATGAGCGGGCCAAGCGGCGCGGCGCCAAGATTTATGGCGAAGTGATCGGCTATGGCCTGTCGGGCGATGCCTATCACGTCACGGCGCCGCATCCCGAAGGCTCGGGCGCGTTCCGGTCGATGCAGATGGCGCTGCGCAAGGCCGGTCTGAACCCCGAAGACATTGACTATATCAACGCCCACGGCACTTCGACGCCGATGGGGGATGAACTGGAACTGGGCGCGGTGAAGCGTCTGTTCGGTTCGGCGATCGACACGGTTTCGATGTCGTCCACCAAGTCGGCGATCGGGCATCTGCTCGGCGGGGCCGGTGCGGTCGAATCGATCTTCTGCCTGCTTGCCCTGCGTGATCAGGTGGCGCCGCCCACGCTCAATCTCGACAATCCGTCGGAAAGCTGCATCGGCGTCGACCTGGTGCCCCATGTTGCCCGCCAGCGCCGGATTCGTGCCGTGCTGAACAATTCGTTCGGCTTTGGCGGCACCAACGCCACGCTGGTGATGCGCAGCGTCTGATCGGCCGCGCCATGCGCCGCACCGGCCTGGTGTTCGTGGCCCTGCTGCTGCTGTTTGGTGGCGTGCTGGTGCTGGCGCCCTGGTATGGCTGGGGCACCACGCCCGGCCGCCCGCAGGCCTTTGCCGTGGCCAAGGGGGCCAGCCTCACCCGCGTGGCCGCTGATCTCGAACGCCAGGGCTTCATCCGTTCGGCCAGCGAATTTCGCCTGCTGGCGCGGTTGCTGGGCGATGATGGCGCGGTGCAGGCCGGCACCTATCGCCTGCGCCCGCACCAGGGCGGCGCCAGCATCCTCAAGGCGTTGCAACAGGGCGCTGTGCAGCGCCTGGCCATCACCATTCCCGAAGGCTGGCCGGCAGTGCTGGTTGCTGACCGGCTGAACGCTGTACCCGACCTGAAGGGCACGGTGGCTGCGCCGCCGGAAGGCAGCGTGTTGCCCGACACCTATGAATATCAACCCGGCGAACCGCGCGCCGCCGTGCTGAAGCGCATGCAGGCCGCGATGGATCGGGCGCTGGCCGATCTGTGGCCGAAGCGATCGGCCCGCACCGCGGTCAAGACCCCGGCCGAAGCGGTGATCCTGGCCAGCATCGTCGAAAAGGAAACCGGCAAGGCGTCCGAACGGCGGACCATTGCCGGCGTCTATTCCAACCGGCTGCGCATCGGCATGAAGCTCGATGCTGATCCCACCGTGATCTACCCGATCACCCAGGGGCGGCCGCTGGGCCGTCGCATCCGCCGGTCGGAACTGAACCGCGACACCGGTTACAACACCTATCTCAAGCCCGGGCTGCCGCGTGGCCCGATCGCCAATCCGGGGCGGGACAGCCTGATGGCGGTGCTTGATCCCGGCGACACCGAGGCGCTGTATTTCGTCGCCGATGGCAGCGGTGGCCATGTCTTTGCCAAGACCCTGGCTGAACAAAATGCCAATCGGGAACGCTGGTTCGCCATCCGCCGCCAGCGGGGCGAGATGTGAGCCGCCAGCCCGCCTTCCGGCCGGTGCCGATTCCCAAACCCCCGCGCCCGTTGCACCGCAAGCCGAAGCGCCCCGGCCCGCTGTTGTGGCTGGCCCGGCTGGTGGCGTTGCCGGTGCTGGCCTGGATGCTGGGCCTGCTGTGGTTCAGCCTGACCCTGCCCGGCGCGGCGCCGCTGGCGCTGAAATCCGATGGCGTGGTGGTGCTGACCGGCGGGGTTGGCCGTTTCCAGCGCGGGTTGAAGGTGGTGGAGAGCGGGTCGGCGCGGCGCATGCTGATTTCCGGCGTGGGCCGCACCACCACGCGCCGGCAGCTGGCGGCGGCCTATCGCATCGCCACCCGCCGGCTGAAAACCACCGATCTTGGCTATGAAGCCATCGACACGCGCTCCAATGCCGAGGAGACCGCGCGCTGGGTGGCGGCCAATCGCTTCAGCTCGATCCGGCTGGTCACCAGCGCCGGCCACATGCGCCGCGCCCGGCTGGAACTGGCGCGGGTGCTGCCGGCCGGGATTGCCGTGCTGCCCGATGCGGTGCCATCCGAACCCAAGGCGCCCAGCCTGGCGTTTGAATATACGAAATGGCTGGTGCGCCGCGGCGCGCTGCTGCTGGGTGCCGCCTGATGCGCCACCACCCGCTGGCCGTGCTGCTGGCCGCTGTTCGCACCATCCTGTTCCAGATCGCCTTCCTGGGCGGATCGCTGCTGCTGGTGCCGCTGGCGCTGGCGCTGGGCTTTGTGTCGGGCATTGTTCCGGGCGGGCGGCCATTGCTGTTTGTCGGGCCGAAATATTGGGCAGGCTGGTTCCGCCTGACCAGCCGGGTGATCACCGGCATCCGGATCGAGATCGAGGGCGAGATCCCCCCGGGCCCGCATCTGTTTGCCCTGAAGCACGAAAGCGCGCTGGAGGCCATCCTCACCCTGTGGTGGTTTGAACGGCCGGCGGTGGTGATGAAGCAGGAATTGCGCCGCATCCCCATCTGGGGCCTGGCATCGGCGCGCCATGGTTCGATCTTTGTCGATCGCGCCGGATCGGCATCGATGCTGCGCGAAATGATGCGGCAGGCGCAGGCGGCGGTGGCCGCCGGGCGGCCGGTGGTGATCTTTCCTGAAGGCACGCGGGTGGAGGTGGGCGAAACCCCCGAACTCGCCGCCGGCTTTGCCGGGCTGTACAAGATGCTGAAATTGCCGGTGGTGCCCATTGCCCTCAACAGCGGCAGCATGTGGCCGAAAAGCTTCATCAAATATCCCGGCACCGTGCGGTTGCTGGTGGGGGCGCCGATCCCGCCGGGCCTGAAGCGCGATGAGGTTGAATCGCGCGTGCATGCCGCCATCAACCTGTTGCAAGGAAACCGGGCATGACGCGCCGATGGCCGCTGCTGTTGTCTCTGCTGCCGCTGGGGCTGGGTCTGGCCGCCTATGGCTATGCCTGGCGTGGGTGGGCGGCGGCGTTTGAAACCACGCTGGCGGGCTGGTTCCCGGGGCAGACGGTCGCTGCCAGCGGCTTCCCCTATCGGCTGGAGGCGGAACTGGCGGGTGTGGCGCGTCGCCATGACGGCACGGTGCGGCTGGGCCTGACGGCGGAGCGTCTGCGCCTCAATCGCGGGCCGTGGCGGCCGGAACTGACGGTGTTTCAGGGCCAGGGCGTCACCCTGTCGGCCGGGCTGGGCGATCTTGCCGCCCGGGTGGCCGCCGCCAGCGGCAATGCCAGCCTGCATCTGGCCGCCGGCCGCTTGCAGCGCCTGTCGATCGTGTTGCCGAACGCGCATGGCAATGCCGGCCTTGGCCCCGATTTCCGCGCGACCAGCCTGGAACTGCACCTGCGCGAACGCCTGCCCGGCCGCGGCGCCGATGCGGCCGGCCCACAACCGCGCGGGCAATTGGTGGTGGGGGCGATCGGCCTCAGCTTTGGCGGCGGCGCGCCGCTGGCGCTGGATGCCGATCTGGCGGTGCGCGGCAGCGCCCGGCTCACCAGCTATCCCGGCTGGGCCGCCGACGGCGTGATCGATGTGGTGGCCAGCGCCCGCGATGCCACTGGCGAGGTGCTGAAACTGGATGCCAGCATTGTGCCGCTTGGCGAACGCCTGCGCCTGGCCGGCACCATCAGCACCGTTTGCCCCTTGCAGGTGCAGGCCTTTCTGGCCGGCACCAAGGCGCCGGCGGAATTGCGGCTGCGCGCCCCGGTCAGGCTGGCGCTGGAAAGCGCGTTGCCGGCGGGCGGGCCGGTGGCGCTGTCGGGCCTGCCGGCCGATCTTGCCACCCGCGCCCGCCGCCGCCAGTTGCCGGCCTGCCCAGCCCTGGGCTGATCGCTCCCCGGCGGCCCGGCCTGTCCAGTTTGTCCAATCCTGCCGGGCGTTGACGGCGCATCATCGCCCCACGGGGCGGCATATGCCCCGCATGATTTTGGGGGGACAAACATGCACAGCAATCGGATGATGGGCCTTGGCATTGCCATGGCGCTGATCGCCGCGCCGGCCGCGGCCAAGGATGAGGCACCCACGCTCAGCAAATGCCAGGCGCCTCTGGGCAGCGTGGCGGTGGTGGATGGCGACACCCAGGGCTGGACCAAGTTTGGCCTGGGATCGCCGCGCCCGCTGATCGCGGCGCTGGCCAACGAATCGGGGTGTTTCACCATCCACGATCCGGCCAGCGGCAAGCCGGCCAATTTCCTGATCAACGCCATCGCCGGCAGCCAGGAAGAGATCGACAAGGGCATGCAGATGGCCAAGAGCGTCGCCACCGAGGCGCTGGTGCGGTCAGGCGCGCTGGGCCGCGTGCCTGGGGTGGGCGGCATGATGGGCATGTTTGGCGGCTTTGGCGGCAAGAAGAAGACCATCGCTGCCGCCATCCGGGTGATGAGCCCGGCCACCGGCATGACCCTGGCCAGCGGCAGCGGCGACAGCAAATCTAGCAGCATCACGCTGGGCGGCATGGCCGGCGTGGCAGCCGGCGTGGCCCAGGCCGGCTATGCCACCAAGGATGGCCAGATGCTGACCGAAGCCTTCATCAAGGCGTTCAACGCCGTGGTGGCGCAGGGGCCGGCGCTGCAATCGGGCATGATGCAGGTGGCGGCCAGCGCCCCGGCGGCAGCAGCGACGCCCGGCGCCACGGTGGCGGTGGACACATCGATGCGTGCCACCCCGGCGATGGATGGCGCCGTGGTGCGCACCCTGCGCGCCGGCACCAGCCTGAAACCCACCGGCAAGCGCGACGGCAAATTTGTCGAGCTGGCCGACAGCTTCGGCACCAGCGGCTGGGTGAATGTGGAAGATCTGAAATAGGCCTGGGGCAGGGCGGCCGGCTGGGCCGCCCTGACTGGCGGAAATCGGCCCCGGCCGGTTTGCCGGCCAAAATCGGCCCCGGCCGGTTTACCGGCCAAAATCGGCTTTATCGGTGTCCTGGCCTTCGTCGATGATGCTGCGGCGGATGGCGCGGGTGCGGGTGAACAGGCTTTCCAGCGTGTCGCCTTCGCCCCAGCGGATGGCGCGTTGCAGCGCGACCAGATCCTCGGTGAAGCGGCCCAGCAGCTCCAGCACCGCCTCACGATTGTTGAGGAACACGTCGCGCCACATCACCGGATCGGATGCGGCAATGCGGGTGAAATCGCGGAAGCCGCCGGCCGAATATTTGATCACCTCGGCCTTGGTCACCGCTTCCAGATCGCTGGCGGTGCCCACGATGGAATAGGCGATCAGGTGGGGCAGGTGGCTGGTCACCGCCAGCACCCGGTCGTGATGGGCGGCGTCCATCATCTCCACCCGGGCCCCCAGCCGGCGCCAGAATTCGGCCAGCCGCTCCACCATCATCTGATCCGCCCGCGGCGGCGGGGTGATGATGCACCAGCGGCCGTGGAACAGGCTGGCAAAGCCGGAATCCGGCCCGGATTTTTCGGTGCCGGCCACCGGGTGCGCCGGGATCACATGCACGCCCGGCAAGGCCGCGCCGAGCACGCGGGCCACGCTTTCCTTCACCGAACCGACGTCGCTCACCACCGTGTCGGGGCTCAATTCCGGGGCGATCTCGGCCGCCACCGCCGCCATGGCGCCCACCGGCACGCACAGGATCACCAGATCGGCATCCACCACGGCGGCCCCGGCGCCATCGGCAACATCATCGGCCAGGCCCAGCTGGATCACCCGTTCGCGCACATCCTCGTCGGCGTCGCTCACCACCAATTGCACGGTGGGCATGGCGGCCCTGATGGCGCGCGCCAGGCTTGAGCCGATCAGGCCCATGCCGATGATGGCAACCCGGGCGAAGGGCAGCATCAGGCCGCGCCTCCGGCCGCGCCTTCCACATAATCGCGCAGCGCGGCCGCCACGGTGCGGGTTTCGGTTTCGGTGCCGATCGAAATCCGCAGGCAGCGCGGCATGTTCTGCACGGCCAGATATCGGCAGATGATGCCGTGATCCAGGAGATACTGGTTGCAGTCAGCCGCGGTCACCGGGCCGTTTTCCGGAAACTCGATCAGGATGAAGTTGCAGGCCGATGGGATGGCGCGCAGGCCGGCGTTGCCCAGCGCCGCAATCTCGCCGGCGAGCCAGCCGCGCAGGCGGATGGTCTCTGCCCGCACCATGGCGATATGGCCATCATCGGCCAGGCTGGCCACCGCCCCGGCCTGGCCGGTGCTGGTGACGTTGAACGGCCCGCGCACCCGGTCCATCGCAGCAATGAGCGGCAGCGCCGCCACCGCCCAGCCGATGCGCTGCGCCGCCAGGCCGTGGATCTTGGAAAAGGTGCGGGTGACGATCAGGTTGGGCAGCGTCTGCGCCAGCGCCAGCC
>CAZAWH010000048.1:0-19346 GCA_964488775.1 uncultured Sandarakinorhabdus sp. | reverse complement strand
CCTCCCCCGCTGGGGGAGGTGGCAGCCGCAGGCTGACGGGGGGGGCGCGCACTTCGGGGTTCCAGCACCTCCCAGCGGGCGAGGATCAATCGTCCCTATTCCGCCGCCACCAGCCGCCGCCCCGCATGGGCGCGCAGGAACAGCACCGCCGTCACCCCGACAAAGATCAGCGACACCACAAAGGGCGCGCCCGGCGCATGCACCGGCGCATCGGCGGCCGAAAAGCGCGCGAACACCGTGGTCATCAACGGCGGCCCGATGATGGCCGAAAGGCTCTGGATCGAGGCCACCGCACCCTGCAGCTCGCCCTGTTCCGATGGCGGCATCTCGGCCGACATCAAACCCTGCAAACAGGGGAACACCAGGCCCTGGCAGGCCGAAACCGCCACCCCCAGGTAAACCATCCAGCCGGCATCGGCCATGGCATAGGTGGAATAGCCGGCCACCGCCGACACCAGCCCCAGCACGATGATGCGGCGCTGGCCAAAGCGCGGGATCAGCTTGCGGCCCAGAAAGCCCTGCACGATCGCCCCGGTCACGCCCACGGCCGCCAGGCTCCAGCCCACCTGCTCCGGCGTCCAGCCATACCGAAGCTGGCCGTGATAGGACCAGATCGAATAGAGCGACTGGTACGAGAGGGTCCACACGAACACGGTGGCCGCCAGCATCAGCACCGCCGGATGCGCCGATTTCAGCCGCATCAGCGCGCCCACCGGATTGGCCCGCCGCCATTCAAAGGCGCGGCGCTTTTCCGGCGGTAGCGATTCGGGCAGCACGATCAGGCCATAAAGGAAATTGGCCGCCGCCAGCCCGGCCGACACCAGGAACGGCACCGCTTCGCCATAACGCGCCACAAAGCCGCCCAGCGCCGGCCCGATGATGAAGCCAAAGCCGAACGCCATGCCGATCACGCCGAAATTGGCACCGCGCTTTTCCGGCGGGGTCACATCGGCGATATAGGCATAGGCAGTGGGAAAGGTGGCCCCGGTGATGCCGGCCACCGCCCGCGCCGCCACCAGCCACCACAGGGTGGGGGCAAAGGCCATCACCACATAATCGGCGGAAAAGGCCGCCAGGCTGGCCAGCAGCACCGGGCGGCGGCCAAACCGGTCAGACAGGCCGCCGATCACCGGCCCCATCACGAACTGGATGCTGGCATACATGAAGGCGATCCAGCCCGACACCTCGGCGGCTTCGGCCAGCGGCTGGCCCGACAGGCGGACGATCAGCTGCGGAAACACCGGGATCACGACGCCAAAGCCAATGGCATCGATCAGCACGGTGATGAAGATGAAGGTGAGCGCGCGGTTCACGCCGCGACCACCGGTTTGGCCCTGATCATGGCCAAGCGCGTTAACCGGTTTTTGCGCCTTCGCCCATAAGGGAAGCACCAAGGCTTGCATGGGTGCGGCAAAATGTGTTTTGTGCAGGCGCGAAGGAACGGCTGCCGATGTCTGTGCTCAAGATGATCTTCACCTGGTGGAACGGCCCCGGCCTCACCACCCGCATCTTCACCGCCCGCCATGGCGAAGAGGTCGGCCGCGACGATCAGGGCAATATCTATTATCGCTCCGGCACCGGCGCGCAGCAGCGCCGCTGGGTCATCTACAACGGCGAACCCGAAGCGACGCGCATCCCGCCGGAATGGCATTTGTGGATGCACCGCACCGTCGATGCGCCGCCCAGCGAACAGCCGCTCACCACCCGCGCCTGGGAACGGCCGTGGACGCCGACGGCCACCGGCACGGCGCTGGCCCACAGCCCGCGCGGTGCGCTGGCGGCTGGCGGCACCCGCGCCGCCGCCACCGGCGATTATCGCGCCTGGTCGCCCGACGCCTGATCCGGCCCAGCGAGGTTGTGGCCATGGCCGGCACCCTGAAAGACAATCTGCTCGAAGCCCTGATCGGGCTGCTCGTCGTCGTGCTGGCGGCGGGCTTCGTCACCTATGCCTGGGCCCGCACCGGTGCCGGCGAAGGCAATGACGGCACCCAGCTGGTGGCGCGCTTTCCCAACATCGCCGGCGTCAGCCTGGGCACCGATGTCAAGGTGGCCGGCGTCAAGGTGGGCAAGGTGGTGGCGCTCGAACTCGATCCCACCAGCTATCAGGCGGTGCTGCGCCTGTCGGTTGACCGCGGGCTGAAACTGCCGATCGATTCGTCGGCGGCGATCACGTCCGAAGGCCTGCTCGGCGGCAATTATGTCGCCCTGACGCCGGGGGCGGACAGCGCCATGCTGAAGGCCGGGGACGAGATTGTCGAAACCTCGGGCGCGCCCGACCTGATGGGCCTGATCGGCAGCGTGGTGAACCGGTCTGGCGGCGATGCGCCGGCGGCCCCGGCCAATGATGCGCCGCCCAGGTAACGCCCTGCTGCTGGCGCTGCTCTGCTGTGCCCCGCTGCGGGCACAACAGGCCCCAGTGCCGCCACCGCCGGCCCCGGATGCCGCCACTAGGCCGGCGAAAATCGCCACGGTCACCCCGGTGAAAGACCGCGTTCTGGTGATCGGTGCCCTGTCGAAACGCACCGGCCAAAGTCGCAGCTTCAGCCTGAAACCCGGCCAATATGTCGATTTCGCCGGCATCCGCATCACCGCGCGCACCTGCGAGACGACCCCGCCGTGGGAACGGCCGAAATTGTCGGGCGCCTTCCTGCAAGTTGATGAAAAACTGGGCAATTCGCCCTTGCGCCGGGTGTTTTCAGGCTGGCTCTATGCCGAAAGCCCCAGCCTCAACGTCATGGAACATCCGCGCTACGACGTCTGGCTCAAAAGCTGCACGATGCGCTTCCCCGATGGCCCCACCGTGGCACCAAGCCCTTCATCATCCACGAAAAAATCGCCCGAACCCACCAGCGCGCCCGCCAATTGAGCGCGATATTCCCGGGCACTGATCTCCATCGCGCCAAAGCCGGCCAGATGATCGGTGAGAAACTGGGTGTCAAGCAAGACAAACCCGCCCAGCCGCAGCCGCGCCACCAGCGCCGCCAGGCAGCATTTGCTGGCATCGCGCACCCGGGTGAACATCGATTCGCCAAAGAACGCCCGGCCCAACCGCACGCCATACAGGCCGCCGGCCAGGTTGCCGTCCGCCGTCCACGCCTCCACGCTGTGCGCCTGGCCGCGCCGGTGCAGCGCCAGATAAGCCTCGGCAATCAAGGGGTTGATCCAGGTTTCGCTGCGCCCCGGCACCGCTTGCGCACAACCGGCCAGCACATCGGCAAAGGCATGATCAACGGTGAAGCGGAACCGCTGCTGCTTCAGCAGCTTGGCCAGGCTGCGCGGCAGGTGGAAGCCGTCCAGCGGCAACACCCCGCGCCGGCGCGGCTCCACCCAGAACACGTCGGTGCTGTCGGCGCGTTCCGCCATGGGAAAAATGCCGCTGGCATAGGCGCGCAGCAGCATGTCCGGATCAAGGCGGTGAACAAGCGGACGGCTCATCTGCCCCCCTTTGCGCCTTTCACCCGCCCCGCGCCATTGGCGATTCCGCTTAAGCCTGCGCCGCCTGCGCCTTGGCCGCCAGCCAGCGTTCCAGCCACTTGATCGAATAATCGCCGTTCTGGAAATCCGGATCCTCGATCAGCGCCTGGTGCAGCGGGATGGTGGTCTTGGGCCCATGGATGACGAACTCTTCCAGCGCTCGGCGCAACCGCATCAGGCATTCGTCACGATTGGCGCCATAAACGATCAGCTTGGCGATCAGCGAATCATAATAAGGCGGGATGCGATACCCGTCATACAGGGCCGAATCGACCCGCACATGCAGGCCGCCGGGCTGGTGGAAATCGGTCACGCGGCCGGGCGACGGCGCAAAGGTCGCCGGGTCTTCGGCATTGATCCGGCATTCGATAGCATGGCCTTCGAAATGGATGTCGTCCTGGGTCACCGACAGCGGCAGGCCTGCGGCCACCCGGATCTGTTCGCGCACCAGGTCAATGCCGGTGATCGCTTCCGACACCGGATGCTCCACCTGCAGGCGGGTGTTCATCTCGATGAAGAAGAACTCGCCATTTTCCCACAGGAACTCGATCGTGCCGGCGCCGCGATACTTCAGCTTGGAAATCGCCTGGCGCACCACTTCGCCCATCCGCGCGCGTTCAGCCGCGTTCAGGGCCGGCGACGGCGCTTCCTCCAGCACCTTCTGGTGGCGGCGCTGCAACGAACAGTCGCGTTCGCCCATGTGCACGGCGCCGCCCTGGCCATCGCCAAAGATCTGGAATTCGATGTGGCGCGGTTCCGACAGATATTTTTCGATATACACCGTGTCGTCGCCAAAGGCGGCCTTGGCCTCGCTCTTGGCCTGGCTGACCAGCGCCGGCAGGCTGGCGGCATCGGGGATCACCTTCATGCCGCGGCCGCCGCCACCCGATGCAGCCTTCACCAGCACCGGATAGCCAATGGTTTCCGCCACGGCCAGCGCCTCTTCCACGCTGCTCACCGGGCCGTCGGACCCGGGCACCAGCGGCAGGCCCAGGGCGGCGGCGGTGCGCTTGGCCTCCACCTTGTCGCCCATCTTGCGGATATGGTCAGGGTCCGGCCCGATCCAGGTGATGCGGTGCTGCTGCACGATCTCGGCAAAGCGGGCATTCTCGCTCAGAAAGCCATAGCCGGGGTGGATGGCATCAGCCTGAGCGATTTCGGCGGCCGAAATGATCGCCGGAATGTTCAGATAGCTGTCCGTCGCCGAGGGCGGGCCAATGCAGATCGCCTCGTCGGCCAGCCGCACGTGCATGGCATCGGCATCGGCCGTGCTGTGCACGGCCACGGTGCGGATGCCCATTTCGCGGCAAGCGCGGTGGACGCGCAGCGCGATTTCGCCCCGGTTGGCGATCAGGACCTTCTTGAACATCGCCGCGGTTACTCGATCACCACCAGCGGCTGGTCATATTCCACCGGCTGCTCGCTGTTCACCAGGATGGCCTTGACCACGCCGCCCTTGGGCGCCGCGATCGGGTTCATCACCTTCATCGCCTCGATGATCAGCAGCGTGTCACCGGCCTTCACCGTGGCACCTTCCGAAATGAACGGCGGCGCGCCGGGCTCCGGCGTCAGATAGGCGGTGCCCACGATCGGCGATTTCACCACGCCGGGGTGGTTCTTCAGGTCGCCATCGCCAGCCGGTGCAGCCGCAGCGGGCGCAGCCGCGGCGGGCGGCGGGGCCGGCCAGCCGCCGGGCGGCGGGGCGGGTGCATAGGCCGGCGCAGCAGCAGCCATGGTCACGGTGGCGGCCGTGCGCGCCACCCGGATCACCCGGTCGCCATCCTTCACCTCGATTTCGGTGAGGTTGGTCGAATCCAGCAGTTCGGCCAGCTCGCGCACCAGCCCGGTATCAACCGCGATTCCCTTGGAGTCTGCCATGACGTTCCCGTAATTGCCCCTCGAAAGTCTGGCTCAATGCCGCAAAGCCGCCGCCGCGTCCAGCGCGAGGGCATAGGATGCGGCACCAAAGCCGGAAATGCTGCCCTTGGCCGCCCTGGCCACAAAGCTGACATGCCGGAAATCCTCCCGCGCGTGCGGGTTGGACAGATGCACCTCGATCACCGGCACGGCGATGCCCTTGATCGCATCATGAATGGCAATGCTGGTATGCGTGAACGCCCCGGCATTCAGGATCACCGCCAGCGCGCCGCGCGCCCCGGCCTCGTGCAGCCAGTCGACCAGATGGCCCTCGTGGTTGGATTGGCGGATGTCCACGGCCAGGCCCAGGCGTTGCGCCTGATCCTCCAGCCGGGCGGCAATATCGTCCAGCGTGTCATGGCCATAGATGTGCGGCTCCCGGCTGCCCAGAAGATTGAGATTGGGCCCGTTCAGCACCATCACCAGCGGCGTCGCGTTCATGGCGCAAGGCAAAGCATGAAGGCCGCAGCGTTGCAAGGCCGGCGCGATTGCGCGATGCTCTGGCCCGTTTCCAGTCACCGGGTCGCACCACATGAAGATCATCATCGGCAACCGCACCTATTCCAGCTGGTCGCTGCGCGGCTGGCTCGCCGCCAAGCAGAGCCTGCTGCCGTTCGAAACCGAACTGCGCGTCATGGATTCGCCCGACTGGATCAGCGGCGCCGCCAAGACCGACATGCCTTCAGGCAAGGTGCCGGTGCTGTGGGATCATGGCGAGCCGGTGTGGGATTCGATGGCCATCCTGCTCCATCTCGCCGACAAGGCGGGGCATGACCGCTTCTGGCCGCGCGATGTGCCGGCGCGCATGCTGGCCTATGCCATGTGTGCCGAGATGCATTCCGGCTTTGCCCCGTTGCGCGCCGGCTGCCCGATGGACCTGCAGCATCATTATCCCGATTTCGTGCCCACGGCCGAGGTGATGGCCGATGTGCGCCGCATCGAAAGCCTGTGGGAACAGGCGCTGGCCCGCTTTGGCGCCGAAACCGGGGAGCCCTGGCTGTTCGGCCGGTTTGGCGCGGCCGACATCATGTTCGCCCCCGTCTGCACCCGCATCGACACCTATCATCTGCCCGTCGGCCTCACCGCCCGCGCCTATGTCGATCGCGTGCTGGCCCACCCCTTCATGCAGGAATGGACACAGGCCGCCCTGGCCGAGGATTTTGATTTCACCCGCTATGACGTGCCGGGCGGGGTGAAGCGGGCGTGACCGCGGCGCGTTCCGGCCTGCGCGCTGCTGGCCCCCGCATCGCGCGTGCCACGCTGGCGGCGGCGCTGCTGGTGCTGCTGGCCGGCCCGCTGCACAATTTCGGCGTGCTGACCTGGCAATTGGCGCTCGGCCTGTTTGGCGGCGCCGCCGTGCTGGCCGGGGTGGGCGCCCTGCTCTGCCTGTGGCGGCTGCTGCGGCGGCGCGGCGGCGTGGTGACGGTGATTGCCGCCGCCGCCGGCATCGCGGCAGCCACCATTCCGATCGCTGTCGTGGTGATGGCGGCCGACAAGCCAGCCATCAACGACATCAGCACTGATACCGCCAACCCGACCGAATTTGTCGCCATCGACGCCATCCTGCGCGGCCCTGATGCCAATCCGCCGGCCTACAACCCGGCCTTTGCCCCGCAACAGGCCCGGGCCTATCCGCAGATCCGTCCGCTGGATCTGCCGCTGCCACGGGACCGGGCGTTCAAGCTGGCGCTGGCCGCCTGCCAGGATTGGGAGATCATTGCCGCCGATGCCGATGCCGGCCGCATCGAGGCGGTGGCCCGCGTGCCCTGGTGGGGCTTTCGCGATGATGTCGTCATCCGGCTGACCAGCGTTGCTGGCGGCACCCGGGTCGACATCCGCTCCAAATCCCGGGTGGGGGAGGGCGATCTGGGCGTCAACGCGCGGCGGATCGGCGCGTGGCTTGACCGGCTGGCCGCATCCGTGCGCAAAGCCGGGACATGACGCCCGATCCGAACGATCCGATCGCCCTCACTCAGGCCCTGATCCGCTGCGCCAGCGTGACCCCGGCCGATGAAGGCGCGCTCGACGTGCTGCAAACTGCGCTCACCGGCCTCGGCTTTGCCTGCACCCGCCTGCCCTTCGGCCACCCGCCCGACGGCCCGGTGGACAATCTGTTCGCCACAATCGCGGGTGGGCCCGGTCCGCATTTTGCCTTCGCCGGGCACAGCGACGTGGTGCCGGCCGGCGATCTTGCCGGCTGGAGCGAGGACCCCTTCGCCGGCGAAATCCGCGACGGCTTCATCGTCGGCCGCGGCGCCGCCGACATGAAGGGCGCGTTGGCCGCCATGATCACCGCCACCGCCCGGCACCTCGCCAGCGGGCCACTGAACGGCCGCATCAGCTTCATCATCACCGGTGACGAGGAAGGCCCCGCCACCTTCGGTACTTGCCTGATGCTCGACTGGATGGAACACAACGGCCTGGTGCCCGATCTCTGTCTGGTGGGCGAACCCACGTCGCAACACGCGCTGGGGGACATGATGAAGATCGGCCGGCGCGGCAGCCTCAACGCCTGGATCACCGTCAATGGCGCGCAGGGCCATGTCGCCTATCCGCACCGCGCCGACAATCCGATCACCCGGCTGGTCGCCATCCTCGCTGAACTGAAGGCGCGTGCACTGGATACGGGCAACGACTGGTTCCAGCCGTCCAACCTGGAAATCACCGATGTGGCGGTGGGCAACCCGGCCACCAACCTGATCCCGGCCCAGGCCCGCGCCCGGCTCAACATCCGCTTCAACAACGAACACACGGGCGCCGCCCTGGCCGACTGGATCAGGGCCACGGTCGCCGCCCATGCCCCCTCGGCCCAGGTCGAGGTGAAAATCTCCGGAGAGGCCTTCCTCACCGAACCCGGCGCGCTGTCGGCCTTGGTCGGCGATGCGGTGATGGCTGTGACCGGCCGTACGCCCGAACTGTCCACCACCGGCGGCACCAGCGACGCCCGCTTCATCCGCCGCCTGTGCCCGGTGGTGGAATTCGGCCTGCCCGGCCAGTCGATGCACAAGGTGGACGAACAGGCCGCCCTGGCTGACATCACCGGGCTCGCCGCGGTGTATGAAGCCATGCTTGCCCAGGCGTTACCGCCACGCCTCTGAGGTAAGTGCCTCTGCGACAATTTGTTTTTCGCGCGCGTTGAACCCGGCGCACCCGTGCGGCCGTAGCTGCATTCGGGTCCGCGAGGCCCGATCTCTCAACCAACGCGAGGCATAGTTTCATGTCTATCCACTTTGCCGCCCTGGCGGCATCGGTGTGCCTGTGCGCCACCGCCGCCAGCGCCAGCGCGCCTGGCGACACCCCGTTTGACGATGGCAGCCGCATGGTCGCCCTTGATGGCGCGGATCAGGCCGGCGGCGGCGCGGTCGCGGCGGCGCCGGTGCGAAAGCGGCCGTCCTTTTTCGATCCCGGCGGCCGCCTGCTGCTGACCGGCGGGGTTTCCACCATCGAAGGTGCCGGCGGCGGCGGGCTGGTGCCCTGGGCCCTGATCGGCGGCTATGGCACCCGCAACGAATTCGGCATCACCTCCTATGTCACCGGCGTCGACACCCAGGATTTCACCCTGGCGTCCTATGGGGCCGCCCTCAACGTCAAGAACCGGCTCGAACTGTCGGTGGCGCGGCAGAATTTCAATCTGCGCGAAGTCGGCAACGCCCTGGCGCTGGGCAACCGCTACACCATCAGCCAGACGATCATCGGTGCCAAGCTGCGCGTGATCGGCGATGCCGTGCTGGAACAGGACAGTTTGCTGCCCCAGATCGCCATCGGCGCCCAATACAAGATCAACGATGATGCCCCGGTGGTCGGCGGGGCGCTTGGCCTCAAGCGGCGTGGCACCGATTTCTACATCTCGGCCACCAAGATCTTCCTGGCCCAAAGCCTGCTGGTCAACGTCACCGGCCGGCTCACCAAGGCCAACCAATATGGCATCCTCGGCTTTGGCGGGCTGGGCGGCCAGGATCAGGCCTACAAGCCGCAACTGGAAGCCTCGGCGGCGCTGCTGCTGACCCGCAAGCTGGCGGTGGGCGGCGAATTCCGCACCAAGTCCAACCGGCTGGAAGGCGCACTCGGCGGCACCTCCTTCCGCGAGGAAAACGCCTGGGACGTGTTTGTCGCCTATGCGCCGCTGCGCAACATGTCGCTCACCCTCGCCTATGCCCGCCTCGGCCAGATCGCGCTGGCCCGGCAGAACGGCGTCTATGCCTCGCTGCAAATCGGTTTCTGACCCCAAAATCCGGAGAGCCCCCATGAAGTTTGATGTTGCCCTGTGCGCGCTGGCGCTGCTGATCCTGCCCACCACCGCCATGGCCGCCCCGGCCGAACCCGCCGTGTCCGATCCGTCGATCAAGCCGCGGGCCCCCACCCTGCCGCTCGCCACCGATGGCACCAACCTGTTGCAAAGCTTTGGCGGGCGCGAGGGCCTGGTGCGCATCATGGATGACGTGATGCAGCGCTGGCTCGCCAACCCCAAGACCCGGCCCTATTTCGAAGGCGCCGATCAAACGCGCATCAAGGCGCTGCTGGTGGAACAATTCTGCGTGGTGATGAACGGCCCCTGCACCTACACCGGCCGCACCATGGCGGAATCCCACGCCGGGATGAAGGTGACCGAAGGCGCCTTCTATGCCCTGGTCGAGGAACTGCAGATCACGCTCAACAAGCGCAATGTGCCCTTCTTCGCGCAAAACCGGCTGATCGCGGCGTTGGCGCCGATGCATCGCGACATCATCGACAAATGATGCCCCCCGCATCCGCCCTGGTGGTGGCCGTTGCCCTTGCGGCAGCGGCCACCCCGGCTGCCGCGCTGGATGGCGCCGCGCTCTATGCCCAGCGCTGCAGCCGCTGCCACGCGCTTGATCGCAACGGCACCGGGCCCAGCCACGCCGGCCTGATCGGGCGTGCGGCGGGCAAGCTGCCGGGCTTTGCCTATTCCCCGGCGCTGGCTGCCGCCGATTTCATGTGGAGCGCCCCGGCGCTGGACCGCTGGCTCACCAACCCGCAGGCGATGGTGCCCGGCACCCGCATGTATGTGCGCGTCGCCAATCCGGCCGAGCGGGAGGCGATCATCGCCTATCTGGCCAACCGGCCCTGACCGGGGATCAGATGCTCTGGCCCTCGCCGTAACGCGCTTCCAGAAACTTGCCCTGCACGCGCAAGCCATCGCGATCGGCCTCGGCCAGGGCGGCGGACGCGCGGGTCAATTCGGCCTCCACCGCCTTCAGCCCGTCGATCACCGTGGCTTCGGGCGTGCGGCCGTCATGCTCGACGATGTTGGACCGCTGCATCGGCGGGATGCGGGTGTAACGGTCCACCAGTTCGGGCAGATGCTTGCCCAGCAGGCGGCCAATGTCCTGCGCCACCGGATGATCGGTCGGCACCCGTGCCAGCTGCCGTTCCAGCGCGGCCAGCTGCACCGAAATGCCATCCAGATGCGGGGCGGCCAGGCGCGGCAGGTGGCGGCGCTGGCGTTCCAGCCAGGCCTCGGTGATGGCGGGCAATTCGGCCGGCGGCGCTTCGTCCATCTTGTCCACATCCGGCCCGCCGACCGGCAGGGCAAAGCCCACCGCGCCCGACAGCGGCACGATCAAGAGGCTCAACAGGAACATGCCCAGCCCCATGCCGTCCGACATCCAGCCATAGGCGGTCAACGCCGCCACCGTGGCCAGAAAGGCGATGCCGCCACGCGTCAGCCGGGTCGCCACATTGGCCTTGCGCCGTTCCCAGCGCCGGGCGCGCGCCATCTGCATGGCTTCGGCCCGGGCCATGCGCCGGCGCCGGGCTTCGGCTTCGTCAAAGGGCGGCACGCTCGCCATTTCAGGTAAGGGCCGTCAGGCTGGTTTGCGGGCCGGCAATCTGCGCTTCGGCCTGCCCTTGCGCGCGGGCGACATAGGCGCGGCTCTTCTCCACCTCGACACTCAGCGTGTCGACCGTGGTCTTCATCGCCTCCAGCGACTTCATCTTGAACGTGTCGATGGCGTCCATCGTCTGATAGACATTCTGGAAGGCACGCTGCAGCGTTTCCACCGGGATCGCGCTCGACGATGCCTGCTCGTGGATCATCGCGGTGTTGCTCTTCAGCAATTCGCCGGTGGAATCGATGATGCCGGCGGTGGTGCTGTTCAGCTGGGTGATCTGTTCCAGCACCAGCTTCTGGTTGGTCATCGCCTCGGCCACGGTCACCGCCGTGCGCAGCGCCGCCACCGTGGTGGTGCTGGCGCGGTCGACACCCTTCATCAGCTCGACATTGTTCTTCTTGACCAGATCCAGCGCCAGATAGCCCTGCACCGACACGGCCAGCTGGGTCAGCAGATCCTGGGTGCGCTGGCGCACGTAGAACAGCGCGCTCTCGCGGATGGCCTTGGCCTTGGCCGGATCGGTGATGTCCAGCTCGGCCGCCTTCTCCTCCAGCTTTTCATCGAGCACCTTGGACATGTGGACCATCTGTTCCAGCTTGCCCATCGCGTCCCACAGCTTGGCCCGCTCGTCCTCGATGCTGATATTGTCTTTCAGCAGCTCGTCCTTGCCGCTCTTCAGCGCGCCCAGGATGGCGTTGATGTTGCCCTGCGCGCTCTTGTAACTGTCAAAATAGGACCGCAGCGCCCCGCCACCGACCGGGATGATGCCAAAGAGTTTCTTGCGGCTCGAAAGTTTGCCGGATTTGCCCGGGTCCAGATCCTCGACAATCTTGCGCAGCTGCACCAGGTCGGCGCCGATCCCGGCCTCCTTGTTGAGCGCGCGCGTCGGCCGGTCGAGAAACCGGTTGGACTGGGCGGCGGCCCGCGCAATCTCGGTCGCGCCCAGATTGGCCAGCGCATCCACCTTCTTGCCGAATTCCGGGCTGGCGGCATCGGTGGCGATCAGCTCGTCGATGAAGCCATCGACCTTGGCATCCAGCTGGGCCCGCTCCTGATCCTTCAGGGGCACCAGGCCGGCAGCCTTCTGCGGCGAAATCGGGTTCACCGCGACCGGGGGTTCCAGCTTGATTGCAACTTCTTCCGCCATGCCTGTCCTCATCCCAGTCCTGATCCCTGCGCCGGCACAGCCTATCAGCCCGTCGTGCCGCTGACTACTGTGTTAGGATTGCGACACGCTTTTGCAAGGGGCGTGCCCGCGAATTCGCTGCATCAATCCGCCATCAACGCCGCCAGCGTGTCGTGAAGCGTGCCGATCCCCTGTTCCAGCCCGCCGATCAGCACATGGTCAACCGCGCCCGACGCCAGACCTTCCTGCCCCAGCGCGGCGGCCCGGAAATCCTCCGCGCCAAACACCGCCCCATCCAGCAACGCCCAGCTCTTCGCCCAGTGCCGCTCCGCCTTCTCGTCCTTGGGCGGTTCGGGGATCAGCATGAAATCCTCCACCCAGGTCTCACCCACGCCGCGCGGCATCACCACCATGATGTTGATATAATCCGGGCTGGCCACGATCACCGTGCCGGGCGTCAGATTATAGGTGAAGGTCATGGTGCGTCTGAGGTCGCGCATGTCGTCCAGGTCCATGCCCTCCAGCGCCGCCAGCCGCGCCACGGCAGAGCGCGAGTGGGGGCCGATGCGGTCACCGGTGGTCACGCCATCCTGGAAATAGGGCGCGATGGTCGACGCATGCAGGCGCAGCACATGATAGCTTTCGCTGAACGCATCCATGATCAGCTTCCAGTTCGCCGCCACCTTGTGCGTGCGCCTGGCATAAAGATGCTGATCCCCGAACCCGATGGCATCGAAATCCGCCGCCAGCGGCCCGGCGGCCAGGCTGAAATCCGGCGCGTTGTCGCGGTCCAGCCCCACCCAGATCAGCCCGCCGGCTTCTTGGGCAGGCATCTCGATCAGGCCGCGGGTGGACTTGTCCAGCCCGGCAAAGCTCTCGGGCCGCGGCAAGCCCTTCAGCCGGCCGTCGGTGGCATAACTCCACGCATGATAGGGGCAGACCAAAGCCGGTGATTTCACCAGCTCACACCCCTCCACCAGCCGCGTGCCGCGATGCCGGCAGACGTTCATGAACACGCGCACCACACCCTTGCCATCGCGCGCGATCAGCAGCGGCAGGCCGAACCCATCATGCGGCACCGCCATGTTGGGCTGCGGCAGCAGCGCCGACGGCGCGATCACCACCGGCAGGCGCTTGAAGACATGGCTCCATTCGCGGGCGAAATGATCGGGGCAGGTATAGGCGCTGGCCGGAATCTCCCGCATCACGCCGCTCGCTGGCCGCTGCGCCGCCGCCGGTATGCCGGCCGCCAGCGCCCGCTGGCCGGGGGTGGGTTGGCGCGGGATGAAAGGGATATCCATGGCGGGCATGGTGACTCCATCTGCCGGCGCTGGCAACTGCGTGCAGATGGGACGTCGAGGCTTGACCCAAAACTTGGTCGATGGTCCCTTGCAGCATGACCGGAACAGGCTGGCATCTTGAAGACCCGTGTCCGACTGCAGAGTCGGCACCCTACACCTTCTTTCGTCCCAGCGAGACCGAATGCCTGGCCGTGCGACCGGGCGATCTCGTCCAGCTGATCTTCATTTACGACGTGCCAACCGAAGAATGGACCGCCGAACGCATGTGGGTGCTTGTCACCGAAGCGGGACGGGAGGGTCTTGCCGGCACGCTTGGCAACGACCCGTACGAGCCGAAGGCACCGTTAAAACATGGCGATTTCGTCCGCTGCCAACACCACCACATCATCGACATCGTATTCGACAAGCCCGAAACCGCTCCGCCACCCGTACCGCACCGCACCTATTGGGAGCGATGCTTCGTCGAACAGTGCGTTCTCGATGGGCAGGAGCCCGTCGAATTTCTCTACCGCGAAACACCACTCCCTCACGAAGACGAGGACACCTACCATGATAGCGGCTGGCGCATCCGCGGCCGGCGTGGAATGGCAACCGACGAGGAATATGGCGCGCGCGAGTTTGTCTACATCGCGCTCGGCAAGGTGCTCAACGCTGATGACTCATGGATTCACCTGATCGACATGCCGGAAGGCTGCCAATTCGAACGGAACTTCGAAACAGGGGAGTATATCCGCCGGGAATGACCGAGGCGTCGACGGTAGCGCCAGAGCTCAATCCTTCCGCTTGGCGATCCAGTCGTCCACCCGGCGTTCAAGGATGGACAGCGGCTGCGATCCCGACGCGATCAGCAGATCATGGAAGCCCTTGATGTCGAACTTGGCACCCAGCGCCTTTTCGGCCTTGGCGCGTTCTTCCATGATCTTCAGCATGCCGATCTTGTAACCGGTGGCCTGGCCGGGCAGCGTGATATAGCGGCGCACTTCGGAACGGGCCATTTCCGGCGGGGCGCGGCCGGTCTCGTTCAGATATTTCACCGCCTCCTCCTCGCTCCAGCCCTTGGCGTGCAGGCCGGTATCGACCACCAGCCGCGCCGCGCGGAACAGTTCGGCATCCAGCCGCATGAAATCGGCGGCCACATCGGGGAAGGCGTTCATTTCGGCGCACATGCGCTCGGCATACAGGCCCCAACCCTCGCCAAAGGCGACATAGCCGGTGACGGCGCGGAATTTCGGCCCGCCCTTCTGCCGCACCTGGATATCGCCCTGCATATTGTGGCCGGGCACCGCCTCATGACACATCAGCGTGTAGAGCGCGGCCGGGTCCTTCATGGTGCCAACCAGGTGCACATAGGTGCGCGCCGGGCGCTTGCCATCCGGGCTGGGCTGGCTGGCGTGCGCCGCGCCGCCGGGCACTTCGCTGAAACTGGGCTCGCGCACCACCTCGATGCCATAGGCCGGCAGCGTGCCGAACCAGGGCCCCAGCAACGTGCGGACATGGCCGACAAAGCGGTTGGCCTCCTTCAGATAGGCGTCGCGCGCAGCGTCATCGAACGGCCGGTCGGGGAACATCTGCGCCCGCATGGCATAAAAGGCCTTGCGGTCCGCCACGCCGGCCTTCTTCGCCAGCGCGTCCTGTTCGGCCTCGATGCGCGCAACTTCCTTTAGGCCGATTGCATGGATCTGCTCGGCGGTCAGATCGGTGGTGGTGTTCAGCTTCAGCTCGTTGGCATAATAGGCCGCACCGCCCGGCAGCGAGCCGGCACCGACCCGGCCCGATGGCGCCGTCGGCAGGCTGGCCACCGCCCAGTCGATCACCCGGCCATAGGCGGGTTTCAACGCCAGGATGGCCGCGCGGGCCTCGGCCAGCAGGGCATCGGCCTCGGCACGGCGCAAGGTGCCGGCGGCGACCAGCTTTTCGGTCTTGGCCTTCACATCCGCCCACAGCGGGGCATCCTTGCCGCCGGCGTCACCGGCGCCAAAGGGCACGCCGCTGGTCAGCTGGGTGGCGCCCGCGATAATGCTTTCCACCTGGAATTTCGGCACGCGGATGCCGGCCGTCTCGCTCGCCCGTGTCCGCTCCAGCCCCAGATCCAGCTGGGCCGGAATGCCCTTCAGCCGGGCGATATAATTCTTGAGGTCGGTCGCGTCCGCCACCGTGTGGGTGTTGATCAGAAAATCCGGCAGCTGGCTGTGCAGCGAATAAAGCCGCGAATAAAAGGGCGGGCGATAGATGCGATTGGCGTGAGACAGCGCCGCCCGCTCCGCCTCCAGCGCCCAGATGTCATAATTCACCTGCGCTTCCGCCGACAGCTTCGCCCGGTCAACCAACGCCTTCATCCGCGCCACGCTGGCCTGGCGCCATTGCACCTGCGCCTCGGCGGCGGCATCGCTGCCATCATTCCACTGGTCACCGCCGGCCTTGATGCCCAGCCGCGTCGCCAGCTGCGGCTGGCCCTTCACCCATTCGGCAAATTCGGCATCCAGAAACGCCGTCAGCTTCGCATCCTCGCTCTGCACCACCGCCGCCGCCGGCACCTGCGCGGCAGCCGGCAGCATCGGCAGGGCCAGCGCGGCGATGGCGGCGGCCAGATGGGCGGTGAAATTTCGCGTCATGAACAATCCCTCCTGCATGTGGCGCGCACACTAGGGGCAGAGCGGCGCGGCGGGAACCCATGGCGACAGCGCAGCTGCCCATTGACACAGCCACCCCCGCCGCCAAGGTGGCGGGCATGGCCTCCAACCGCTCCCTCCTGTCTGCCATCAAACCCTATTTCGAAGCCGGGCCGCTGGGCGCGCTGGCGCTGGGGATGGCGTCGGGCACGCCCTATGCGATGATCGCCGCCACGCTCACCACAAGGCTGGCCGAAAGCGGGATCGAGAAGAAAAGCGTCACCGCCTTCGGCCTCGCCCTCCTCGTCTACAGCTTCAAGCCGCTGTGGGCGCCGCTGATCGATCGGGCCCGCATCCCGCTCCTGGCCGCCCTGGTGGGCCAGCGCCGGGCCTGGCTGATCGTCTCCATCATCCTGGCCAGTGCCGCCATCACCTGGCTGGGGCTGCTGGATCCCACCGCCGATCTGGCGCTGTTCGCCGCTGCGGCGGTGGCGGTCGGCTTTGCCGGGGCCACGCTCGACATCGTCATCGATGCCATCCGCATCGAATGGCTGCGCGCCGATCAGATGGGCGCCGGCAGCGGCATGACCCAATATGGCTGGCGCATGGGCAGCTATCTGGCTGGCGCCGGCGCGCTGCTGCTGGCGGCACAGGGCAGCTGGGCGCTGGCCTATGCGTCGGCCGTGCTGCTGTTTGCGCCGGCGCTGGTGGCTGCCGCCCTGCTCGGCGAACCGGCCCGCCCGCCCGCCCCGCAATCGGGCAAGGGCCTGGCCGCCGCCATCAAGGACAGCATCATCGCCCCTTTGGCCGATTTCCTGACTCGCCAGGGCGCCTGGGTCGTGCTGGCCTTCGTGCTGGTGCACAAGATCGGCGACACCGTGTGCCAGCTGTCGGTGCGATTGTTCTACAATGATCTGGGCTTCACCAAGGAAGAAGTCGCCTTCTACGATGTGTCGCTCGGCCTGTTCGGCTATCTGGGCGGCGTGTTCCTTGGCGGCCTCATCTACAAGCGCATGGGGCTGGCCGGATCGGTGTTCCTGTCGCTGCTGCTGATGGCCGTCTCCAACGCCGCCTATGCCGGCCTCGCCATCATCGGCCATGATGTGTGGGCGCTGGCCGCCGTGCAGGGCTTCGAAAATCTGGCGAGCGGCATCGGCGGGGTCACGGTGGGGGCCTGGCTGGCGCTGCTCTGCGATCGCCGCTTCACCGCCACCCAATTCGCGCTGCTGTCGTCGGCCGCCGCCATCCTGGGCCGGGCCTTTTCCTCCGGCACGGCCGGCGCGCTCATCGAAACGCTGGGCTATGTCAATTTCTATTGGCTCACCACTGCGCTGGCGCTGCCGGGCGTGCTGATCTTCCTGTGGCTGTGGCGCGCCGGCCTGGTGCTGGCCGACGACAATTCGGCAGCGTAACCCGCCTGTCATCCCGTCACCATGCGGCTGTCATCCCTTCGCAACCGTCCTGTCATGGCCGTCCGTTATGGCGGGGCATCCCCAGCGGAGCCCGCCCGATGACCCTTGCCCTGTCCCGCGCCGTCGAACTGCCCGCCGCCCTGCTGGCCAACGCCGCCCCTATCCACCGCGCCGGCCTGCTTGATGTGCGCCTCGCCGTCACCGAGGCCGAGATCGCCGCCGCCCAGGCCCTGCGCTACAGCATCTTCTATGACGAGATGGGTGCCCGGCCCGACGCGCTCACCGCCCGCGCCCGGCGTGACATCGATCCCTACGACATGGTCTGCGATCATCTGCTGGTGATCGATCACGCCGATGCCAGCCGCCCGCGCGTCGTTGGCACCTATCGCCTGCTGCGCCAGGATGTGGGACAAGCCAATGGCGGCTTCTATTCGGCCGGCGAATTTGATCTGTCGCCGCTGATCGCCCAGTCCGGCCCCGGCCGCCAGCTGCTGGAACTGGGCCGCAGCTGCGTCGCCCCGGCCTGGCGCACCACCGCCACCATCTCGCTGCTGTGGCGCGGCATCGCCACCTATCTCGCCCGGCATGGCATCGGCCATCTGTTTGGCTGCGCCTCGCTGCACGGGGCCGATGCCCGCGCCCATCTGGCCGAACTGTCCTGGCTCTATCACCATCATCTCGCCCCGCCCGAACTGCGCGCCACCGCCCTGCCGCCGCACCGGGTGGAGATGAACCGCCTCGATCCCGCCGCCATTGATTGCCGCGCCGCCGCCCGCGCGCTGCCGCCGCTGGTCAAGGGCTATCTGCGCGTCGGTGCGATGGTGGGCGATGGCGGCTATGTCGATCACCAGTTCAACACGGTCGATGTGTTCGTGGTGATGCCGGTCGATCGCATCACCAGCCGCTATGCCGAACGCTTCGGCGCCGCGAACGACTGACCCTCGCCGATTGACAGTTTCTGCACGCGCCCACCTGCGCTAGCCATGGCGCATGCGCACGCGTGTTCCCCTGTTGGCCCTGATTGCCGTGGCGGCCATCGCTGCGGCGGATCCCGCAACACCGCCGCCCGAAACCGCCATCCCGGCCGGCCCCGATGGCGATGCCATCCGCCGCGGGCTCGACATCATCACCAACACCCGCGCCGCCGCGCCCGAATTTGCCGGCAATGATCTCAGGTGCGCCAATTGCCATCTGGATGCCGGCCGCACCGCCGGGGCCGCGCCGCTGTGGGCCGCCTATGGCAATTTCCCGGTGTGGCGCGACAAGAACCGCCGCATGAACAGCTTTGAAAAGCGCGTGCAGGATTGCTTCATCTATTCGGTCAACGGCAGGCCGCCGCCCATGGGCGGCGAGGTGCTGCTGGCCGTGTCCGCCTATGCCGGCTGGCTGGCGCAGGGGCAGCGCATTGGCGTGTCGCCACCGGGGCGCGGCTTTCCCGCCATCGCCACACCGCCGCTGCCGCCCAGCGACCTGCGTGGCAAGACCGTCTTCACCGAAGTCTGCGCCGCCTGCCACGGTGCGGACGGGCAAGGCATGAAGGACGGCGACACGGTGGTGAACCCGCCCTTGTGGGGCCCGCGCAGCTACAACTGGGGCGCCGGCATGGCCCAGGTGGACAAGGCCGCCGCCTTCATCCGGGCCAACATGCCGCTGGG
>CAZAWH010000047.1:0-19427 GCA_964488775.1 uncultured Sandarakinorhabdus sp. | reverse complement strand
ACCACGCGGTTGATGCCCTTCACCTCGTTGACGATGCGGGTGGCGGTGCGGGTGAGGAAGCTGGCGTCAAACGGATAGACATCGGCCGTCATGCCATCCACCGAGGTCACGGCGCGCAGGCCGCAGACCCGGTCATAGGTGCGGCCATCGCCCATCACGCCCACGGTGCGCACCGGCAGCAGCACGGCAAAGGCCTGCCAGATCTCGTCATACAGGCCGGCCTTGCGGATCTCGTCCAGATAGATGGCATCGGCCTTGCGCAGCGTGTCGCACGCCTCCTTCGTCACCTCGCCGGGGATGCGGATGGCGAGGCCCGGGCCGGGGAACGGGTGGCGGCCAACGAACGCCGGCGGCAGGCCCAATTCAACGCCCAGCCGGCGCACCTCGTCCTTGAACAGTTCGCGCAAGGGCTCGACCAGCTTCATGTTCATGCGCTCGGGCAGGCCGCCGACATTGTGGTGGCTCTTGATCGTCACGCTGGGGCCGCCGGTGAACGACACGCTCTCGATCACGTCGGGATAGAGGGTCCCTTGCGCCAGGAAATCGGCGCCGCCCAGCTTTTTCGCCTCGGCCTCGAACACCTCGATGAAGGTCTTCCCGATGAACTTGCGCTTGGCTTCCGGGTCCGTCACCCCGGCAAGGCCGCCAAGGAACAGCGCCTCGGCCTCCACATGCACCAGCGGGATATGATAATGTTCGCGGAACAGGCTCACCACCTGTTCGGCTTCGCCCAACCGCATCAAACCGTGATCGACGAACACGCAGGTCAGCTGATCCCCGATCGCCTCGTGGATCAGCACGGCCGCCACGGCCGAATCAACCCCGCCCGACAAGCCGCAGATCACTTTGCGGTCGCCCACCTGTTCGCGAATCTCGGCAATCTTGGCGGCCCGGAAACCGGCCATCGACCAGTTGGGCGTCACGCCGCAGACATTGACGACGAAATTCCTGAGCAGCGCTGCGCCATCGGGCGTGTGCACCACCTCCGGATGGAACTGCACGCCGTAACGGCGGGCCTCGTCATTGGCGATGGCGGCAAAGGGCGCGCCGGGGCTGACGGCGACGGCGCGGAAACCGGGCGGGATCGCATCGATGCGGTCGCCATGGCTCATCCACACGGTGGGCGTGTCGCCCTTGGCCCACACGCCGGCAAAAAAGGCGCAATCATCGACAATCTCGATCTCGGCCCGGCCAAATTCGCGATGGTCAGACGCCACCACGGCGCCGCCGAGCTGATAGCAGAGCGACTGTTCGCCATAGCAAATGCCCAGCAGCGGCACATCGGCGGCCAGCACATTATCCGGAATGCGCGGGCCGTTCTCATCGCTGATGTTGGCCGGGCTGCCCGACAGGATCACCCCCCGGGGCGCCATGCGGGCGAACGCCTCGCCGCCTTTGGCAAAGGGCACGATCTCGCAATAGACGCCGGCTTCGCGGATGCGCCGGGCGATCAGCTGGGTCACCTGGCTGCCGAAATCGAGGATGAGGATCGAATCGTCTGGCGTGTGCATCGCGGGCGCTTAAGCGCCGTGCGGATTTTCCGCAACCACCAGCGGCATCAAGGCCTGCCGCCACGCCGCTGGCAACGGGCTGGGCCGCCGGCTGACCCGGTCCACATAGACATGGACGAAATGGCCCTCCGCCGCCGGGCCATCGTGGCCGGCGGTGAACAGCCCCACCTCCCAGCGCACGCTGCTGTTGCCCAGCTTCGCGATGCGCAGATGCGCCTCCACCGTGTCGGGAAACGCCACGCTGCGGTGATATCGGCAGCCGGTTTCCACCACCAGGCCGATGGGATTGCCAGACGCGATGTCGAGCAGGCCAGCCTCGATCAGCCAGGCATTCACCGCCGTGTCGAACCAGCTGTAGTAAACCACGTTGTTGACGTGGCCATAGGCGTCATTGTCCAGCCAGCGGGTGGGGATCATGCGGCTGGCGCGATAATCGGAACGGATGCTCATGCGGATGCTCATGGGGCCGCGCTCTGCCAGCGATTCGCGGCGTTGGCAAAGGCCGGTTTCGCAGCGCCAGCGCCCCGAAACAGCAAAAAGCCCGACCATTTCTGGTCGGGCCTTTGGACGGATGGTGGAGCCTAGCGGGATCGAACCGCTGACCTCTACAATGCCATTGTAGCGCTCTCCCAGCTGAGCTAAGGCCCCAATCCGTGTTGGTCGCCGCCGTTTCCAGCAGCGCCGGGAGCGGCCGGTTAGGCGAAACTTTCCGGGCATGCAAGCCGAAAATTCGCCGCGCCGGCCTTTCTGCTCAATTCTCGTCTTCGTCGCCTTCGGAAACGACGCCCAGATCATCGTCGCCGCCCAGATCAACGTCGCCATCGGCTTCACCCGCTTCGACGTCGGTGTCCAGATCCAGATCCTCATCCACCGCCACATCGGTGTCGGCGCCTTCGGCGGCCTGCGGCTTGGTGGCTTCAAACGGCGTCGTCTGCTTGGATTTCAGAATCGGTTCCGGCACCCAGGCAAAACCGCAGGAAATGCAGCTGACCGGGTCTTCCTTGCCCAGATCATAGAATCGGGTGTTGCACTTCGGACAGGCACGCTTGGTGCCCCATTCAGCCTTGACCATATCAACTCCGTAATCGCCAAGCGGCAATGGCGGTTGCCGGGCAGGCAGGGCCTGTCCCGGAAAGGCGTGCGCATTGCCACAGGCGGCAAGCCCTGTCAAAGCGGCCCGGATATGGACACCACCATGACGCACGCTGCCGCTGATCCGCACCCGCTTCGCCTGTCGGCCACCGGCCCGTTGGCCGGCGATGTCACCGTGCCCGGCGACAAGTCGATCAGCCACCGCTCCCTGATGCTGGGGGCGCTGGCCGTCGGCGAAACCCGGGTCTCGGGCCTGCTGGAGGGCGAGGATGTGCTGGCCACCGCCGCCGCGATGCGGGCCATGGGCGCCGATATCGATCGCCGCCCGGATGGCGAATGGCGCATCCACGGCGTCGGCGTCGGCGGCCTTCTGCAACCGCAAACCGCGCTGGACATGGGCAACAGCGGCACCTCCACCCGGCTGTTGATGGGGCTGGTCGCCTCCCACCCGATCACCGCCACCTTCATCGGCGATGCCAGCCTGTCGTCGCGGCCGATGGGGCGGGTGATCACGCCGCTCAGCCTGATGGGCGCCACCATCAGTGCGACGCTGGGGCCCGGCGGCCGCCAGACGCTGCCGCTCACCCTCACCGGGGCCTGTCCGGCGATCCCGCTCAGCTACACGCTGCCCGTCGCCTCGGCCCAGGTGAAGTCCGCCATCCTGCTGGCCGGGCTCAACACGCCGGGGGACACGGTGGTGATCGAACCCATCCCCACCCGCGACCACAGCGAGCGCATGCTGGCCGGATTCGGCGCGCGGCTGACGGTGGAAACCGCACCGCAGGGCCGCATCATCACCATCCGCGGCGAAGCCGAACTGAAGCCGCAGACCATCGTGGTGCCGGGTGACCCCTCGTCCGCCGCCTTCCCGATGGTGGCCGCGCTGATCGTGCCGGGCAGCGACATCGTCATCCGCAATGTCGGCATCAATCCCACCCGCGCCGGGCTGATCCACGTGCTGCAGGCGATGGGCGGGCGGATCGACCTGATCAACCCGCGCGACGTGGGCGGCGAACCGGTGGCTGATCTCCACGTGCGCCATTCCGCCCTCACCGGGATCGAGGTGCCGCCCGAAGGCGCGCCATCGATGATCGATGAATATCCCATCCTGTTCGTTGCCGCCGCCTTTGCCCAGGGGCGCACGCTTTGCCGCGGGCTGGAGGAACTGCGCGTCAAGGAATCGGATCGCATCAGCGTGATGGCTGCCGGCCTCACCGCCTGCGGCATCGCCTGCGAGGAGCTGGAGGATGGCCTGATCGTCCACGGCCAGGGCGGCGATCCGGTGCCCGGCGGCGCCACGGTGGCGGCGCGGCTGGATCACCGCATCGCCATGAGCTTTGCCGTGCTCGGCCTCAACGCGCGCCAAGCGGTGACGATCGACGATGCCCGCCCGATTGCGACCAGCTTTCCGACGTTCGTGGCGATGATGCAGAATCTGGGCGCAACAGCAACGCCGTGATCCGCGCCGCCGCGCCGCCATCGCCATAAGGCAGCGCCGGCACCGCCATCCGCGCCCGCAGCCCGGCATCGGCCAGCACCGCCCGCGCCGCCGCCACGATCATCGCCCGGTCCACGCCCACCAGCCGGGCATTGCCGCTGGCCACGCCCTCCGGCCGTTCCGTGGCCGTGCGCAGCACCAGGCAGGGCAGGCCCAGCGCCGGCGCCTCTTCCTGCACGCCGCCCGAATCGGTGAGCGCCAGGGTGGAGCGCATCATCAGCGCGACAAAGCCGGCAAAGGGCAACGGCGGCAGCAGATGCACATGCGGCCGCCCGGCCAGCATCGCCCGCACGGGGCCGGCCACCGCCGGACCGGGATGCACCGGCAGCAGTATCTCCGCCTCGCCGGCCAGATCGGCCAGCGCCGCCAGGATGCCGGCCAGTTGCCGGCCGCGATTCTCCCGCCGGTGGATGGTGGCGAGGATCCACGGCCGGCCCCTGGGCACCTGGGCAAAGGGCGCCACCGCCGCGGCGGCCAAGCCGGCATCCTGCTCCAGCCGGGCCGCCATCAGCAGCAGGGCATCAATGCCGGTGTTGCCGGTGATCGCCACGGTGCCGCGCACCGCCTCGGCCGCCAGCGCCGCCGCCGCGGCCGGCGTGGGCGCCAGGTGCAGCGCGGCCATCTGCGCCACCAGCCGGCGGTGCAATTCCTCGGGATGGGGATCATCGCTGCCGGTGCGCAGGCCGGCTTCCACATGCGCCAGCGGCACCCCGGCGTATCGCGCCGCCAGCGCACCGGCCAGGGTGGAACTCGTGTCGCCCTGCACCACCGCCCACGCCGGCCGCAGCCGCCGCATCAGATCGGCCAGCACCGGCACCAACTGCCCCACCAGGGCATCGGGCGTCGGCGCCGTCATGCCCAGATCAACATCGGCGGCAAGGCCAAAGCCGGCCAGGGTCGCGGCAAACAGGTCGGGATGCTGCCCGGTGGCGACCAGCACCACCGGCACCGCCCGCGCCCGCAGCGCCAGCACCAGAGGCGCTAGCTTGACCGCCTCCGGCCTTGTGCCGGCAATGACCAGGATGGGCGGCGCGGCCGGCGTCAGATCGGCACCGCGTTGGCAGGTTGCTGCTGGATCAGTCATGGCGCACCTCGCCCGGTGACCGACCCTGAGGCCCGATCATGGCCGAAAGCCGCCGCGCTGCCAATCGCGTCCGGCCCGGCCAACCAATTTTTCACGCCATTTTCACCCCGCGCCACATGGCGCCGGCCCTTCCCCTCCCCCTTTGCTTCCCCTTGCCCGCACCCCGCCCGCCCGCTAACGCGGCGGCCGTGAACAGCAGCACCACCCCTCTCGTCATCGCCGTCGACGGCCCGGCCGCCAGCGGCAAGGGCACCATCGCCAAGGCGCTTGCCCGCCATTACGGTCTGCCCTTCATGGACACGGGCAAATTGTATCGCGCCTGCGGGCTGGCGGTGCGGCTGGCCGGCCATGATCCCTATGATGCCGAAGCCGCTGCTGCCGCCGCCCGCGCGCTCAGCCCGGCCCTGCTCGATGATCCTGATCTGATGAGCAGCCTGAACAGCGATTATGCCTCGATCGTTTCCAGCCATCCGGCCGTGCGCGCCGCCTTGTTCGAAACCCAGCGCAGCTTTGCCCGGCAACCCGGCGGCGCCGTGCTGGACGGGCGCGACATCGGCACGGTGATCGCGCCGGATGCGCCGGCCAAATTGTTCGTCACCGCCGCGCCGCACGTGCGCGCCGCCCGCCGCCACGCCGAACTGGCCGGGCGCGGCGGCGATCAGACCCTGGCCGATGTGCTGGCCGACATCCATGCCCGCGACGCGCGCGATTCCGGCCGTTCCGCAGCGCCGTTGGTGCGGGCGGCCGATGCCGCCTTGCTTGACACCAGCGATCTGGGTATAGCCGCGGCCGTCGAGGCTGCCATCGCCCTGGTGGAAAGGGCGCTGCACCGCGACGGCCGGTAATGGGCAATCGGCGTCCCGGCGGGGATTTCCCCGCACGGGCGCTTTGCATTTTCCCGGTTTTTTCAAGGAGCGGCTGGCATGGTGCCACCGCGACGGCGATGAACGGCAGGCAATGGTGCCTTGCCGAGGGGTTTCGCGAGACCGGCTGCCCATGTGGGGCCAGCCCGCGCCCGCGCCGGCCCCAGATGAAGGTGTTTGATTGACTATGGCTACCTCTGCCCAGCCGACCCGCGATGATTTCGCGGCGCTGCTCGATGCCACGCTTGGCAAGGATCAGGGTTTCGAAGGCCGCGTCGTGCGCGGCGTCGTCACCCGTCTCGAGAATGAATTTGCCGTCATCGATGTCGGCCTGAAGAGCGAAGGCCGCGTGCCGCTGCGCGAGTTCGCCGATCTCACCGGCAAGGTGGATCTGGCCGTGGGCTCCGAAGTCGAAGTGTTCGTGGATCGCGTCGAAAACGCCCAGGGCGAAGCGATGCTGAGCCGCGACCGCGCCCGCCGCGAAGCCAGCTGGGATGCGCTGGAAACCAAGTTCGCCGCCGGTGAGCGCGTTGAAGGCGTGATCTTCGGCAAGGTCAAGGGCGGCTTCACCGTCGATCTGGGCGGCGCCGTGGCCTTCCTGCCGGGCAGCCAGGTCGATATCCGCCCGGTGCGCGATGTCACCCCGCTGATGAACCTGCCGCAGCCGTTCCAGATCCTCAAGATGGACCGCAAGCGCGGCAACATCGTGGTCTCGCGCCGCTCGATCCTCGAAGAATCGCGCGCCGAAGCCCGTTCGGGCCTGATCTCCAGCCTCGCCGAAGGCCAGATCGTCGATGGCACCGTCAAGAACATCACCGATTATGGCGCCTTCGTGGATCTGGGCGGCATCGACGGCCTGCTGCATGTCACCGACATGAGCTACAAGCGCGTCAACCACCCGTCGGAAGTGCTGAACATCGGCGACGTGCTGCGCGTGCAGATCGTGCGCATCAACCGCGACACCCAGCGCATCAGCCTGGGCATGAAGCAGCTGGAAGCCGATCCCTGGACCACGGCCGCTGCCAAATATGCCGTGGGCACCAAGCACAAGGGCCGCGTCACCAACATCACCGAGTATGGCGCCTTCGTGGAGCTGGAAGCCGGCATCGAAGGCCTGGTGCACGTCAGCGAAATGTCGTGGGTCAAGAAGAACGTCCACCCCGGCAAGATCGTTTCGACCAGCCAGGAAGTCGAAGTCATGGTGCTCGAGGTCGATGAGGACAAGCGCCGCATCAGCCTGGGCCTGAAGCAGGCGCAGCGCAACCCGTGGGAAGTGTTCGCCGAAAGCCACCCGGTCGGCTCCATCGTCGAAGGCGAAGTCAAGAACGCCACCGAATTCGGCCTGTTCATCGGCCTCGACGGCGATGTGGACGGCATGGTGCACATGAGCGACATCGCCTGGGGCATGACCGGCGAAACCGCCCTGTCGCGCCACCACAAGGGCGAGCGCGTCTCGGCCCGCGTGCTGGAAGTGGACATCGAAAAAGAACGCATCAGCCTGGGCATCAAGCAGCTGGATGAAGCCGGCGGCCCGGCCGTGGCGCGCAACACCAGCGGCAGCGACTGGAAGAAGAACGACATCGTGACGGCGACCGTGGTCGCGGCCCGCGATGGCGGCCTTGACGTCCAGATCGGCGAAGATGGCCCGGTCGTCTACATCAAGCGCGGCGATCTCAGCCGTGACCGTGACGAGCAGAAGGCCGAACGCTTCCAGCCCGGCCAGAAGGTCGACGCCATGGTCGTCGGCTTCGAAAAGGGCCGCAAGCCGATGCTGTCCATCAAGGCGCTGCAGATCAGCGAAGAGAAGGAAGCCGTCGCCCAGTATGGCACGTCCGATTCGGGCGCCACGCTTGGCAACATCCTGGGCGCCGCCTTCAACAAGGCCCGCGAGGAATCCGAAAAGAACTGATCGCCCGGCGGTCAGTGCAGGAAAACGCCCCGGCAGCCCGTCTGCCGGGGCGTTTTTCGTTGCAGAATGGCAAGAATCACGCAGCTACGCCGATTATGACAGGTCGGTTGCAGAATTTTGCATCTGCCCGCCTTGACCATTGCCTGTGATGCAATAGAATATTCGCAAATATCAGAGGGCTGGCAGCTCCGAAGCATCAAAACTGGGCCCAGCGGGGGGTGCGTGCGAAATGATCAGGTCTGAACTGGTTGCCATCGTCGCCGAACAGAATCCGCACCTCACCGTGCGCGATGTCGAGGCCATCGTCACCACCATCTTCGATGAGATCACCGATGCGCTGGCCGATGGCCGCCGCGTGGAACTGCGCGGCTTCGGCGCCTTTTCCACCCGCGCCCGCGAAGCCCGCACCGGTCGCAACCCGCGCACCGGCACGGCGGTGGAGGTGGATGCCAAGCGCGTCCCCTATTTCAAGCCGGGCAAGGAATTACGCGAGAAGCTGAACGCCTGATCGGGCGCCGGAGCCACGCCGGAGCCCAGGGGGCACCATCGGCGGGCGTGGCGGAACCGGTAGACGCAGCGGACTTAAAATCCGCTTTCCCTCGGAAGTGCGGGTTCGAGTCCCGCCGCCCGCACCATCTTTGTGGCCGCCAGCGCACGGCCGAACTTTGGGCCCCTTGCTCTGGCCGCTGACTCCATGATCCCAACCATCTCCCTGATCGGCCTGCCGACCGACCAGCACAGCAGCTTCCTGCGCGGGCCGGCGCGGGCGCCCGCCGCCATCCGCGCCGCGCTGGCCAGCCCGCACGGCAATGCCGCGACCGAGCGTGGGCTGGAAATCGGCCATGATTTCGTGCTGGTCGATGCCGGCGATGTCGCGCTCCATGAAGACGCCGGCGATGATGACCGCATCCGCGCCGCCATCGCCGCCTGCCCCGGCCCGTTGATTGCGCTGGGCGGTGACCACGCCATCAGCTTCCCGGTCGTCGAAACCCTCGCCCACCGCCACGGCGCCTTCGACATACTGCACTTCGATGCCCATCCCGACCTGTATGACGAACTGGATGGCAACCGCCGGTCCCACGCCTCCCCCTTCGCGCGGATCATGGAGGGCGGCCATGCCCGGCGGCTGGTGCAGGTCGGCATCCGCACCCTCAACCGCCATTGCCGCGACCAGGCCGCCCGCCTTGGCGTCGAGATCATCGAGGCCCGCCACCTGCGCGACGATTGGCGGCCGCGCTTTGACCGGCCGCTCTATGTCTCCATCGATATCGACGCCCTTGATCCCGCCTTTGCGCCCGGCGTGTCCCACCATGAACCGGGCGGGATGAGCGTGCGCCAGATCGTCAACATCCTGCTTGATCTGGATGGGCCGATCATCGGCGGCGACGTGGTGGAACTGAACCCGGATCGCGATCCCACCGGCATCACCGCCACCGTGGCGGCCAAGCTGGTGCGCGAACTGGCCGCCGCCATCGCCGCCAACCCCGCCTGAATTGCCGCACAGCCTTGCAATCAGGCCGCCAAAGGCCGATTGTTGCCTGTGATCGCTTGCGCGCTGGGGTGATTCCCCAATGGCCATGCCTTGCACCCCGGTGCACCATGCCAAAGCGTGATCGGTTTGTGGTTTTGCGCACACCATCGGTTGCCGGCCTTGGCAACTGGGATGGCTGGGGAATGATGATGTCCGACGGGAATGCCTGGGTCGAGATTGTGTTGCTGGCGATGCTGGCCGCGTTCATCGGCCTGCGCCTGGTGTCCGTGCTGGGCAAACGCACCGGCGAGGAACGCCCCCAGCAGATTGGCGACAGCTTCCGCCCCACCGCCGAAGTGACGGCGCCGCCGCGGCGCGAGGCGGATCGTGGCCCGCGTGGCCGCCTGCAACTGCCGCCCGGTACCGATATCAGCCTGCTGCCGGCGCTCGAATCCATTGCCGATGCCGATCCCGGTTTCGCCCCCGATCGGTTCCTCACCGGCGCCCGCGCCGCCTATGGCATGATCCTCACCGCCTTCTGGTCGGGCGATCTGTCGGGCGTGCATGGCCTGGTGTCGGATGAAGTGCATGAAAATCTGGCCGGCGCCATTGCCGCCCGCGACGGCGCCAGCCTGCCGAACCGCATCCTCGGCACGCCGTCGGCGATGATCGAAGGTGCCGAACAGGTCGGCCAGATGGTGGAACTCACCGTGCGCTTTGCCGCCCGCATCGCCACCGGCGAGGGCGAGATCGAAAGCCGTGATGTCTGGACCTTCAGCCGCCATGTCACCAGCAGTGATCCGGCCTGGGTGCTGATCGCCACCGACAATGAGGATGACAGCGCCGATCTGCCGCCGGACCACACGGCCTGATC
This sequence comes from uncultured Sandarakinorhabdus sp., assembly GCA_964488775.1. Taxonomy (GTDB): domain Bacteria; phylum Pseudomonadota; class Alphaproteobacteria; order Sphingomonadales; family Sphingomonadaceae; genus Sandarakinorhabdus. The sequence continues at coordinate 9,125 of CAZAWH010000047.1, read as the reverse complement.
GCCGGACGCCGGGCCTGACGTCGGGGATGCGCAACCGTTTCGCGCTGGCCAGCCTGTTGCTGCTGGCCGCCTGCGCCGGCAAACCGCAACGGCCCGCCACCACCGGCCCCACCACCACCGGCCCCACCCCTGCTGTCGCCACCCCGGCACCCGCCGCAGCACAACCGCCGCCCATCACCCGCGCCGCCCAGGCCAGCCTTGCCGCCCTGCCGCTGCCGCCGGTCGGGCCGCTGCCCGGCGCGGCCGCCGCGCTGGCGGCGTTTCGCAAATCCTGCCCGGGCCTCTTGCGCCGCGAGGATCTGTCGGGCCTCACCCAGCCAGCGGACTGGCAGGCGGCCTGCACCGCCGCCGCCGCGGTGGCGCCGGGCGGGGAGGATGATTTCTTTCACACCCAGTTCGTCGGCCTCGCCGTCGCCGAGGGCAAGGGTTTTGCCACAGGCTATTACGAGCCCGAAATCGCCGCCAGCCTGACCCGGCAGCCCGGCTATGACGTGCCGCTCTATCGCCGGCCGGCCGATCTGATCGATGTGCCGCTGGGCGATTTCGCCCCCAGCCTGAAGGGCCGCACGGTGCGCGGCCGGGTGGAGGGCAACCGGCTGGTGCCCTATGCCAGCCGCGCCGAAATTGCCGCCGGCGCGCTGGTGGGCCGCCGCCTCGAACTGGCCTGGGCGGCCGATCCCTATGAGGCCTTCTTCCTAGAAATCCAGGGCAGCGGCCGCCTGGCGCTGCCCGATGGCCGCATCATCCGCATCGGCTATGACGGGCAGAACGGCCGCGATTATGTTGCCATCGGCCGCCTGCTGATCGAACAGGGCAAGCTGGAACGGGGCAAGGCCGGCATGGCCGAAATCCTCGCCTGGCTGCGCGCCCATCCGGATGAGGCGCCGGCCATCCTCAACGCCAACCCGTCCAAGATCTTCTTCCGCGTGCTCACCGGCGAAGGCCCGATCGGCGCCATGGGCGTCGCCGTCACCCCCCGCGTCTCGGTCGCCGCCGATCCGGCCTATATTCCGCTCGGCGCGCCGCTGCTGGTCGAAACCACCCTGTCGCGCAGCGGGCAGGCGTTGGTGCAGCTGATGGTGGCGCAAGACACCGGCGGCGCCATCAAGGGGGCCAACCGCATCGATCTGTTCCTGGGGCCAGGGGCAGAGGCCGCCGCCGATGCCGGGGCGCAATCCGCCCCGGCCACCCTCACCCTGCTCATCCCGCGCGCCGCCGCGCAGCGCCTGAAACTGATCCCCGATGCGCCGCCTCAGCGCCCATGAACGGGCGCTGTGGGCGCGGGTTGCCGCCAGCGTGAAGCCGCTGCCCGGCAAGGCAAGACCCGACGCACCGCCGGTCGCACCCGCTGCCACCAATCCGCCGCCGCCACCAAGGGCCGCGCCCGCGCCGCCGCCGCGCCCAATGAAAGCGCCCCCGGCCCGGCCGGGCCCGCACCCCTTGGGCGCGCCGCTGGATGGCAGCTGGGATCGCCAGATCAGCCGCGGCCGCATCGTGCCCGATCGCATCATCGATCTGCACGGCCACACGCTGGCCGATGCCCATGCCCGGCTGGCCGCCGCCATCCATGCCGGCGATGGCGCGCGCGTCATCCTGGTCATCACCGGCAAGGGCCGGCCCGATCGGCCGGCGCGCATCCGCGCCGAACTGATGCACTGGCTGGAACGGCCCGACATGCGCGCCGCGGTGGCCAGCGTGCGCGCCGCCCACCCGCGCCATGGCGGCAGCGGCGCCTTCTACCTGATCCTGCGCAGGGCCAAGTAATCCTCCCTATCGCCAATTGCAGTCGGCAGCGGCATGCCGGGCCGCTACACAAGGCCGCCATTGGGGAGGACAGGCTGATGAGCGATGATGTCGTGCAGGTTTCGCGCGAGGGCCCGGTGGCCATCGTCACGCTGAACCGGCCCCAGGCGATGAACGCGCTGAACCAGGCGCTGCGCCGCGCGCTCGCCGCCGTGTTCCGTGATCTGGAGGCCGACGACGATGTCCGCGCCATCGTGCTGACCGGCGCGGGCACCCGCGCCTTCACCGCCGGGCTGGATCTGAAGGAACTGGGGCAACAGGGCCTTGGCGCCGCCAACGCCGAAGGGCCTGACGACAATCCGGTCAAAGCCATCGAACAGACCGGCAAGCCGGTGATCGGTGCCATCAACGGCGTCGCCATCACCGGCGGCTTCGAAGTGGCGCTGGCCTGCGACGTGCTGATCGGCAGCGAGAATGCCCGCTTTGCCGACACCCATGCCCGGGTGGGGATCATGCCCGGCTGGGGACTGTCCCAGAAACTGTCCCGCCTGATCGGGCCCTATCGCGCCCGTGAACTGTCACTGTCCGGCAATTTCCTTGATGCCGCCACGGCGGAACGCTGGGGCCTGCTCAATCGCGTCGTGCCGGCCGATCAACTGGTCGCCGCCGCCACCGCCCTGGCGCACGACATGGCTGGCATCGCCCCCGGCTTTGCCCGGGCCTACAAGCGGCTGATCAACGACGGCTATGATCTGCCCTTCGGCGCGGCCATGGCACTGGAGGCGGAACGCTCCACCGCCGCCAATGCCCAGGTCTCCGCCGCCGAAGTGGAAGCCGCCCGCGGCGCCGTGCAAGCGAGAGGACGTGCCCAATGACTGCCATGCCGTTTCCCGGTTTCAACAGCGACACGCTGGACAACAGCCTCGTCAACCCGGCGGCCTATGCCGACGAAAGCATCCACGCGGCCTATACGCGGTTGCGCCGGGAAGACCCGGTGCACTGGACCGAGCCCACGGGCTTTCGCCCCTTCTGGTCGATCACCCGCCATGCCGACATCGTGGCGATTTCCAAGGCCAACGACCGCTTCATCAACCGGGAACGCACCTATATCTCCCCCATCGAGGCCGAGGAATGGGTGAAGCAGACCACAGGGGACAGCCATTTGTTCCGCACGCTGGTCGATCTGGATGATCCCATCCACATGAAGCTGCGGCGCATCACCCACACATGGTTCATGCCGCAGAATCTGAAAAAACTGGAGGCGCAGATCGCCGCCATTGCCAGGGCGCATGTCGATCGCATGGCGGCGCTGGGCGGCCAATGCGATTTCGTCAACGAGGTCGCGCTCTGGTATCCCTTGCGGGTCATCATGATGATCCTCGGCCTGCCGCCAGCGGACGAAAACCGCATGCTGCAGATGACGCAGGAGATTTTCGGCCCGCAGGATCCGGACGTGGTGGCGCGCAGCCGCATCATCACGCAGGGTCTGGGTGGGCCGGAAGCCACCGGCAACCCGCAGGTGGATATCTTCGCCCTCGTCCAGCAATTCTTCCAATATTTCGGCGAAGTGCTGGCCGACCGCAGGGCCAACCCGCGCGACGATCTCGCCACCGTGATCGCGCAGGGCCAGGTCGATGGCGAACCCATCGGCCTCTTGGAGGCGATCAGCTATTACGCCATTGCCGTCACTGCCGGGCACGACACCACCAGCAGCACGGCCTCCGGCGGCCTGCTGGCGCTGATCCAGAACCCGGCCGAACTGGCCAAGCTGAAGGCCGACCCGTCGCTGATCCCGGGCGCGGTGGAAGAGATGATCCGCTGGGCCACCCCGGTGAAACATTTCATGCGCACCTGCACCGAAGACACCGAAATCGGCGGCAAGACCATCCGCAAGGGCGACGGCGTCGCGCTCTTCTATTGGTCGGGCAACCGCGACGAGGCGGTGTTCGAAGACCCGTTCAGCTTCCGCGTCGATCGCCCCAACAACCCGCAGACCGCCTTTGGCAACGGCGTCCACCAGTGCCTGGGCCTGCACCTGGCGCGCATGGAAATCCGCGCCCTGTTCGCCGAGCTGCTGCCCCGGCTGGACGCGATCGAACTGGCCGGCGAACCCAAATTGTCGGTGGCCAATTTCGTTTCGGGCCTGAAGGCGATGCCGATCCGGTACCGGATGCGATGAAGGGCGATTTGCGGCGGCGCGATCTGGCGGCCTATCCCGCCAGCCTCACCCTCGAAACCCGCTTTGCCGACATGGATGTGAACGGCCATCTCAACAACGTGGCCTTCGCCCGCCTGTTCGAGGAAACCCGCGTGCGCTTCAACCGCGCCGGCCCGGTGAACCCGGCACCGGGCGAGCGCCGCTCCAGCTTTGTCGTCGCCCATGTCGCCATCGATTATCTGGCCGAGGGCAATTATCCCGCCCCCGTCACCATCGGCTATGCCATCGCCCGCATCGGCAACAGCAGCTTCACGGTCGCCATGGCCGCCTTTCAGGAGGGCAACTGCATCGCCCTGTGTGACAGCGTGCTCGTGCACCGTGACCCCGCCACCGGCCCGGCGCCAATCCCGCCGGCCTTGCGGGAACGGCTTGAGGGCTTCGCACTTCGCGGCTAGGGCAGGGCCACACACGCGAAACGGAGACCATCCATGGCCGAAACCCTCACCCTTTCCCTCAGCAGCGGCGGCGATGTCGTCATCAAGCTGCGCCCCGATGTTGCCCCCGGCCATGTCGAACGGATCACCACGCTCGCCGCCCAGGGCTTTTATGACGGCATCAAGTTCCACCGCGTCATCCCCGGCTTCATGGCCCAGGGCGGCTGCCCCAAGGGCACCGGCACCGGCGGCAGCGACCTGCCCGACCTCAAGGCCGAATTCAATGACGTGCCGCACGTGCGCGGCGTCTGCTCGATGGCGCGCACCTCCTATCCGCACAGCGCCAACAGCCAGTTCTTCATCTGCTTTGACGATGCCCGCTTCCTCGACCGCCAGTACACGGTGTGGGGCGAAGTGATCTCGGGCATGGAGCATGTCGACGCGCTGCCCAAGGGCGAGCCGCCGCGCGAACCGGGCCATATCGTCAAGGCAACCGTGGCCTGAGCCAGCGGCCCAGAACCGGAAAGCCCCCGCCAGATCGCTCTGGCGGGGGCTTTTTCATGGCGTCGCTGTCGGCGCTTACCGCCCGGCAGGGGAACGGCGGCCACCGCCATCGCGCTGGCCATTGCGCTGGCCGCCAAAGCCACCGGGCCGCCCCTGCGGCCGGCCGCCGTCGCGGCGGGGCTGGCCGTCGCGGCGGGGCTGGCCGTCGCGGCTGAATTCGCGGCGCTCCTCGCGCCCGCCCTCACGGCGCGGCCCGCCTTCACGCCGGCCATCGGCATGCACCACGGCACGGCTGTCGCGGCCGGGCCGGCCGCCATTGCGGCTGCGGGCGAAATCCCGTTCCTCGCGCGGCGGCTCGGCCGCCACCGGGTTCGACTTGATCAGCTTGGCCGTCTTGCCCACCAGATCGCGGAAATTGGCCGGCAGCGGCGCCTGGGTCAGCGTCATGCGGATGGTCTTTTCGATATCCTTCAGGAACGGCCGCTCATCGGGCGCGCACAGCGCGATCGCCACCCCGGCGCGACCGGCGCGCGCGGTGCGGCCGATGCGGTGCACATATTGTTCCGGCACATTGGGCAGCTCGAAATTGAACACATGGCTCACCGCCGGAATGTCGAGGCCGCGCGCCGCAATGTCGGTCGCCACCAGGATCTTCAGCGTGCCGGCGCGAAAGCCATCCAGCGCGCGGGTGCGCTGCGGCTGGCTGCGGTTGCCGTGAATGGCTTCGGCCACCAGGCCATGGGCGGCCAGCTGGCGCACCACGCGGTCGGCGCCATGCTTGGTGCGGGTGAACACGATGCTGCTCGCCACATCTTCGGCTTCCAGCAGATGCGCCAGCAATGCCAGCTTTTCCGGCTGGCTGACGTGCACCACCGATTGCACCACCTTTTCCACCGTGGTCGCCGCCGGCTGCACCGCCACCTTCACCGGGCTCTTCAGATAACGTTCGGCCATCTGCTCGATCGCCGGGGCCAGGGTGGCGGAAAACAGCATGGACTGGCGCTGCTTGGGCAACAGGCCGGTGATGCGCTTCAGATCATGGATGAAGCCCAGATCCAGCATCTGGTCGCATTCGTCCAGCACCAGCATTTCCACCCGGCCCAGGTCGCACGCGCCCTTCATCACCAGATCGATCAGCCGGCCCGGCGTTGCCACCAGCACATCCACGCCCGGCGCCAGCGCGCGTTCCTGGCGGCCGATCGGCACGCCGCCGAACACGACGGCGACCGACAGGCGCATATATTTGCCATAGGCCTGGAAACTGGCGGCGATCTGGCTGGCCAGCTCCCGCGTCGGCGCCAGCACCAGGGCGCGGGTGTTCATCTTGATGCGATGCGCAGGGTTGGCCGCCAGCCGGTGCAGCATCGGCAAGGCAAAGGCCGCCGTCTTGCCGGTGCCGGTCTGCGCCAGGCCCAGCACGTCGTGCCCGGCCAGCGCCGGCGGAATGGCCGCGGCCTGGATCGGGCTGGGGGCGGCATAGCCCTTTTCACTCAAGGCGCGCGCAATCGGTTCGGCCAGCGCCAGATCAGAGAAGTTCATTGATGTTCCAATATCAGTTGGGCCCCGCCGGCAGGATCGCCAGCGGAGCATGGGGGGTTGACCAGCAACCCGCGTGATATGGGAAGCAAGATTGGGGGGTGGGGGCCTGGAACCTCATGTTCCGATCACGCGCCCAGCGATGTCAGACGAGGCCATGGACGCATCGGGCCGAAAAGTCAAATTTGCACCCGCACCGCAGGCCGGTTAGCCTTGGCCATCACCGGGGGGACACAGCGTGAAACATCTGATTCTGGCAGCGCTTTTCCTGGCCGGCAGCGCCCAGGCCAATCCGCGCGCCCGCGATCTGGGCGTGCCGTTCGATGGCACGCCGGGGCCGCTCAACGCCATCACCGATGTCGCCGGCGTCGAGGTGGGGTACAAGACGCTGATTGCCGGCGAAGGCGCGGTTGTTCGCGGCAAGGGCCCGGTGCGCACCGGCGTCACCGCCATCTTCCCGCGCGGCCGCAGTGATGCCCGCGGCGTGTTCGCCGGTTTCTTCGCCGGCAACGGCAATGGCGACATGACCGGCACCCACTGGGTGGATGAAGGCGGCGTGCTGGAAACGCCAATCCTGATCACCGGCACCGGCAGTGTGGGCGTGGTGCGCGATGCCGCGTTCAAATGGCTGGCCGATCATCGCCCCGGCGGCTTCTGGTATCCGCTGGTCGCCGAAACCGCCGATCTGCCGCTGAACGACATGGCCGGCCAGCATGTCACCGTGCAGGACACGCTCGACGCGCTGGACAGCGCCCGCGGCGGCGTGATCGCCGAAGGCAATGTGGGCGGCGGCACCGGCATGGTGTGCAACGGCTTCAAGGGCGGCACCGGCACCGCCTCGCGCCGGCTGACGGCGGCCGAGGGCGGCTACACCGTCGGCGTGCTGGTGCAATGCAATTATGGCTCGGCGCTGGGCCTGCGCATTGCCGGGGTGCCGGTGGCGCGCGAAATGCAGCTGCAGGGCCCGTGCGTCACAAGGTTGTTGCCACAGCAACAAAGCCTGTGGGGTGACAAGGCGACCCTGTGCGACCCGGCCAGGCTGGCGCTGGCCGATCCGCCAGCGGCAGAGCATCGCGGCTCGATCATCATCGTCATCGCCACCGATGCCCCGTTGACCGCCGAACAGCTGAAACGCCTGGCCCGGCGCGGCAGCGTGGGCCTGGGCCGGCTGGGCGCCATCGAGGCGGATGGTTCGGGGGATATCTTCATCGCCTTTTCCACCGCCAATCCGGGCGCGGATGATGGCAACTGGCAGGCCAGCACCACCCCGGCGACCATCAGCCGCCTGCCCGGCGGCGGGCTGAACCCGCTGTTTGCCGCCACGGTGCAGGGGGTGGAAGAGGCCGTGGTCAACGCCATGGTGGCCGCCCGCACCATGACCGGCGCCGATTGGTGGACGATATCGGCCCTGCCGCACGACCAGCTGCAGGCCATCCTGCGTCGCCACAACCTGCTCAACCCGCCACGCTGAAGCGGTGGCATGATCATCGCACTGTAATCCAACCGTCACATGCCCCCGATAGGGGCTGTAACAATTGCCGAATCCGATTAGGCTGAATGCCGACGGAACTGCATTGTCGGGGGACCAGCCGCTGATCCGCAACAGCCCATCATCGCCGAACTGGCCGGCCCGCCTGCTGCGGGCGGGTGAGGCGCTGGGCTGGGCGCTCGCGGGCCTGGTGCTGGCCCGCGCCCTGTGGCTGGCCATCACCCCGGCCGGGCCGCTGGGCGTGGTGCAGGCGCCGGCCCCCGCCGCGCTGGCCGGCGTGGCGGTTGATCCCTTCTTCCCGCAAAGCGCCGCCCCCGCCGATGCCGTGTCCAGCCTTGATCTCACCCTCGTCGGCACCCGCGTCGATGCGGCGTCGGGCGGCGGTTCGGCCATCATCGCCACGCCCGATGGCCAGCAGCAAAGCTTTGGCACCGGCGATGAGATCATGCCCGGCGTGCGACTGGTGGCGGTGGCGTTTGACAGCGTGACGCTGGATCGCGGCGGCGCGCGCGAGACACTTTACATCGATCAATCCGGGCCGGCGCCCGGCGGGGACGGCAAATGATGCGGCGGTGGCAGACCCTGGTGATGGCGGCGGCCCTGCTGGCTGGTCCCCTGCTGACTGGTCCCCTGCTCACTGGGCCCCTGCGCGCCCAGACGACGGTCAATCTGCGCGACGCCGATGTGCGCGCCTTCATCCAGGATGTGGCGCGGGCCACCGGGCGCAGCTTCATCATCGATCCGCGCGTGCAGGGCAAGGTGACCGTGGTGTCTGACCGGCCGCTGGATCAGGCCGGCTATTTCGAACTGTTCCTCTCCACCCTGCGCGCCAATGGCCTCGTCGTCACCCCGGCCGCCGGCGGGGCCTTTCGCGTCGCTCCACTGGATGGTGCCGCCACCCAGCCCAGCGCCGGGTCATCAGCGGGCCTGGGGCGCGACCGCTTCGAAACCCGGGTGGTGCCGCTCAACTATATCGATGCCGCCTCGGCGCTCGAATCGCTGCGGCCGCTGGTGTCGCGCGAAGGCCAGGTCACCGCCAACCGCAGTGGCAATGCCGTGATCGTGGCGGATTTTGCCGACAATGTCGCCCGCGTCACCCAACTCGCCCGCCAGCTCGATCAGGATCGCGCCGCCGTGCGGGTCGTGGCGCTGAAACATGCCGGCGCGCGCGAGATTGCCACCAGCCTCTCGCAGGTGGCGCAAGGGGCGGCCGAAGGGCGCGGCTGGCAGGTGGCGCCGGTGGATGCCAGCAACAGCCTCG
>CAZAWH010000046.1:0-19767 GCA_964488775.1 uncultured Sandarakinorhabdus sp. | reverse complement strand
CCCCCAGAGGGGGAGGATCTTCCGCTGGGGTCACGCGGGTTCCGTGGACTGGGCGGCCAGGCTTGCCGCCTCCACCCCCAGCTCCAGCCAACGCGCGCCATGGTGCCACACCCGCCTGCCAATCCGACCCGGCTGGGCTACACGCGTGGCATGCGTCCCGATACGCCCTTTGCCCACGCTGCCCCGGCGGCGCCCACGGCGCCTGCCGTGCTGGCAGCGACCGGCCTCGCCAAGTCCGTTTCCACCGCCGCCGGCCAGCGCCGCCAGCTGTTCAGCGGTGTCGATCTTGATCTGCGCGCCGGTGATGTCGTGGCGATCACCGGCGAATCGGGCGTGGGCAAATCCACCCTGTTGAACATCCTGGCCGGGCTGGATCCGCCCGATGCCGGCCATGTCAGCATCGGTGGCCACAGCCTCGACGGCCTTGATGAAGCCGCCACCACCCGCTTGCGCTGCCGCCACATCGGCTTTGTGTTCCAGGCCTTCCACGTGCTGCCGCACCTTGATCTGGCCCGCAATGTCGCGTTGCCGCTGGTGCTGGCCGGCGCCCCGCAAGGCGCGGCGCTGGATGCGGCGCGGGCCATGCTGGATCAGGTCGGCCTGGGCGGGCGCGGCACCGATCATCCGGCCGTGCTGTCGGGCGGCGAGTTGCAACGCGTGGCCATCGCCCGGGCGCTTGTCCACCGCCCGCCGCTGGTGCTGGCCGATGAACCCACCGGCAATCTTGATCCCGATACCGCGCGCCGCATCCTTGATCTGTTGCTGGGCAGCGCGCAGCAGGCTGGCAGCGCCGTGCTGATCGTCACCCACAGCGAGGCCGTGGCCCAGGCCGCCGGCCGGGCGCTCAGCCTGTCGGCCAGCGGCCTCGCCGCCCGCCTGCACGGGATCTGAGCGGCCATGGCGGCGCTGGCGCCTGTTGCCACGGGCTGGCTGCTGGCCGGCGAATGGCGGGCGCAACCGGTGCGCATGGCCATTGCCGTGCTGGCCATTGCCGTGGGCGTGGCGCTGGGCTTTGCCGTGCATCTGGTGAACAGCGCCGCGCTGGGCAGTTTCGGCCGCGCCATGGCCAGCGTGCAGGGCCGGGCCGATCTTTCGGTGCGCGCCGCCGCCCCCACCGGCATGGACGAACGCCTCTATCCGCGCCTGGCCCGGCTGTCCGGCATTGCCGTCGCCTCCCCGGTGGTGGAGGTGCCGGCCAGTTGGGGGCAACTGGCCCGGCCCGGAACGCCTGATGCCGCCGCCCGGCCGGGCGGGCGCTTCACCCTGCTTGGCACCGATTTCCTGCGCGCCATGCAGGTCACCCCCGGCCTGATTGGCATCAGCAGCGCCGGCATGTCAGGCGTGGGCACAAGCTCCGGCTGGCTGGAAGGGCGCATCTGGCTGTCAAAGGCGCTGATGGCGGCCTGCAACTGCCGCCCGGGCCAGCCGTTCCGTTTCACCGCGGCCGGCCGTGCCCATGAGTTCATCATTGCCGGCGCGTTGATGGCCGGCGGCGACGACGCCCGGCTGGCGGTGATCGACATTGCCGAGGCACAGGCCAGCCTGAACCAGTTCGGCCGGGTGCAGCGCATCGATCTGAAACTGGCCGAAGGCGCCGATGCCGCCGCCATCAGTGCCCGCATTGCCGCGGCTTTGCCTGCCGATGCCCTGGTCGCCACGCCCGAGGGGGAGGCCAGCCGGGCCGACGCCTTGAGCCGCGCCTATCGCGTCAATCTTGGCATGCTGGCACTGGTGGCGCTGCTCACCGGCGGTTTCCTGGTCTGGTCCGCCCAGTCGCTCAGCGTGGCGCGCCGCCGGTCACAATTTGCCCTGCTCGCCGTGCTGGGCCTGTCGCGGCGCGGGCTGGTGGGGCAATTGCTGGCCGAAGGCCTGGTGCTGGGCGTGGCGGGCGCCGCCCTGGGCCTGGCCCTGGGCTATGGCCTGGCCGATCTGGCCGTTGCCCGGCTGGGCGGCGATCTGGGCGGCGGCTATTTCAACGGCGCGCAGGCACGGCTGGCGTTCCCGCCGCTCGCGGCTGCGGCCTTTGCCGGGCTGGGGCTGGTCACCGCGCTGGCCGGCAGCCTGGTGCCGGCGCTGGCCGCCACCCGCGTGCCGCCGGCCCTGGCGCTCAAAGGGCTGGGCGATGGCGTTGATCCGACCCGGCGGCCGCGGGCCTGGCCCGGCCTTGCCCTGCTGGCCGCCGGCACCGGCCTTGCCATGGCGCCGCCGCTGGCCGGGCTGCCGATCCTGGCCTATGCCGGCATGGCGCTGCTGTTGGCCGGCGGCGTCGCCCTGATGCCGGCGCTGGCGCGGGCGCTGCTGGCGCCGCTGGCACATATGGGCAGCCGCTGGTTGCCGCTGGATCTGGCCATCCGCCGCCTGTGGGGCGCACCGCAGGCGGCCAGCCTGGCGCTGTCGGGCATTGTCGCCTCCACCGCGTTGATGGTGGCGATGGCGGTGATGGTCGCCAGCTTCCGCCAGAGCGTGGATGACTGGCTGGTCGCCGTGCTGCCCTCTGATCTCTATCTCCATCTCGAAGCAGCGGATGCCGGCGGCATCCTGCCCGCCGATCAGGCACGGCTGGCGGCGGTGCCCGGCGTTGCCGCGGTGCGGATGCAGCGGGTGATGAGCATCCGGTTGGCCCCCGGCCAGCCGGCGGTGGCGTTGATGGCGCAGGGCGGCCATGCGGCGGTGCCGCTGATCGATCAGGCGGGCGGGCCAGTGCCGGCCGGGCATGTGCCGGTGTTGATTTCCGAACCCATGGCCTGGCTCTATGGCTGGCAGGTGGGCGACCGCCGCCGCATCGCCATTGCCGGCCAGCCGCGGCCGATCTTCGTGGCCGGCGTGTGGCGCGATTATGCCCGTCAGTTCGGCGCCATCATCCTGCCGCTGGCCGATTACCGCCGGCTGACCGGCGACCAGACGATGACCGATGCCGCCTTTGACCTTGCCCCCGGGGCCGATGCCCGCGCGGTTCAGCAGGCGCTGTCGGCGGCCTTGCCGGCGGCGGTGCGCGGCCAGGCCCAGTTTGGCCGCCCCGGCGAAATGCGTCGCATCGCGCTGCAGATTTTCGACCGCAGCTTTGCCGTCACCTATGCCCTGGAAGCCATTGCCATCCTGATCGGCCTGATCGGTGTTGCCACCAGCTTTTCCGCCCAGGTGCTGGCGCGGCTGCGCGAATTCGGCATGTTGCGCCATGTCGGTGTGCAGCGCCGGCAGCTGCTGGCCATGCTGGCGCTGGAAGGTGCGGGCCTGGGCGTGGTCGGGGCGGCGGCCGGCATCGCGCTGGGCCTGGGGCTGGCCATCGTGCTGGTGGATGTGGTGAACCCACAGAGCTTTCACTGGACGATGGATCTGGCGCTGCCCTGGCCGTTGCTGCTGGGGCTGGCGGCGGCGCTGGTCGCCTGTGCGGCCGGCACGGCGGTGCTGGCCGGGCGGCGGGCGCTGGGCACCGGCCCGGTGTTGGCGGTGCGGGCGGATTGGTGATGCGGCGGGTCCTGCTCCTGGCGCTGGCGCCGCTGCTGCTGGCGGCGGATTTCGCCGCCGTGAAACCGGGCGTCACCTTGCGCTTTCCGGCCGATCATGGCGCCCATCCGGCCTTTCGCACCGAATGGTGGTATGTCACCGGCTGGGTGCGCCAGCCGTCTGCCACCGGCGCCCGCGATGCCGGCATCCAGATCACGTTTTTCCGCACCAGGGTGCCACGGCTTGCCACCAACCGGTCACGCTTTGGTGTCGATCAGGTGATATTTGCCCACGCCGCCATCGCCGATCCCGCCACCGGGCGGCTGCGGCACGCCACCCGCATCGCCCGGGAAGGCTTTGGCCTGGCGCAGGCGCGGGTTGGGGACATGGATGTGGCGGTGGACGATTGGCGGCTGTGGCGCAGCGCCGATGGCCGCCTGCACGGGGTGGTGACCGTGGATGGCCAGCGGCTTGATCTGATCTTCACGCCGCGCCAGCCGATCATCCTGCAAGGCCGCGCCGGCTATAGCCAAAAGGGGCCAAGCCCTTCAGAAGCCAGCCATTATTACAGCTGGCCACAGCTGGCCACCAGCGGCACGCTGGCCGGGAAGGCCGTCACCGGCATCGCCTGGCTGGATCGCGAATGGTCGTCCACCTTGCTCAACCCGCGCGCCGTCGGCTGGGATTGGCTGGGCCTCAACCTGGATGATGGCGGCGCGCTCACCCTGTTCCGGGTGCGCGATGGCCAGGGCAAGGCGCTGTGGGCCGGGGGCAGCCACCGCGATGCGTCCGGAAAAACCCATGTTTTTCAGCCACAAGACGTGGATTGGCAGGCCGCCGGCTGGTGGACATCGCCGCGCAGTGGCGCGCGCTGGCCGGTGCAGCCGCTGGTGCGATACCGGTTGAGCGGCCAGTGGCAACGCCTTGAAATCAAGCCATTGATGCCGGATCAGGAACTTGACAGTCGTGCCGGCGGCGGCCCGCTTTATTGGGAAGGGGCGGTCCGCACGCCGGGCGGCCGCGGCTATCTGGAACTCACCGGCTATTCCGCCCCCTTGCGGATGTGACCGCACCCAAGCTAACAGCAGCTTGCAGCAGGGGTGCCAACCAGGATCGGGGCAAACAAGTGACTGAAAACACTGGCATCATTGCGCCTGACTTTGCGCCCGCGGCCCCGCGCGGCCTCTGCACCGATTGCGGCGTGTCGCGCTCAGCCACGCCCAATGATTGCGGCAGCGCCTGCCAGTTCATCAAGCCCGATTATGCCGCGATGGAAGCCCAGGTCCACGGCCGCGCCCGCGACGAAAGCCGGGCGGACGAGCTGTTTTTCGGCCCCTTTCAGCGGATGGCAAAAGCCCGCCTGAAACAACCACTTGCCGGCGCGCAATGGACCGGGATCACCAGCCGGCTGGGCCAGCGCCTGCTGGAAACCGGCGCTGTGGATGCCATTCTGACGATGGCGCCGGACCCGGATGACAAGTGGCGTCCGCGCCCGGTGATGGTCACCAAGGCCGAAGCCATGGCGCAGGTGCGCGGCATGCGCATGGGTTATGCGCCGCTGCTCGCGCTGCTGGAACCCGCGCGCGCTGCCGGCTTCAAGCGCATTGGAATCATTGGCATTCCCTGCCAGATCCACGCCTTGCGCCGGCTGGAGGCCAAGCTGGGCTTCGAACGGCTCTACGTCATCGGCACACCGTGCAGCGACAACACCACCACCGAGAATTTCCACGAGTTCCTGTCCCTGCTCTCCGACAAGCCGGAGACCATCACCTATCTGGAATTCAAGGCCGATTATCATGTCGAGCTGCGCTTCGACGATGGCCGGCACAAGAATATCCCGTTCCTGATGCTGCCGCTTTCCGACCTGCGGCCGGATTTCTTCCCGCTCACCTGCCGCACCTGCGTCGACTACACCAACAGCCTGGCGGATATCACCGTCGGCTATATGGGCGGCACCGGGGACCAGTGGCTGCTGATCCGCAACGATCGCGGCGCCGAACTGCTTGATTTGCTTGGCGATGAAGTGGCGCTGACCGAACCCGACGACAATGGCAAGCCCGATGGCTCCAAACGCGCGGGCCCGGTGAAAGGCTTCCTCGCCAACACCGAACGCGCCGCCGGCGGCCTCCCCTTGCGCCGCATGCCGAAATTCATCCGGCCACTGGTCGGCAAGCTGATGCCGCTCGTCGGCCCCAAGGGCAAGGAATTCGCCCGCACCCGTGTCGAGATGAAGGCCATCGAAACCATCCTCCACCTGCGCCGCGAAGCGCCCGGCATGATGAAGAACATGATCCCGCCGCACGTCTGGACCCTGGTGGCCCGCTATGGCCTCACGCCGGGGAAGGGTGAGACGAAAGACACGTGACTCGGCGCGCCAGCGCGATTGCGGCCCAACTTGGCCAGTTTTCACTGAGAAAGAGCCCAATTTGATCGCGCAGCGGTGTTCAAACATCAAAACGCGCTGCAATTCGACGTGACTTTTTCCACTTTTTCCGCATCTCGCCGGTTTTTGACGCCACCCGGCTTCATTTGACACAATTGACGAAAATTCCGGGATTCCGGATTTTTTCCCTTGGCTTTCAATGCCTCAATCCAACAGCCACGCCGTGATGATAACCGGTTTGGCCTGTGTAGGACAGAGCGCCAGGAAAGTGGCCTCCGGCGGGCAGGGACTCGTCCCTGCACCCGTTTGTTTTTGGGCGGTGCTTGCAGCAGGGCAGCAACCTAACTTGTATACCGTCCCCAGAAGTTATTGCTAAATTCGTCGACTGGTCATACGTTCGGTCAATGAACCGCGTTGATCACTTCCAAATCCCCGACTGGAAAGCGTTGCACCGCGAAGCTTCTTTAGTCAGCCAGATAATTGGCTCTGGAGCAACGGCGTTGGGGCGTGCGAGTTACGGCAGCGGTTTCGGCGAGTATTACACTGCGTTCTTTGGGCTTTCGATTGGAATCGAGCGCCTAGCGAAACTGATATTGGTAGCAGACTATGCACTCGACAACAGTGGAGCGCTGCCAGATCAGGCTGTCGTTCGGAAATACGGTCACAAGTTGAAGGAGTTGATAGCGCAGGTCGGCGACATAGCACGGAAACGTGGTATCACCGTGCCTCACATAGGCCCGGACCAACCAATCTGCGCTGCTGTGGTCAACTGCCTCGACGCATTCTCCGACGCCTCCAAGGGGCGCTACGCCAACTTTGAAGCGATTGGTAATCCGTCATTTGACCCGGCGAATGAGCCGGTGAACAAATGGTGGACGGAGGTTGTCGAACCAATCCTCGATAAGCACTATCGCGGCAAGCGGGCGGAGGATGGGGTGAAACAACGCGCCGCGTTAATCAACGCTATGATCGGCGACATAACCTATGTCCTCCATACAAACGAAACCGGTGCCGTCATGTCTGACGTGACAACCGCTTCCGAGCGCACGGGGCAAACGAAATGGGCGCAGAAATATGGCCGTTTCTACACACTGGCGGTTGTGCGGTGGCTAGCTCATATATTTTATGAGATGACCTTCACTGCCGGGTATCAGACGGGTCTCGATAGCCTATTTGGGCATTACGAGTTTTTCCAGACCTACACGGTGGGTGACAACTTCCTACTGACACGGAAAGTTTGGCCTCTCACTTAACGTTATCCTTGGGCTGTGATCACCACATTCGGGGGGCGCTGGTGCGCGAGAATTTCGCGGACATGATACCAAACAGGCCTCACCACAAATTTCGGCGAGGCGTAAGCCGACCTGCGCTTCAGAAAAATACAGATCAAACCCAGTCCCTTGTCGAGCACGGGGCGACGCTTGGTGGGGGAGGGCGGGGCCAACGAAAGTGGGTGCAGGGCCTCAGGCCCTGCCCGCCGGAGGCCTCCTTTTCTTATCTGAAACTTCAGGCCAGCCCCACCGCCTTCATTGTCAAATCCCAAAGCCGCTCGTTGCGCGCTTCCAGGGTGGCGCGGGCGGAGAGGGGTTGGGCGAAGGGCATGCGGCCTTCTTTTTGGCGGTTGCCCCAGCTCCAGTGGACGCCGGATTGGCTGGCGAAGGCGGGATCGGCGACCACTTGGGCGGTGCGTTCGCCGGCCAGGGGTTGGCTGACATAGCCTTTGGTGATGTTCTTCTGGAACCACGGGAAAATCCGCTGGAAGGCGGGTGGGGTGTGACGGAAGAGGGGGGTGTCGGCGACGCAGCCGGGGTAGAGGGTGTTGAAGACGACGCCGGTATCGGCCCAGCGTTTGTGGAATTCCCGGCTCATGATCATGCAGGCGAGCTTGCTGTCCTTGTAGGCCTTGCCGGGTTTGAACTCCTTGCCATCGATCATGGCGATGGGGGCCTTGAAGCCGCTGGCGAGGCCGGAGAGGTCACCCAGGTCGGCCGGGGCGGGGATGGGGATCTTGCCGCCGAATTCCTCGCTGTTGGCCGTCACCGTGCCGAGCGTGATCAGGCGCGAAGGCTGGCCGCGGCGGCCGTTGCTGGCCATCAGGTCGCCGATCAGCAGATGGGCGAGGAGGAAGTGACCGAAATAATTGGTGGCGACGCTGATTTCATAGCCTTCGGGGCTGCGCATCGGGGCTTCGAGGCGCGGCAGATAGACGGCGGCGTTCAGCAGCAGCGCATCGAGCGGCAGGCCGAGGGCGTGGAAATCGCTGGCGAATTTGCGCACGCTGGCTTGATCGCCGAGATCGATGTGCAGGATGCGGCGGTTGGCGGCGTTCACGCCCACATCGTTGGCGGCGGCTTCGGCCTTGGCCAGATCGCGGCAGGCCATGATGACCATCCAGCCCCGATCGGCGAGCGATTTGGCGGCCCACAGGCCCACGCCCGACGAAGCGCCGGTGATGATGACGACTGGTTGATCAATGGCGGGTTGATCCGACATGGAGACTCCTTGAGCCCTGAGACCCTGTTCGCGTGGCTCTTTGACTCAAAGCGTGGGTCGCGGCAAGACGACGCAATGCAGGACGTTGTGGCCTTTCTGGCAAAAGTGAAACCGCCGATCACCCCGGCGTTGGTGATCCGCCGGGCGGCGTTCGCGGCGAATCTGGCCCTGATGCAGGCCGAATGTGCCGCCAGGGGGGTGCGCCTGCGCGCCCATGGCAAGATGCACAAATCCAGCCGCATTGCCGCCGAGCAACTGGCGCGCGGCGCGGTGGGTCTGTGTTGCCAGACGGTGGGGGAGGCCGAGGCCTATGTCGCCGGCGGTGTGCCCGATGTGCTGGTGACGGCGCCGGTGCCGCCCTGGGGCTGGCCGCGGCTGGCGGCGCTGGCCGGCGCAGCGCGCGTGGGCGCGGTGATGGACAGTGTGGCCCAGGCGCAGGCGGCGAGCGCGGCGGCGGTGGCGGCGGGCGTGCTGCTGGATGCCTATGTCGATGTGGACCCGGGCATGGGCCGGGCCGGGGTGGCGCCAGCCGATGCCCCGGCATTGGTGCAGCAGATCGCGGCGCTGCCCGGCCTCCGCTGGGCCGGCATCCAGGCCTATTGCGGGCATCATCAGCACATGATGCCGGCGGATCGGGCAGCGGCGCATGCGGCCTGGACCGACCGGTTGCGGGCGTTGCTGGCCCAATTGCGCGGCGAGGGCCTGAACCCCGGCCAGGTGACCGGTGGCGGCACCGGCACGGCGGCGATGGACCTGGCGGCCGGCGTCTATACCGAGCTGCAGGCGGGCAGCTATGCCCTGATGGACGTGGAATATGGCGATCTGGGCGATCTGCCGTTCCAGCCGGCGCTGTTTCTGGCGGCCAGCGTGGTGTCGGCCCGGCATGAGACCCACGTCACCTGTGATGCCGGGCACAAGGCGCTCCACCCCAACGGCCCGCCGCAGCGCGTGGTTTGGCCGCTGGGCAGCCAATACCGCCCCGCCGGGGATGAACATGGCGCGATTCTGCCGCCGGGCGGTGCGGCGGAAGGCGCGCTGGTGTGGCTGCAGCCCGGCCATGTTGATCCCACCGTGGCGCTGCACGATGCCTATTTCGTGGCGGACGAGGATGGCCGGCTGGAGCGCTGGCCCATCGATGCGCGGCGGAGCAGCCGGTGACCTGGCGCATCGGCATCATCGGCGGATCGGGGCTTTATGCCATCGACGGGCTGGAGGATGCCCGTCTGGTGCAGGTCGACAGCCCGTGGGGCATGCCTTCGGATGCGATCCTGCTGGGCCGGCTGCATGGCGTGGAGCTGGCCTTTCTGCCCCGCCATGGCCGCGGCCATCGCATCCCGCCGCATCAGATCAATGTGCGGGCCAATATCGATGCGCTGAAACGGCTGGGTTGCACCGATGTGCTGGCGATTTCGGCGGTGGGGTCGCTGAACGCCGCGATGAAGCCGGGCGCGTTTGTGGCGGTGGACCAGTTTGTCGACCGCACCAAGGGGCGGCCATCGACCTTTTTCGAAACCGGGCTGGTTGGCCATGTGCCGATGGCTGATCCCACCTGCCCGCGGCTGGCGGCCCTGGCGGCCGATGCGGTGGTGGCAGCCGGCGGGCAGGTGCACCGCGGCGCCACCTATCTGGCGATGGAGGGTCCGGCCTTTTCCACCCGGGCGGAAAGCCGGCTGCACCGGGCCTGGGGGTGCGACCTGGTGGGCATGACGGCCATGCCGGAAGCCAAGTTGGCGCGTGAGGCGGAGCTGCCCTATGCCCTGCTGGCCATGGTCACCGATTTTGACTGCTGGCACGACGGCGATGACGTGGATGTGACCAACATCATGGCGGTGATGCACGGCAATGCCGCGCTGGCGCGGGCCAGCGTGAAGGCCTTGTGTGCCGCGCTGCCAGCCGTTCGCGCGGCCAGCCCGATCGACACGGTGCTGGACACGGCGATCATGACCGCGCCCGATGCACGCCACCCCGATGCCCTGGCCCGCAATGCGGCCATATTGGCGCGCTGGCTGGCAAATCAGCGCACTGGCTGATGCCGCAGCGCCTGCTATCTGGCGGGCATGGAGCGCATCAGCATCACCACATCCGCCGGCCCGGTGTCTGCCTTGCAGGGCGGTGCCGGCCCGCGCCTGCACTTTGCCCATGCCACCGGCATGAACGCCGCCCTGTATGGCGGCCTGCTGGCGCCGCTGGCCGGCCGCTTTGCCATCACCGCCAGCGATGCGCGCGGCCATGGCTTTTCCGGGCTTGATCGCGATCCGGACCATCTGGCCAGCTGGGATCAGCTGGCGGAGGATCTGAACCGGCTGCTGGATGCGATTGATGGCGATGGGCCCTGGCTGCTGGCCGGTCATTCCATGGGGGCCGCCGTGTCCCTTCTGGCGGCGGCGGCACGGCCGGACCGGGTTTCGGGGCTGGTGCTGATCGATCCGGCCATGTTGCCATTTGATGTGGCGGCGGCAGTGCGCGGCGGGGCGCAGATCCCCAATCCCATGGCCGATCAGGCCGCGCGGCGACGCCCCGCCTTTCCGAGCCGGGAGGCGGCGTGGCAGGCCTATCACGGCCGCGGCGTGTTCCGGACCTGGCCCGATGCAGACCTGAAGGCCTATCTGGATGGCGGCCTGATCGATGCTGGGGACGAAGTGGCGCTGGCCTGTGCGCCGGCCTTTGAAGCCGCCACCTTCCGTGCGGTTTCGCCCCGGATCGAGCCGGCGCTGGCGGCGATCCGCTGCCCGTTCATCCTGCTGGCCGGCGAACATGGCTCAACCGTGCGTGATGCCGAGCTGGCGGCCTTTGCCGCGCATCCGGCCTGTGTGGCGGCCCGGCGTCTGCCCGGCACCAGCCATTTCCTGCCCCTGGAACAGCCCGATGCGGTGCGGGCCGCGATCGGTCAGATCAATTCTTTTGCGGCACCGTGAAGCGGCCGGTGACGCGGCCGCCCGGGTTGGCGGCGCTGCGGGCGTCAAAGCTGCTGGTGCGGGTGTTGAGGTTCCACACCACCCGTTCGCCTTCGAGATGGTTGCTGTCCCGGTCCATCTTGACGCCGCCGGTGAGGGTGACGAGCCGGTTGTTGACATCATACAGGCCGGCGCGCGCGGTGGCGCGCATGTTGGCCTGGGTGATGCGCACATTGCCCAGCGCATCGAGGCGCTGCACCTGGGGATTGCCGCTGGCATCCTTGGCATAAAGGATCCGCACCCGATCGGCGTTGAGGGTGAGATTGCCCTGCCGGATCACCACCTTGCCGGAAAACACCGCTTCGTTGGCGTCATCGGCCAGATCCATCCGGGCGGCGTCCACATCGATGGGGGCGTTGCTGTTGAACTGCTGCGCCGCCGCCGGCGCTTCAGCCAGCATCAACAGCACGGCAGCAGCCAGGATCGGGGCGGCCAGGATGGGATGGTTCATGGCCTATCCTCTGCCGACACGCGGATTGATCCGCAAGTGGACATTGCCAACCAGGCTGACATTGCGCCCCGCCAGATCGCCATCGAGGCGATTGGCGCTGAAACTGCCCATCGGCAGCCGGCCCGACACGCGCTCGCTGGTGGCAACGCGGCGGCGCTTCATGTCGATCTGCACGGTGCGGGCATCAAGGCTGTAGCCGCCGTCGGAGCGCAATTGCACCGGGCCGGCCACTTCCAGCCGGTCTTCCTCCAGGAAATAGCGGCCGCTGGGCGCGGTCACGCTGGCCGGGCCGTCCTGGCCTTCCAGCCGGGCAGACAGAAGGCGCAGCTCCACCACCGGGTCGGCGCTTGACCGCTGCAGCGCACTGCCGGCGGTGATCGAAAAGGCTTCGCCGGCGCCGGTCTTGCCGCGATATTCTGCCCGGTCCACCTTCAGCCGTTCGGGGGCGAGCGCCACCTGATCCTTGGCCAGCAGGAAGGAAAATTCCTGCACGCCGATCAGCGGCCACACCAGGATGGTGATGGCGATCACCCCGGCCAGGGCCGGCAGCAGCCATTTCAGCTGGCCCATCATCCGGTCGTGCCGGCTGCCGGGCAAGGCCGCACGCTGCCGGGCCGAAAGTGGGCGGGCCAACGGGGCAACGGGATCAGCGGGCACGGCCACGGCAGGCGGCTTTCCTAGAGGCGATCACATATGGGCAAAGATGTCGGCCTCGGCCCAGCCGGCCAGATCAAGCTCCGCCCGGGTGGGCAGGAAATCGAAACAGGCCTGGGCGATGTGGGTGCGGCCTTCGCGGGCCAGCCGTTCCACCAGGATCTCGTGGGCGCGGTGCAGGTGGCGCACATCGCTGGCGGCATATTCCTTCTGCGCCTCGCTCAAGCTGGCGGCGCCCCAGTCGCTGGATTGCTGCTGCTTGGAGATTTCCACGCCCAGGGTTTCGCGCAGCAGATCCTTGAGGCCATGGCGATCGGTGTAGGTGCGCACCAGTTTCGATGCGATCTTGGTGCAGAACACCGGGGTGGCCCACACGCCGAGGAACTGGCGGATCACGGCGACATCGAAGCGGGCAAAGTGCATCAGCTTGATGCGGGCCGGATCGGCCAGCACCGCCTTGAGATTGGGGGCGTCATAGGTGCCGGCCGCAAAGCGCACCAGATGCTCATCGCCGCGCCCGTCGCTGATCTGGATCAGGCACAGCCGGTCGCGGTGGGGGTTGAGGCCCATGGTCTCGCTGTCAACCGCCACCGGGCCTGGGGCGAGAACGTCGGCGGGCAGATCACCCTCGTGAAGATATACGGTCATGGCCTTGCGTTAGCAGGGGGCGAATGGCCTGTCATCCGCCGTTGCGCCGCGCTATCGTGGCGGTCGATGGTGACGGTGGCCGATCTGCCCGAGGTGAAGACGTTGCTGGTGGCGGCGGCCCGGGCCGGGCGCGACCTCTCTTATTCCGAAATGCTGCTCGCACTGGGTTATCGCTTCAGCCGGCCGAAGATGCGCAGCCTGTGCCGCCTGCTGGATGCCATTGATGCCGAAGGCCGTGCCGCTGGTGAGCCGGAACTGGCCGTGCTGGTGGTGCGCGAATCGGATCGCCTGCCGGGGCAGGGCTGGTGGGTGGGGCGGCCGGATGCGCCCGCCGATTGGACGGGTCCGGCCGCCCGGCGCTTTGTCGAGGCGCGCCAGCAGGCCGCCTTCACCTGGTGGGCAACCCGCTGACCCTCAATGCGGCTGCACATTGGGCTGGCCCAGATCGGCCTGTCGCGGCCGTTCGCTGGGCGGCGGCGAAGGGGCAGGCGCCATGGCGTTGCCGATGCTGGCGGACACCGGGCTCATGCCCCGCATGCCGCCGGCCCCGGCGCCGCGATTGCCGCCATCTCCCCGGCCAAAATCGCGGCCAAAATCCCCTCGGGGCTGGTCACCACGGTTGCCGCCCCAGGGCCGGCCGCCGTCCAGGCCGCCTGGCCGGTTGCCCCGGTTCCAGTCGCCGCGCCGGCCATCGCCGGCACTGGGCGGCGGCGCGCCATTCAGGCCGCGGCCGATATAGTCGCCCACGCTGCCCGGGGCACCGCGCCGGGGATCATTGCCACGGCGGTCACGGTTCCAATCGCGGCCGCGATCCCAGTCCCGGCCGCGATTCCAGCCTCTGCCGCGATCCCAGTCGCGCCGGCCCCAGTTGCCGCCGCCATTCCAGCCCCAGTTGTTCCAGCCCCAGTTGTTCCACCCGTTGCCAAAGCCGATGGAAATGCTGGTGCCGCCGCGGCGGCCCCAATCGTTCCAGCCAAAGCCGACGCCCCAGTTCCAGCGGCTGCCCCGCCAATAGCGGGCGCCGTTGTTCCAAGGGAGGGCGCGGCCGCGATAGCCGCCGGCATAGACCTGGGTGCGCGGCACCCACACCCAGCTGGGGCCATACCAGCTGTTCCAATCGTTCCAGCGCCAATCATTGCCGAAGCCGGCATCCCATCGATAATTCACCTGCGGCGGGATCGGGGCCCAGCCCACAACGTCGTCATCCTCGCGCCAGGCGGTCCAACTCGGGGCCCATTCGGTGCCGGGCACCCACACCCAGCCAACCGTGTCATCAAAGCCCCAACGGCCATAATGATCGGTGGCCCAGCCCCAGGGATCCTCGCTGCGCCAGAAGCGGTCGGGCCCCCATTGCCCGTTCTGATAGGGGCGCCAGCCTTCGGGCGCATCGGGCAGGAAGGCATTGCCCCAGCGGCTGTTCACCCAGCGGCCATGGGGTGCCAGCGCCGGCTGGAACACGGCGACATCGGGCACATTCTGGAAGCCGAAGCGGTCGCCCGGCTGGGCCTGGGCGGCGGCCACAGCCGGATCCATGGTGGCGGCATGCGGGGGCGCGGCGATCACCGGCGCACTTTCGGGCGGCGGCGCCATCTCGGGCGGCGGCACATAGGCGCTCTGGGCAGTGGCGGCGCTGGCGCCGGCCAGCAGGATCAGGGGCAGGGCGGCGCGGATGGTGATGGTCATCGGGCGACTCACGGTCTGGAAATGATAACCAGAGCTTGGCGCAGTCTGCCTGTCGGCACCATGAATGGTGCGACGGTGATGACAATTTTGTGAAATCCCACGCTGGCTCCCCGGGCAGGATTCGAACCTGCGACAACTCGATTAACAGTCGAGGGCTCTACCGCTGAGCTACCGAGGAACAGCGTGGGAGCGCTCCCTTAGCGAGGGGCGCGGGGCTTGCCAAGGGGAAAAGCGGCAAAAAATCAGCTGGCGAATTGTTCGAGGCTGATCCGGTCATCCAGCGCATATTCGGGATCGAACAGCAGTTCGAGGCTGATCGAGCGGTCGATGGCCACGCGCACCTGGGCGACATCGCGCACCTCCATCTGGTCGGCGACCGCCGACACCGGGCGCTTGCGGGCCTCGCGCACTTCGAATTCGATCTGGCTGGCCGCCGGCAGCAACGCGCCGCGCCAGCGCCGGGGCCGGAATGGCGAGATGGGGGTGAGGGCGAGCAGATCGGATTCGAGCGGCAGGATCGGGCCGTTGGCCGACAGATTATAGGCGGTGGATCCGGCCGGGGTGGACACCAGCACCCCATCGCAGATCAATTCTTCCATCCGGGTCTTGCCGTCGATGGCGATGCCGATCTTGGCGGCCTGGCGGGTTTCGCGCAGCAACGACACCTCGTTGATCGCCGGGAAGGACACGCTGCGGCCCGAGGCGGTGGTGGCCGTCATCTGCAACGGGTGCAGGGTGAAGGTCTTGGCAGAGGCCACCCGCTCCTCCAGCGACTTGGCCTTGAAATCATTCATCAGAAAGCCAACCGTGCCGCGGTTCATGCCGAACATCGGCTTGGGATCCTTCAGCTGCATCGCCTCGTGCAGGCAGTGCAGCAGGAACCCGTCGCCGCCCAGCGCCACCACCACATCGGCCTCGCGCACCGGCACGAATTGATATTGCTGGCGCAAGGCCTCGCCAGCGGCGCGTGCAACATGGCTGTCGGATGCCAGCAGCGCGAGTTTCATGGCGGCGTTCCCCCAGTTGCCGGCGCTCAGCCGCCGGTCATGCTCATGTGGCGTTGCACCGCCGGCCGGGCGCCGCGGCGATCGATGACGAAATCATGGCCCCTGGGCTTGCGGGCAATCGCCTCGTCCAGCGCCGCGTCGAGGGCGGCAGCATCGGCCCCGGCCCGGCGCACGACGGCGCGCAGATCGGCCTGGTCATCCTGGCCAAGGCACATGAACAGCTGGCCGGTGGCCGTGAGGCGCACGCGGTTGCAGCTTTCGCAGAAATTGTGGGTGAGCGGGGTGATGAAGCCCAGTTGCAGGCCCAGTTCCTCCACGCGGACATAGCGGGCGGGCCCGCCGGTGCGGTGGGGCAGATCGGTGAGGGTGAATTGCTGTTCCAGCCCGCGGCGGACACGCGACAGCGGCAGATATTGATCCATCCGGTCTTCATCAATCTCGCCCATCGGCATGGTTTCGATGAGGGTGAGATCATGGCCACCGCGCGCGGCAAAGTGCATCAGATCAATGATTTCATGGGCATTTTCATGCGCCAGCGCCACCGTGTTCAGCTTGACCTTGAGGCCGGCCGCGGTGGCGGCGGCAATCCCGTCCAGCACCTGGGGCAGGCGGCCCCAGCGGGTGATCCGGGCAAAGCGGTCGGCATCCAGCGTGTCGAGGCTGATGTTGACGCGGCGCACCCCGGCGGCAAACAGCGCTTCGGCGTGCCGGGCCATCTGGCTGCCGTTGCTGGTCAGGGTCAGTTCCTCCAGCGCCCCGCTTTTCAGGTGGCGGCCAAGGCTGTTGACCAGATCCATGATGCCGCGCCGCACCAAGGGTTCGCCGCCGGTCAGCCGCAGTTTGCGGGTGCCGCGCCGGATGAAGGCGCTGGCCAGCCGGTCGATCTCCTCCAGGCTGAGCACCTCGGCCTTGGGCAGGAAGGTCATGTCTTCCGCCATGCAATAGACGCAGCGGAAATCGCAGCGATCGGTGACGGAAACGCGCAGATAGGAAATGGCGCGGCCGAAGGGATCAACCAGCGGACGCGTGGCCGCAGCGGCCGCAAGCGTGGGCGAATGGGCATCACCGGTGGCGAGCATGTGGCCACCTGTGGCCACAATCGGGCGAATGGCAAGCCATTTTGTCGGTCTGGTGTCGCCAGCGCGATGATAAGGCTGGACTTGCCGGGCGCAGCGGCGCAATCACTCGGCAAGTGCAATGCATGATGGGCCAGCAGTGCAGGGCAGTGTGCAGACGATGGGAACCCCTTATCCCGAACCGGTGCTGATCGTGTCGCCGCGCTATGCCGACGATCTGTCGGCGATGGCGGAGGCGGCCGGGCTGGTGCCGCGGGTGGAACGGGTGCCGCAGGCCGCCGCCGCGCGCTTTGCCGCCGAACCGGCGCGGGTGCTGGTGGTGGATGCCCGCGGCGCGCTGGCGGCCGGCCTGGGCGTCGCCCGCAGCCTGGGCAGCGCGGTGGAGGCCCGGCGCGGCGCCATGCTGGTGCTGCTGTCGCGCGGGGATGCCGATGCCGCCGCTGCGGCGCGCGAAGCCGGTGCGACCTCGGTGCTGGTGTCGCCCTTTGGGGCGGACAGTTTTTCCAACGCGCTGTTCCTCGCCGGGCGTCATGCCGAACGGCTGGACCAGGTTGCCGCCCTGCCGCTGGCCGGTGGACCCGATGTCGGCGACCGCCTGACCGGCCTGGCCGATGTCGACCGCCTGCAGACCTGGCTGGATGAACGCATGGCGGCGGGCCAGCCGGCCGGTGTGATCGTGCTGGGCATTTCCCGGCTGTTGCAGTTTGGCCTGATCCATGGCCGCAAGACGGCAGACCGGTTGCTGGTGGCGATTGCCCGGCGGCTGGTGCCGATTGCCGATGAACGCGCCGTGCCGGGCCAGGCCCGCCTGCTCGGCCGGTTGAGCCCCAGCGATTTTGCCCTCGGCCTGGCCGGTGAGGGCGATCTGCAGGCGCTGGCGCTGCTGGCCCAGCAACTGGTGCAGGCGCTGGAACGGCCCTTTGCCATTGATGACCGGCTGATCCATGTGGCCGGACGCGCCGGCATCGCGCATCTCAGCCCCGATGCCGGCGATGGCGCCATGCTGCTGCGCGAGGCCAGCCTGGCGCTGGCCAATGCGCGCGGGCGCGATCCCGGCGCGGTGGTGCGGTTTGCGCCGGAAAGCGACGGGTCGGCCCTCACCCGGCAGGCGGTGCTGGAATCCGATCTGTTCCGGGCGCTCGCCGATGGCGATATTGCCCTGCTGTTCCAACCGCTGGCCCGGCTGGATGATGGCCGGATCACCGGCGTCGAGGCGCTGGTGCGCTGGGATCATCCGGTGTTCGGCCGGCTTTCGGCGGCGACTCTGCTGGAAACCGCGGCCTCGGCCGAACTGGCGGTGGCGCTGGGCCGCCACATCCGCAACCGGGCGATCAATGCGGCCGCCAGCTGGACCGGCCCGCTGGCCGGCCTGCGCATTTCGATCAATGTCACCGCCGATGATCTGGCCGATCCCGAATTTGTCGACACGCTGGCCATGGATCTGGTGCGGGCCGGGCTGGCCCCGAACCGGCTGGTGGTGGAGGTGACGGAAGACGCCATCATCAGCGACATGGACGCGGCGGCCGCCACGCTGGATCTGCTGCGCCGCGACGGGGTGCGCATCGCGCTGGATGATTTTGGCATCGGATATTCCAGCCTGGCGCGGCTGGCGCGCCTGCCGGTGGACATGATCAAGCTGGACCGCAGCTTCACGCAGGGCCTGATCGGCAACGAACGCGAGCGGGTGGTGGTGGAAGGCATGATCGGCACCGCCCGCCGGCTGGGCATGACGGTGGTGGCCGAAGGCGTTGAGGATGATGTGCAACTGGCCGCCGCCCGCGCCGCCGGGTGCCACAAGGTGCAAGGCTATGTGCTGGCGCCGCCGCTGGATGCGGACGGGTTGAAGGCCTTTTGCCTGGCCCGCAGCCGCGCCAGCCGCGTGGCCTGACGCGACACCCGAATCAGCGGGCCGATCAGCGCCCGCCCAGCTTGGATTTGAACACGGCGGGTCGCAGCGGGGCCTTGGGCGGCAGCGGCTTGGCGGCCGGCTTGGCGCTCTCCTTCGGCTTCACCACGGCGCCCTGGGCCAGCTTGGCCAGGGTGGAGGCGATGCTGAGCGCGCCCTTCAGCCGGGTGCGGTCATCCCCCCAATCGGCGGCGATGAACAATTTCTGATCCGGGCGGATCTTGGCGCGGGCGCCCAGCCGCTCGATCCAGGCCATCAGGCCTTGCGCGTTGGCAAAGGCGTCGCCGACAAAGCTGACCAGCGCGCCCTTGCGCCCGGCTTCCAGCTTGGCGACGCGGGCGGTGACGCAGGCCAGCTTGATCTCGATCACGCTGAGCAGATTTTCCACCTCCATCGGCAGCTTGCCGAAGCGGTCGATCATCTCGGCCGCCAGCGCGTCGATGCCGGGGCGGCCCTCCAGCTCGTTGAGGCGGCGATAGAGCGCCATGCGCACGTTCAAATCAGGCACATAATGATCGGGGATGAGGATCGGCACCTCGGCGGTGATCTGGGGTGAGAAGGCTTCGGCCGGCGGCTTCATGCCGGCGGCTTCGGCCTTGGCCTCCAGGATCGCCTCTTCCAGCATCGACTGATAGAGTTCGAAGCCGATTTCCTTGATGTGGCCGGATTGTTCGTCGCCCAGCAGATTGCCGGCGCCGCGCTGATCGAGATCATGGCTGGCCAGCTGGAAACCGGCGCCCAGCGTGTCGAGCTGGGACAGGACCTGAAGCCGCTTTTCGGCGCCTTCGGTGATGGTCTGGCCGGCGGCGGTGGTGAGATAGGCATAGGCGCGGGTCTTGCCGCGCCCGACCCGGCCGCGGATCTGATAGAGCTGGGCCAGGCCGAAGCGATCGGCGCGGTGGACGATCAGCGTGTTGGCCGACGGAATGTCGAGGCCGCTTTCGATGATGGTGGTGGAGAGCAGCACATCATATTGCTTGTCGTAGAAGGCGCTCATGCGCTCTTCGACTTCGGATGGCGCCATCTGGCCATGGGCAACGATGGGCTTCACCTCCGGCACCTCGCCGC
>CAZAWH010000045.1:0-20156 GCA_964488775.1 uncultured Sandarakinorhabdus sp. | reverse complement strand
GGCCAAGATCGCTGGCCGACGGCAGGGGATCGCCCGCCACATCGGCCATGGCAATCGCGGCCGGGGCGGGCAGGCGGGGGCGGCGCATCATCGCCTCCCAGCGGGCGGCCCAGCCGTCGCGGTTGCCATGGGCGCGCCAGACGCCGTGCTGCATCGCCTCGTGCACCGGCACGCCAGCCGCCCGCGCCCAGCGCCGCACCGCCTTGTCGCGGCCAAAGCTCCACAGATTGCCGCTTTCCTGGTGGGCGTGGAGCGCAGTGATGCCATGGGCGGTGTGGAGATCGTGCAGCACCTGGACGGCTTCGCCCACCCGCACCACCAGCCGGGCACCACGCTGGCGCAGGCTGTGATCCAGATCGGCCAGCGATTCGGCCAGGAAGGCGAATTGCCGGCCGCTGGCATCAGGCTGCGCCCATTGCTCCGGCTCGACGATGTAGAGCGGCAGCACCAGCCGGCCGCTGGCACAGGCGGCCAGCAGCGGCGCATGGTCATGCACGCGCAAATCCCGCTTGAACCAGACAATCTCCATGCCCCGGTGTAGCCCGTTTGTTCCGCCCCGGCGTGGGCCAGCCTGTCGCAGGCGGCTTGGCAGCGCGGCCCCGGCTTGGCATGAGGCTGGCCATGATCCTCTATGGCATTCCCAATTGCGACACGGTGAAGAAGGCGCGCGCCTTCCTGGCCGAACGCGGCGTCGCCCACCAGTTCCATGATTACAAGAAGGCTGGCGTGCCGGCCGAGGCGCTTGCCCGCTGGGTGGCGCGCTGGGGCTGGGAAGCGGTGCTGAACCGCGCCGGCACCACGTTCAAGGCCCTGCCCGATGCGGACAAGCAGGGGCTGGATACGGACAAGGCCATGGCGCTGATGCTGGCCAACCCCAGCATGATCAAGCGGCCGATCGTGGAAGGCGATGGTGTGGCCCTGATCGGGTTTAAGGCCGATGCCTGGGCCGGAGCGTTCTGAGATGGCGCGCTGGCTGGTGAAATCCGAACCGTTCAAATACAGCTGGGATCAGCTGGTGCAGGACGGCAAGACCGCGTGGGATGGCGTGCGCAACAACCAGGCCGCCATCTACCTGCGCAGCATGAAGCTTGGCGATGAGCTGTTCTTCTATCACAGCAATGAAGGGCTGGCCGTCGTCGGCATTGCCCAGGTGGTCGGCGAACATTTCATTGATCCATCCGACCCCAAGGGCCGCTTTCCGGCGGTGATGGTCGGCCCCAAGGCGCCGATGCCGCGTGCCGTGACGCTGGCCGAAATGAAGGCCGAACCGCGCCTCTCTGGCATGGCCATGTTTCGCCAGTTCCGCCTTTCGGTGGTGCCGATCACCGACGCGGAGTGGGATGTGGTGATGGAAATGGCTCGGCAGTGAGTCAAGGAATCAGCCACGGATGATGATTTCGATATTCTCTGCTGCGGTATTATAGTATCTTGATAGTTCTAACTTCGCATCGCTGATTGAAAGTCCCCGTCCGCCATGCCCCGCTGGGGCTGCTGATGAAGCCGGCGGAAGCGGAGAAGTGATGCCGGCGGCGTTGCGGACGAAGCTGACACGCTCATCTTCCAGCGACACGTTTTCGGTGAGCCACCCAGCACTCATCCAGCCACTTGTCTGCGAATGGCCTGCTGTTCCCTGATTGGCCCACCACGGACGGTGGCGGCGGGCGCTGGTTGGTAGTGCGAATCCCAGCACTTCTTCCACTTCAGAAAAGCGGGCGTCCCAACGGTCTGCCGGCAGGCTTTCGAGGTGGCGGGCAAGCGGTAGATATTTCGACATGCTCAACTCCCTTTCGGCGCCGCGTCGTGCGGCCGACAGGGATGTACGTTAGTTTTATGGACATATCAATAGAAAAACTATGTTATAACTATTTGTCCAGCGCCGCCGCGCTGCGCCCGGCAAAATCAAACACGGCCAGTTTCTTGCGCAATGGTGAGACGCGCACGCCTTCGGTTGCCAGCAGCTCAGCCTGCAGGGCGCCGCCGCCGGGCGCCTTTTCGTTCAGGAAGCCACCCTTTTTCAGCAGCCGCCACCACGGCGTGAGGCTGGCCGGGTCTTCGCCCATGGCTCGCCGTTCCTCGGCGGCGCGGGCGGCCATGTTGGCAAAGATGGCGGTGGACACCGGGCAGGCAACGGCGACGCCGTGGGCGCGGGCAATGGCGGCGCGCAGCTGGTCCAGCGTGGCGACTTCGCCGGGGGCGATGCGGCGCAGCCAGGCGTCCACCTCGGCCGGGGAGCTGATCACCATGGCGCCGCCATCCGCCTCGCGGTAGCCGGGCGCGCCGGGCGGGATCATGTGGACGATGTGCGGCGGTTTCGACGCGGCGAGATGATCAAGGGCGGTGCGTTTGCGGCTCATGCCGCCGTTCATGCCGCAAGCCGCGGCGCGGGGGAATAAGACGGGTTTGTTCTATGCCCGTTCGTTCAGCGTCTTCAGATTGGCCTCGTGATCGGCGCGGCTGAGGCGGTAGCGGGAGACGGCAAGGATCATGCCGGCCCACACCAGCCAGATCGCCGGCACATAGGTGGCACCCAGCCGGAACAGGCTGTCGGGGCCGACCTGATCGGGCGTCGCCCCTTTGGGAAACTCGGCCAGCGTCAGCACCAGGCTGGCGGCCATCACGCCCAGGCCCTGCACCGCCTTGCGGATGAAGGTGTTGGCGGCAAAGAAAATGCCTTCCGATCGCTGGCCGGTGCGCACCTCGGCCTGTTCCACCAGATCGGCCAGCATGGAGGCGGTGAGCGCCTGGAAGCAGATGATCAGGCCGACATCGACCATGGTGACGATGAAGACGATCCAGAAGATGGCGGGATCGCCATTGGCCGGCAACAGGCCCAGCAGCCGGGCGATGATCGGCAGCGGCAGGGCCAGGCCGGCCAGGATGCCGATCACCATGGCGCCGCGCTGCTTGCCCAGCCGGCGGGTGACCGTGGGCGCCAGGCCGCCGCCAATCGCCGCCGAGGCAAAGACGCTCATGGTGATCAGGCCGATCTGTTGGGAGGAGAACCCCCAGAAATAGGCCGAGAAATAGAAGCTGAGCGAGGCCGAGATGCCAGTGGCGATGGCGCCGAAGATGGCGGCGACGAACAGGGCGGCGAAATCACGGTTGGCGATGGTGGCAAAGATCTGGCGGAAGATGGCGCGGGGCCGGCCGGCCGGGCGCGGCTGGGCCGTGCGCAATTGCGGGATGCGGTTGTGGGTGCCGGCGGCGGAGACCAGGATGGCGATGAAGATCAGCACCGAGGCGATCAGGCCATAAAGTTCATAGGCATCGCGGTTGAACTGGCCATTGGGGATGGCGGCGGTGGCAAAGGCCGGGAAGATCAGGGAGAAATTGGCCACGCTCATGATGCTGCCGATCACCCAGGCGAAGAACAGCCGCCAGCCGAACAGGGCGCTGCGGTCGTCATAGCTTTTGGCCAGTTCGGGGCCGAGCGCGGTGCTGGGAATTTCATAGAGGCTGATGCTGACCCGCACGAAGATGGCGAGGCCAAGCAGGTAGAAGAACAAGGCGGATTGTGACCAGCCGGCCGGCGGATCCCAGATCAGGAAATAGGTCGCCGCCACCGGCAGGGCCGAGGCATACATGAACGGGTGCCGCCGCCCCCAGCGCGAGCGCAGATTGTCGGACCAGAAGCCGATCACCGGATCGAGCAGGGCATCGACGAGCAGCGAGATGGTGATCGCCAGCCCGACCAGCCGCGCATCGACGCCGATCACCTGGCTGTAGAAGAGCAGCAGGAAATAGCCGAAGCCGCCATCCTTGATGCCATAGGCACCCGCGCCAACGCCAAAGGCGAGGCGGGTGGCCAATGATGGCCGGTCGGCATCCGCCATGTGATCGTTCCCCTCGCACTGCTCCCGGCTGTACTATCAGGGGCTTGGCGCCCCCTGTAAAGCCAGCCAGTCCATCAGCCAGCGCGCCGCCGGCCCTGGGGTGTGATCGGGGCGGTGCAGCAGCTCGATGGGATAGGTGGTGCCGGGCCAATCCGGCAGCTGCAATTGCACCAGCGTGCCGGCGGCCAGATCGGCGGCAACCATCGGCACCGGCATGTTGCCCCAGCCGGCGCCAGCCTTGAGCAGGGCATGCTTGGCGCTCATGTCGCCCAGCCGCCAGCTGCGCGCAGACAATACGCCGAAATCCCGCCCTTGGGTGAGCTGCGAGCGATCGGTGAGCACCAGTTGCAGATGCCGCTGCGCCGCGCCGGGCGCGATGTCGGGGCGGGTGAGGGGGTGGCCCGGCGCGGCCACCGGCACCAGCGGCACCCCGGCCAGGCTGCGCCGCACCAGCCGTTCGTTCACCCCGTCGAGCGCGCCGCCGATGGCCAGGGTGGCGCTGCCATCGAACAGCCGGGCCTGCACCGCGCCCAGCGCCTCCACATGCAGGCGCACGGCCAGGGTGGGAAAGCGGGCCTGCAGGGCGGTGAGGGCGGCGACCAGCGTGTCGATGGGAAACATCACGGTGACGGAGAGCGACAGTTCCGCCTCCTGCCCTTCGCTCAGGGCCGCGACACCGGCCTGCAGTGCCGCGACATTGCCCAGGGTTTCGCGGGCATGGGCCAGCACCAGCCGGCCGGCATCGGTGAGCCGGGGCCGGCGGGTGGTGCCGCGGTGGAACAGGGCGATGCCGAGCTGCGATTCGAGGCCATCAAGCTGGTAGGCGATGACCGAGGTGGCGCGGCCGAGCGCCCGGCCGGCGGCGGCAAGGCTGCCATGATCGGCGATGGCCACCAGCACGGCCAATTGATCAAGCGTGGGGGTGCCAATTTTCATTTCGGAAATCCTGAACAATGATTTCGATATTATCCAGATTTTCGAGAAGAGGGCGAGGCCTTAGTGCAGGGCCCATGCCGGCAGGGCTGGCGATCAGGGAGTGACGACGATGCCGAAGATTCTGGTGCTTTATTATTCGACCTATGGCCATATCGAGGCGATGGCCAATGCGGTTGCCGATGGCGCACGGGCCGCCGGTGCGAGCGTGGACATCAAGCGCGTGCCCGAAACCGTGCCCGATGCGATCGCCGCGGCCAATCATTTCAAGCTGGACCAGGCCGCCCCGGTGGCCAGCGTCGATGATCTGCCCAACTATGATGCGATCATCGTCGGCGCGCCCACCCGCTTTGGCCGGATGCCGGGCCAGCTCGCCGCCTTTTTCGATGGCGCCGGCAAGCTGTGGGCGACGGGCGCGCTGAACGGCAAGGTGGGCGGCGCCTTCACCAGCAGCGCCACCCAGCATGGCGGCAACGAGACGACCCTGTTCTCGATCATCACCAACCTGTTGCACTTCGGCCTGACCATTGTCGGCCTGCCCTACAGCCACCAGGGCCAGATGCGCACCGACGAGGTGGTGGGCGGCTCGCCCTATGGCGCCACCACGGTCGCCGCCGGCGACGGCAGCCGCCAGCCGTCGGAAACCGATCTGGCCGGCGCCCGCCACCAGGGCGAGCTGATCGCGAAGACGGCGGCCAAGCTGTTTGGTTGAGTTCTCCCGGGGGCGGGCGTAAACCCCGCCCCCATGAGCACGACCTTCACGCTTGATACCAGCACGTCCCGCGCCCACCCGGTGCCGGAGCCGGTGCGGCGCCTGACGGTGCCGGCCATCGCCCGGCGCAAGGGTGGCGAGCCGGTGGTGATGCTTACGGCCTACACGGCGCGCATGGCGCAACTGCTCGATCCGCATTGCGACCTGCTGCTGGTGGGCGATTCGCTGGGCCAGGTGATCTATGGCCTCGACACCACGGTGAAGGTGACGCTGGAGATGATGATCGCCCATGGCGCCGCCGTGGTGCGCGGCAGTTATCGCAGCGTGGTGGTGATCGACCTGCCGTTCGGCACCTATGAGGAAAGCCCGGAGGCCGCCTATCGCACGGCGGCGCGGGTGATGCGCGAAACCGGCGCGGCGGCGGTGAAGCTGGAAGGCGGCGCGGTGATGGCGCCGACCATCCGGTTCCTGGTCGATCGCGGCATCCCGGTGATGGCGCATGTCGGCCTGACCCCGCAGGCGGTGAACGCGCTGGGCGGTTATGGCGCGCGCGGGCGCAGCGAGGCGGAACGCGCCAAGATCCTGAACGATGCGCAGGCAGTGGCCGATGCCGGCTGCTTTGCCATGGTGGTGGAAGGCGTGGTGGAAGGGCTGGCCATCGACATCACGCGATCGGTGCCGTGCGTGACCATCGGCATTGGCGCGGCGGCCGAATGCGATGGCCAGGTGCTGGTGGTGGACGACATGCTGGGCATGTTCGATCGGGTGCCGCGCTTTGTCGAACGCTTTGACGATCTGGCCGGCCGTATCGGAGCGGCGGCGGCCGATTATGCCGCCCGGGTGCGCGCCCGCCAGTTCCCGACCGCGGCACAGCTCTATCGCTGAGGCTTTACCTTTGCGGCCGTGTCGGGCATTCACCCGCCGGCAATATCGGCGGTGCCACACCGCTGTATCCGGAGCATGATCACCTTGGCCAACACGCCTGCCAATCCCGAAGATGCCTTCCTGCGCGAAGTGGACGAGGAATATCGTCGTTCCCAGTTGCTGGGGCTGTGGCAGCGCTATGGCCGCATCGGCATTGCCGTGCTGGTGCTGGGCCTGGCCGCGCTGGCCGGCTGGCTGTTCTGGCAGGACCGGCAGGAAAAGGCCGCCGGGGCCGCTGGCATGGCGCTCACCGAAGCGATGACCCAGCTGGAGGTGGGGGAGGGCGCCCGCGCCCGCCCGGTGCTGGAAGCAATGACCCGCGATGGCCCGCCGGCCTATGCCGGGTTGGCGCGGCTGGTGCTGGCCAACGATGCGCTGGCCGGCGGTGACAAGGCCAAGGCGCGCGGCCTGTATGAAGCGGTGGCGGCCGATGCCGCCCAGCCGCAGCCGGTGCGCGATGCCGCCTTGCTGAAGGCGGTGCGCATCGGTTTTGACCAGATGCGCCCGGCCGATGTGGTGGCCAAGCTGAAGCCGCTGGCGGTGCCGGGCAACGGCTGGTTCGGTGTGGCCGGCGAGTTGGTGGCCGTGGCGTTGATCCGCGACGGCAAGCCCGAACAGGCCAGGCCGATCCTGATCGCCATGGTGAAGGACGAGGCGATGAGCCCGAGCCTGCGCAGCCGCGCGGCGCAGCTGGCCATTGCCGTGGGTGTGGACGTGACGACGCTGGGCATCGCTGCCCAGCCGGCGGCGCAGTGAGGGCGAGCGCGTGAACAGCAGCATCAAGCGCGGTCTGCGCAGCGGCACCCTGATCCTGATGGCCAGCCTGGCGCTGGCCGGGTGCGGCGTGTTCAAGAAGGCCAACCGCAGCCGCACCCCCACGATCGGCGAACGCATCCCGATCCTGAGTTTCGAAACCCGCGCCGAAGCCGAAGCCGAGTTGAAGGACACGGCCATCGTGCTGCCGGCGCCGGAGGCCAATGCCGAATGGGCCCAGCCCGGCGGCACCCCGGCCAAGGTGGGCGGCCATCTGGTGCTGGCAGAACGGCCGGTGGAAGCCTGGCGCGCCAGCATCGGCAAGGGCAGCAGCGCGACGGCGCGCCTCAACGCCGTGCCGGTGGTGGGCGGCGGCAAGCTGTTTGCCATGAACACGGCGGGCGAGGTGAAGGCGTTTGATGCCGCCACCGGCCGGCCGTTGTGGAGCGGCGAGATCCGCCTGCCCAAGCGCAATAACCGCGCGGCCTTTGGCGGCGGTGTGTCCTATGGCGACGGCCGGGTTTATGCTGCGACCGGTTATGGCGTGGCGGCGGCCTTTGATGCCGGCGATGGCCACAAATTGTGGGAAAAGCCGCTGGGCCAGCCGCTGCGCGGCGCGCCGACCGTGGCGGGCAACCGGGTGTTCTTTGTCTCGCAGGACAATCAGCTGCATGCCGTGAACGGCGCCACCGGCGACCTGTTGTGGACGGTGACGGGCACCGTGGAAGTGGCCGGCATCCTGGGCACCGGTGCGCCGGCGGTGCAGCTGGACACGGTGGTGGCCGGTTTCTCGTCGGGCGAACTGAACGCGCTGCGCGCCGAAAATGGCCGCACCGTCTGGCAGGACCAGCTGGCCCGTACCGGCCGGTCGACCGCCATGGCGGCGCTGGCCGATATCGACGGTTCGCCGGTGATCGATCGCGGCCGGGTGTTTGCCATCGGCCATGGCGGCCGCATGGTGGCGCTGGAACTGGCCACCGGGCAGCGCGCCTGGGAACGCAATTTTGCCGGTGTGTGGACGCCGTGGCTGGCCGGCGAATTCCTCTATGTCGTCACCGTTGACGGCGAGGTGCTGTGCATCACCCGGTCGGAAGGCAAGGTGCGCTGGGTCACGCGACTGGACCAGTATCGCAAGGTCAAGAAGAAGAAGGGCGCCATCCAGTGGGCCGGCCCGGTGCTGGCCGGCGAGCGGCTGTGGGTGGCCGGTTCCAACCGCGAGCTGCTGGCCATCGATCCCTATGAGGGCAAGCGGTTGGCGACCATCAAGCTGAAGGCCGCGG
Source organism: uncultured Sandarakinorhabdus sp. (assembly GCA_964488775.1). GTDB lineage: Bacteria > Pseudomonadota > Alphaproteobacteria > Sphingomonadales > Sphingomonadaceae > Sandarakinorhabdus. The sequence goes on along the minus strand of CAZAWH010000045.1, from coordinate 11,721 downwards.
CCTATCTGCCGCCGGTGGTGGCGGGCGGCACGCTGTATCAATTGACCGACGATGGCAGCGTGACGGCCTATCGCTGAACCGCCGGGGCTGGTAAGGCCCGGCGCGATGAGCATGTCCAACGTACTTGATATTGCGCCCGATGCCCCGCGTGTGGCCATCGTCGGCCGCCCCAATGTGGGCAAATCCACCCTGTTCAACCGGCTGGTCGGCAAGCGCCTGGCGCTGGTGGACGACCAGCCGGGCGTGACGCGTGACCGGCGCGAGGGCAAGGCCAGCCTGTTCGATCTGGACTTTGTGGCGGTGGACACCGCCGGTTTCGAGGATGGCAGCGATGACAGCCTGTCGGGCCGCATGCGCGCCCAGACCGAAGCCGCGGTGGCCCGCGCCGCGGTGGCCCTGCTGGTCTATGACGCCCGCGCCGGTGTGACCCCGCTCGACCGGCATTTTGCTGGCTGGCTGCGGCGGCGCGGCGTGCCGCTGGTGCTGGTTGCCAACAAGGCCGAAGGCATGCAGGCCGAGGCCGGCCTGAACGAGGGCCATGAACTGGGCCTGGGCGAACCCATTGGCCTGTCGGCCGAACATGGCCTGGGCCTGGCTGATCTCTACCAGGCGCTGGCCCCGCATCTGGCGGCCGAAGCGGACGCTGAGGTGGAGGCCGATCTCGGCACCGAATCCATAGCGGAGGATGCCGCGCCGGAGCCGCCGCCCGGGCCATTGAAGATCGCCATCGTCGGCCGGCCCAATGCCGGCAAATCCACCCTGATCAACCGATTGCTGGGCGAACAGCGGCTGGTGACCGGGCCGGAGGCGGGCATCACCCGCGATTCGATCGCCATCGACTGGAATTTTGATGGCCAGCCGGTGCGGCTGGTGGACACCGCCGGCCTGCGCAAGCGGGCGCGGGTGACGGAAAAGCTGGAGAAATTGTCGGCCGCCGACACCAAGCTTGCGGTGGATTTCGCCGAGGTGGTGGTGCTGCTGCTCGATGCGACCCAGGGGCTGGAATCGCAGGATCTGCGCATCGCCGACATGGTGTTGTCCGAAGGCCGGGCGCTGATCATTGCGCTCAACAAATGGGATGTGGCCGAGGATCAGAGCCGGCTGTTCCAGGGCGTGCGCAAGGCGCTGGATGAAGGCCTGTCGCAGGTGAAGGGCGTGCCGCTGCTCACCTGTTCCGGCGCCACCGGCAAGGGGCTCGACACGCTGATGAAGGTGGCGTTCGAAACCCGCGAGCGCTGGTCGCGCCGGGTGCCGACCTCGGCGCTCAACCGCTGGTTCGAAGCCGCGCTGTCCCGCAACCCGCCGCCGGCGCCGGGGGGAATCCGCATCAAGCTTCGTTATGCCACCCAGGTGGCATCCCGGCCGCCGACCTTTGTCGTGTTCGGCAACCGCACCGATGCGTTGCCGCCCAGCTATGCCCGCTATCTGACCAACAGTCTGGCGGCGGATCTGGACTTTGGCGGCCTGCCGATCCGGCTGAGTTTCCGGGGCGGCCGCAACCCCTTCAACAAGGGGTGACACTGGGGGGTGATTCCGGGGGGTTGATTTGGCCTGAGGGGGCAGGATGAGCGGTCTGATCCTCTATGATTACTGGCGGTCCACGGCCTCGTGGCGAGTGCGGCTGGCACTGGCTTACAAGGGGCTGACGGCGACGCATGTGCCGATCAACCTGCTGCACAGCGACCAGCGCAGCGCCGCGCATCTGGCCCGCAATCCGCAAGGGCTGGTGCCGGTGCTGGTGGATGGCACGGCCGTGTTGAGCCAGAGCCTGGCCATCATCGAATATCTTGAGGAAACAGTGCCATCGCCGCCGCTGCTGCCGGCCGACCCGCTGGGCCGGGCGCTGGTGCGCGGCGCCGCGCTGGTGGTGGCCGCCGATGTGCATCCGCTGGGCAACCTCAGGGTGCAGCGCTGGCTGCGCGGCCCGATGGGGCAGGATGACGCAGCGGTGACGGCCTGGCTGCACCAGTGGATGGGCGACGGCCTGGCCGCGCTGGAGGCGTTTCATGGCCGCCATGGCGGGACCTGTCTTCATGGCGATGCGGTCTCGCTGGCCGATCTGTGCCTGGTGCCGCAGCTTTACAACGCCCGGCGGTTCGGGCTGGATGTCAATGCGTATCCGGCCTTGCTGGGTGTCGAGGCGCGGGTGCGGGCCCAGCCGTGGAGCGCGGCGGCGGAGCCACAGGAAACCGCCTGAATGGGCGCAAATTCCACAGTTTTTTCACAACCAAACCAGTTGCAATGCCGTAGCTATGCGGTAAGTATGGCACGGTCTGTATACGTACGTCATTTACCCCGGGGGCATTATGTCGAAGAACTTCACCAGCCGCACGCTGTCCAACCTTGGTGGCAACACCGTTCCGATGGCGCGCCGCAGCCTGCGACTCGGTGTGGCGGCTGCGATGCTGGCCGGCACGGCGCTGGTGCCGGCGTCGGCACAAACCTTTGACATCGGGGGCGGCCCGCTGGTCGTCACCGATTTCACCGGGGCGCCGCTCAACAATCCCACGGAAATCACCAACGGCCAGTTGCGGGTCAACACGGCCGTTGCCCTCCCGGCCTTTGGCGGCAACCTGACCGACTCGCTGGGCACGCTCAGCCTCACCACGTCGGGCATCGGCTCGGTGACGCTCTCGGGTGTGAACACGTTCAGCGGCACGACCCTGGTCCAGACCGGCTCCACCCTGATCGCCGGGTCGACGACGGCCCTGTCCCCTAATTCGCTGCTCAGCATTTCGGGCGGCACGGTTGATCTGGCCGGCTTCAACAACACGGTGAACGGCCTGTCCGGCACGGCGGGCGCCACTGTCACCAACAGCGTTGGTTCGGCGGTGCTGACGATCGATTCGGCTGCCAACAGCACCTATGCCGGCGCGCTGTCGGGTGATCTGAGCATCGCCAAGTCGGGTGTGGGCATCCAGACCTTCTCGGGCACCGCGACCAACACCGGCGCGATCACCCTCAATGCCGGCGGCATCCGGATCGGTTCGGACAACGCGCTGGGCGTGAACAATGTTATGACCGTCACTGGCGCCAGCTCGTTCGGCACCGCCGGCGCCGGCGACCGCGTGTTCGACAATGATATCGTGGTGAATGACGCGCTCACTGTTGCGGTGAACAGCACCAACACGCTGACCCTGGGCGGCACCATCAGCGGCACCGGCAGCCTGACCAAGACCGGCGGCGCCTCCACCCTGCGCCTGATGAACGCCAACAGCTATTCTGGCGGCACCACCTTTGGCGGCGGCATTGTCCTGGTTGGCTCTGCCACCGCGCTGGGCACCGGCGATGTCGGGATCACCTCCGGCACGGTGCTGGGTCTGGCCAATCCGGCCCTGAACCTCACTATTGCCAACAATTTCGTGCTGACCACGCAGCCGCTGCAGGTGCGTGCGCCCGATGCCGGCGTCACCTTCACCCTGTCCGGGAATATCTCCGGTCCGCGTGATTTCGTGGTGGAACCCACCGGCAACGGCGGCACCGTCGAATTGACCGGCAACAACAGCTTCACCGGCGTGGTCCGCATCCATAACGGTACGCTTGCGCTGGGCAGCGCCACGGCGCTGTCGGCGGCCGGCACCGTGCGTTTCACCGCATCGGGCACCGGCCTCGCCTTCACCGCGGGCGGTATCGACGTGACCCGCGGGATTCTCAGCCTCAACGGCTCCGGTGCGGTCGAAGCGACGATCGACACCGGCGCCAACAACGCCACGTTGAGTGGCCGCATCTTCGATGCGGACACCGGCACCGGCCAGACCCTTGGCCTGACCAAGACCGGCTCTGGCGTGCTGACCATCACCAACACCAGCGCCGCTGCTGGCAACCGCAACATCCTGTCGGGCGGCCTTGATGTCAACGGCGGCACCGTCAACCTGACCGGCCGCCTGTTCAATGATGTGACCGTCAACAATGGCGGTACTCTGGCCGGCACCGGCTTTGTCGACACCGGCACGGTGGCGGTGAACGCTGGCGGCACGCTGTCGCCGGGCAATGCCCTGTCGGGTCCCGGCGCGGTCGCCACGTTGACCGTGACCAACCTCAACCTGGGCGGCAATCTCAACTTCGACCTTGGCGCGCCGTCGCTGGTGCCTGGCACCAACGATTTCGTGGTGGTGACCGGCAACCTCAACCTGGGCGGTTCGCTCAACGTCAATGCGCTCGCCGGCTTTGGTCTCGGCACCTATCGCCTGATGACCTATGGTGGCGCGTTGGCCGGCGCCCTGACCCTCGGCACCCTGCCGGCGGGCTTTGAGTATAATTTCAGCAATGGCGGCGGCAATGTCGATCTGATCGTCAGCCTTGCTGACTATTATTGGGACGGCGCTGGTCCGTTCGCTGACAACGTGATCAATGGCGCCGCCGGCACCTGGACGGCTGCAGACACCAACTGGACCAACAACACCGGCGCGCTGAGCGTGGCGTGGGGCAATGTGCTCAACAGCAGCCGCGCCTTCTTCGCCGGCACCGCCGGCACGGTCACGGTCGCCGACAGCTTCTTCTACGAAGGGCTGATCTTCCAGACCGACGGCTATGTGCTGAATCCGATTGCGGCCGAAACGCTGAGCGCGATCAGCGGCGTCATCACCGTGGATCCGGGCGTCACCGCGACGGTGAACGTCGAACTGTCGGGCATCAACGGCCTCACCAAGAACGGCACCGGTACGCTGGTGCTGAACGGCGCCAACAGCTTCACCGATGGCTTCACCCTGGCCGCTGGCCGCGTCAACATCAGCAATGATGCGGCGCTGAGCACGGGCACCGTGTCGATGGGCGCCAACACCACGCTGGGTTCGATCACCAATGCGGTGGCGCTGGCCAATGATATCGGCCTCGACGGCGCCGGCATCACGCTGGATGCCGCCACGAATCTGACTCTGAACGGCGTGGTGTCGGGCCTGAACGGCTTCACCAAGACCGGCGCCGGCACGCTGGCCCTCAACGGCAACAACAATTTCCAGGGCAATGTCGCTCTGAATGCCGGTGCCATCAGCGTGGGCAACAACAACGGCCTGGGCAATGCCGCCAACGTGCTGGCGATGGCCGATGGCACCGTGCTGAACGTCGGCAACGGCATCAGCGTCGGTCAGGGCATCACGGTGACCGGCAATGTCGATATCAACGGCACCGGCGCGACCGCGACGCTGGCCAGCGATATTTCGGGTGGCGGCCAGGTTGATCTGGGTTCGGCTGGCCAGCTGAACCTGACCGGCAACAACAGCTATTCGGGTGGCACCCGCCTGCAGGGCGGCACCATCGGCATCGGGGGCGACACGGTCTTTGGCACCGGTGATGTGACGGTTGCGGCGGCGACCACGCTGGCGTCGCTGGGCGTGATCCAGACGACGCGCACGCTGGCCAACAACATCCAGCTGGACGCCGCCACCGTCGTGACCGGCACCGGCGGCACAGCTGGTCCGCCCTATGGGTTCATCGGCAACGTTCTGCAATTGAACGGCAATCTCACCGGTGCCGGCAGCCTGCAGGTGATCGGTGGCGGCGCGCTTGCCCTTGGTGGCAACAATGGTGCCTATACCGGCAACCTGATCGTGGGTGACGGCAACACCACCAACGGCGGGCGCCTGCGTGTCCTGTCGGCCAACGCGCTGGGCACCGGCACCATCACGCTCAACCGTATTTCCGTGCTCGGCAATTTCACTGGCGGCACGCTGACGGTCAGCAACAACATCAACGTCGATGGCAACGGTTTCGAGTTTGCCGGCGTCACGGGCGCGACGGCCAATGATCACATCATCCTCAATGGCGATGTTACCGGTTTCAACACCGGCAGTTTCAACAAGCTGGGCAGCATCACTGTCACGCTGAACGGCAACAACAACTACAACCAGCTGTTCATCGATGGTGGCCGCGTGGTGGCCGGCAACAACACGGCGCTGGGCACCGGCCAGATCATCAACACCGAATTCGGCGGCAGCGCTGCCATCGAAGCCGGCGCCGACGGCCTGGTGTTTGCCAACAACATCTTCTCACTGAAGGCGCTGGTGCTCGATACTGCCGCCTTCACGCTGACGCTGAACGGCAACATCAACAACAACGCTGCCTGGGGTGTCACCAAGAACGGCGCGGGCACGCTGATCCTCGGCGGCACAAACAATTTTACGGGTGGCTTCACCGTTAACGGCGGCACTGTGGTTGCCGCATCTGATGCTGCCATGGGCGCGGGCAGCGCCGTCTTCGCCGACGGCACCACCCTGCGGCGCGGCGGTACCGGCGCGCGAAACGTGTTCAATGGCCTCCAGCTGAATGGCGCCGTCACCCTTGACACGGCGGGCGACAATTTCTTCATCAACGCCCCGGTCAGCGGCGCGGGCGGCTTGACCATCGTCAACACCGCCGGCAACAGCTTCACCGGCCAGGCCGCGCTGGGCAATGTCAACAGCTACATGGGCGGCACCACGGTCGATGGTGCGGGCGTCTTCGTCACCGCCGATTCCGGCCTTGGCGATGCCGCTGGCGGCCTGACGTTGCGCAACGCCCAACTGGCCACCAATGCCAGCTGGGCCTCGGGCCGGTCCGTCGTGCTCGATGGCGATTTTGGCCAGGTGGCCATCTTCAACAGCAGCACGCTGACGCTGAACGGCGATGTGAGCGGTTCGCAGCTGCGTCTGGCCGGCGATGGCACTCTCGTGCTCAATGGCAATAACAGCTACACTGGCGGCACCACTGCTGCCATCGGCACCACGCTGCAGCTTGGCAATGATGGCGCCGCCGGCACGGGCAGCATCGCGCTGGCCGGCGCCACGCTGGCCTTCGGCAACAACCTGACGCTCGCCAACGACATCGTCCTCGATGGCACGGCAACGATTGCGACCAACAATTTCTCGGGCACGCTCAATGGTCTGGTCTCGGGCAACGGCGGCCTGACCGTCACCACCACGGCGGTGGTGCCGTTTGGCGGCACCGTCACGCTCGGCAACGCCGGCAACAGCTTTGCCGGCACCGTCACCATCGGTGCCAATGCCATCGTGGCGGTTGCAGCCGATGGCGCGCTCGGCGCGTTGACCAACGCCGTGGCGATCAATGAAGGCCTGCTGGCGGTGGGCGGCACCTTCGCCTCCGATCGCAGCATCGCTCTGGGCGGCACCTTCGGCCAGGTTGATGTCAACGGTGGCGAAACGCTGACCCTCAATGGCCTGATTTCCGGGTCGGAACTGCGCAAGGGCGGTGCCGGCACGCTGATCGTCGGCAATGGCGGCAACAGCTTCACCGGCGGTGTCGACGTGTTCGACGGCGAACTGCGCGTGGCGGCAAGCAATGCGCTCGGCACCCCGGGCGGTCTGGTGCAGCTGTTCGCGAACGGCGTTCTGGGTGCCACTGGCACGGTGAGCATCGGCAATGACGTGCAGATCGTCGGCGCGGCCACCGGCATCAACAGCGGCACCGGCCGCTTCATCATCGGTGGCGTGCTGTCGGGCATGAATGACTTCACCAAGTCGGGTTCGGGCGTGCTCGAACTGACCGGTGCTGGCACCTACAGCGGCAACATCCAGCTGACCGACGGTGAAATTGACCTGGAAGGCAGCATCGCCGGCGGCATCAATGCGCTGAACGGCACCCGCGTGACCGGCTCCGGCTCGGCCGCAGGCACCACGGTTGTCGCCGATGGCGGCCGCCTGAGCCCCGGCAACAGCCCGGGTACCATGACCTTTGGCAGCCTGGTGCTCAACAACCTGAGCAACCTGGACTTTGAACTGGCCGGTCTGGCTGCGGTGCCGGGCACTGACGCCGATCTGATCGTGGTCAACAACAACCTGACGCTGGATGGTGTGCTGAACATCACCGGCCTGCCGGGCTTCAATGTTGGCGTGGGCAACCGCACCATCATCACCTATGGCAACCTGGTGGCGAACAACACGCTCACCATCTCGACCGCGCCGCCGGTTGACGTGACCTATTCGATCCTCGCTGGTCCGGTGGCTTCGGGCGCCGGTATCGTGCAGCTGAACGTCGCCTTCACCGGCACCTATCGCTGGGACGGCACCGACATGGCGCCGGATGGCACGATCGATGGCGGCAACGGCACGTTCAACCTGGTGAACACCAACTTCACCAACAGCGACGGCACCTTCAACCTCGCCTATGGCAACAACGCCACCGATGATATCGAGTTCGGCGGCGTCGCCGGCACCGTGGATGTCGAAACGGCTGGTATCAACTTCGACCAGATGGGCTTTGTCACCACCGGCTATCTGCTGGGCGGCGCGGGCTCGTTCAACGCCAACAACAGCGCCATCAACCTGGGTGCCAACGATGCCCGCATCAACACCGTGATCAACGGTGGCGTGCTGGCCAAGAACGGCACCGGCACGCTGACGCTGGGCGGCAACAACGGCTTCAACGGCTTTGACATCAACGGCGGCACCGTGGTCGCCGCCACCGACACCGCGCTTGGTGTCGGCAACGTGGCGATGGCCGCTGGCACCACGCTGGTCGCCGAAGGCAACCGCACGCTGGCCAACAACATCGGCATCGCCGGTGCGGTGACCTTCGATGCCGCCACCAACGATCTGGTGTTGAACGGCGCGGTGGGTGACACCGGCCCGCTCACCCTGATCTCGACCGGCGGCGCCGGCACGCGTGACGGCCGCATCTTCCTCAGCGGCGTCAACACCTACACCGGCGGCACCAACGTCACCGGCACCACCGTGATCATCGGGGCCGATTCCGGCCTTGGCGCTGCGGGCTCCGCGCTGGCGTTGAACGACGCCGAACTGCGCACCACCGGCAGCTTCGTGACGACCCGTGACATCGCGCTCAACGGCGCGGTGGCCAACACCTTCAACACCGATGGCGGCACCACACTGGCTGCCAATGGCGTGGTCAGCGGCACCTCGGCCCTGCAGAAGATCGGTGGCGGCACCCTGGTGCTCGGCAATGCCGGCAACAGCTATGCTGGCGGCACCATCATCGATGCCGGCACGGTTTCGGTGGCCAGCAACGGCGCGCTGGGCGCTCTGGCCGGTGGCGTGACCTTCACCGGCAGCTCCACCCTGCAGTTCACCGCCGATGTCACCTCGGCCCGCACGGTGGCGATCAACGCCGGCGTGACCGGCACCATCGACACGGTTGGCGCCAGCGATGTGCGCCTGAACGGCGTGATCTCGGGCGCTGGCGCCCTCACCAAGATCGGTGATGGCCGCCTGACCCTGACCGGCACCAACACCTATGCCGGTGGCACCAACCTCAATGCCGGCACGCTGCGCATCGATGATGGCAACGCCATCGGTTCGGGCCTGCTGACCACGCAGGATGGCACCACCTTCGTTGCCGGCCTGGCGCCGGGCGCCGGCACCATCACGCTGGCCAACAACATCACCTTCGCCAGCGGCCAGACCACCATTGATCTGGTTGGCAATCTGCTGATCATCAACCCGGTGACCGGCGCGGTGAGCACCAACGGCACCAACCTGGTGCTGAACGGCACCATCAACGGCGCGGGCGGCTTCACCACCAACGGTGCCACCACGGGCCAGATCGTCATCAACGGCAACAACAGCTTCACCGGTGATGTGAACCTGAACAGCGCCGTGGTGGTGGTGAACAACAACAATGCGCTGGGCACCGGCAACACGGTGAACATCAACGCCGCGGCTGGTATCCGCAACAACACCGGCGGCACCACCCGCACCATCGGCAGCAACATTGCCATCAACGATCCGAACGCGACCGTTGGCGGCAACGGCAACATCGTGCTCACCGGTGTGGTGTCGGGTTCCGATGTCAACGTGTTCAACAAGGTTGGCCTGGGCACCGTGACGCTCGCCAACGCTGCCAACACGATCACTTCGCAGATCGAAGTGGCGCAGGGCGAACTGGCCGTGACCGGCACCCTGGTGAACGCCAACCAGCTGACCAACGTGCGCGCCGGCGCGACCCTGTCGGGCACCGGCACGATCAACGGCATCGTCGAAGTCGCCAACGCTGGCGTGCTCTCGGCTGGTGTGGGTGGCAACGGCCAGGTCGGCCGTCTGACCATCGGCACTCTGCTGCTGAACGAACAGTCTTCGCTGGTCTTCGATCTGGGTGACGGTTACGTCAACGGTGGCCCGCTGAACGATCAGGTCGCGGTGACCAACCTGCGTCTGGGCGGTCGCCTGACCGTGCGTGAATCGACCGGTGGCAGCTTCGGCCTCGGGGTCTACAACCTGTTCACCTATCAGGGCGCGCTGATGGCGGGCTCCACCAACGTGCAGGTGCAGACGCTGCCGGGCGCATTCAGCGGCCTGGTGCAGACGCTGATCCCGGGTCAGGTCAACCTTGTGGTGACCCAGCCGGGCACCTTCATCCAATATTGGGATGGCGCCGATGCGACCGGCAACGGCGCGATCAACGGCGGCAGCGGCACCTGGTCGGTGGGCGGTTCCAACTGGACCGGCGATCCGGACAGCCAGCTGAACACCAACTGGTTCAACAACAGCGTGGCGGTGTTTGCCGGCGCGGCGGGCACGGTGACCCTGAACGGCACCTTCCGTCCGCAGGGCCTGCAGTTTGTCACCAACGGCTACACGCTGACCGGCGGCATCATCGACAACCAGAGCACTGGCGTCGGCACCGGCATGTTCGCCTTCACCGATGCTGGGGTGACCGCGACGGTCAACAGCACGCTGCAGGGTGACGGCATCCTGTTCAAGCAGGGCGCCGGCACGCTGGCCCTGGGCGGCAACAATGTGAACTTCTCCGGCGGCACCGAAGTGCAGGCTGGCACGTTGCAGCTCAACACGGCCACGGCGGCGGGCACCAACAGCATCTCGCTGCTGGGCAACACCACCCTGCTGAACGGCGGCGGCACGCTGACGGTGGCCAATGCCATCATCACCACCGGTTCCAACACGATCGACAGCGCCGCGGGCAGCTTCACGCTGACGGGTGTGGTCTCCGGCAACGGCGGCATCGTGAAGGCCGGCACCGGCACGCTGACCCTGTCGGGCGTGAACACCTATGTTGGTGGCACCACCATCAACGCCGGCACGCTGGCTGTGACCAACAACAGCAGCATCAGCACCGGCGGTCTGACCATCAACGGCGGCACCACCTTCCAGGCGGCGGCCAATGGCCTGAGCTTCGCCAACCTGGTGACGCTGAACGGTCTGGGCACCATCGACACCCAGGGTAACGGCCTGACCCTGACCGGCATCATCAGCGACGGCGGCATCTCCGGCACGCTGGTGAAGATCGGCAGCGGCAACCTGAACCTGCAGGGCGCCAACACCTACAGCAACGGCACCAACCTGAACGCCGGCAGCATCACGGTGTTCAACAACGCTTCGCTTGGCACCGGCACGCTGGCGATGGCCGATGGCACCAGCCTGATCGCTGGCGCCAACGGTCTGAACCTGGCCAATGCCGTTACCACCGCTGGCGTGGGCACGGTGGACACCGGCGCCAACACCCTGACCCTGAGCGGTGTGATTTCGGGTGCGGGCTCGATCAACAAGATCGGTTCGGGTGACCTGACGCTGACCAACGCCAATGGTTACACCGGCGGCACGTCGCTGGTGGCGGGTTCGATCACCGTCACCAACAATGCGGCGCTGGGCACCGGCGGCCTGACCATGTCGGGTGGCACCACGCTGAACGCGGGTGCAGCGGATCTGGCCCTGGCTAACGGCATCACCACGCTGGGCGCCGGCACGGTCAACACCAACGCGTTCACCTTCACGCTGAACGGCGTGATCGATGGCGCTGGCTCGATCGTGAAGACCG
>CAZAWH010000044.1:0-20580 GCA_964488775.1 uncultured Sandarakinorhabdus sp. | reverse complement strand
GCCGGCTTGTGGGCGCGGATCTCGTCCGCCGTCAGCCCGTCGATCTCGTGCGGGAACACCAGCCAGTCATTGCTTTCATGGATGAAATAATCCGGCGTCAGCGCGGTCTGGTTGCGCGCCGGCTTGTACCACACGGTGGCGATGCGGATATCGGCCGGCGTGTTGGCGCGGCAACGGGCCTTCAGCTCGGCCAGCACCGCCTCGACGCTGCGGCCGCTGTCAAACACATCATCGATGATCAACAGCCGGTCATCGGCGTTCAACGTGTCGATCAGATAGCCCAGCGCATAGACCTTCACGGTCTTCGCCTGCCGGTCGATCCCGCTGTAGCTGGCGGTGCGGATGGCGATATGATCGCATTCCACCCCGTGCACATCGAAAAATTCCTGCACGGCAATGCCGATGGGGGCCCCGCCGCGCCAGATGCCGACGAGGTGGGTGGGGCGAAACCCCGATTCCAGCACTGCACGCGCCAGCCGGAAACTGTCGGCCAGCAGGCCATCGGCGGTCAGCCAGACTTTGGGAATGTCGCTCATGCCCGGCACGGTGCCACCATCGGCACCGCGCGGGCAAGAGGCGGGATCACTTGCCGGCGGCAAGATCCGCGGCCACGCCTTCCAGCATGGCATCGGTCAACTGCCCGCCCGACATCGGCGCCAGCTGCCTCAGGCTCATCGCCTTGAACTGGTCCAGCATCGGGTGGCTGGTCAGGCCGGGAATGCGGGCATCCAGCACGGCCTTGGTCTTCTCATTGGCGATCAGCACCTCGATCGGCGTGTCGAGGCTGACAGCCGCCGGGGCAGCCGGCGCAGCCGGGGCAGCGGGCGCGGCAGGCGCGGCCGTTTGGGCGAGGGCGGCAGCCGGCAGGGCCATCACAGCAAGGGCGACAAACATCTTGATCATGGGCAATCTCCCAAGGGTTGCGCGTCACCCGAACACCGCCGCCGCCCCAATGTCAACGCCAACCCTTGGCCTTTGCCGCCTGCTCCTGCGCCGCATCAAACGGCTCGCCGGCGATCATCCCGTCCACCAGCGCGGCCACACCGGAGCCGCTTGCCATGCGATAACTGCCGCCATCCTCGCTGGCACGGGCGATCACGGCCGTGACGGCCCAGCCATCCCCAGCCCGGCAGGCAATGCCCTCCTGCGCGGCGGCCTGCCAGCTGCGGCACACCCGGCCGTCATGGTCGCGAAAGCTCAATGCCACGCGCACAGGGCCATTGCCCGGGCTGGCGGCAAGCTGATCGTTCAGCGCCACCGCCAGCACGCCGCCGGCAGCGATCCCTCCGGCCCCGCTCACCACCGGGCTGCCAACAGACCCCTCCAGCGTGCCACGCCCGATGAACAGGCCCAATGCCAGGCTGGCCGCCAACGCGGCAAACTGCGGCACCCAGCGGCGCTGTGGCAGTGCGGCCCGCACGCGCGCCGCGCGCGCCGCGGAAAGATCGGTCACGCTGGCCGATGGCGGTGTCGCAGCCTCCATCAGGGCTGCAGGCACCGGTTCGGACAGCAGCGGCACAAAACTGTTGCGGAGGCGGTCGGCCAGTGAGCGGTGGGCATTGGCAAACGCCTGCAAGTCGGGGTTGCTTGCCACTGCAGCGGCCACGCGCACAGCCTCCTCGGCCGCCAGTTCCCCATCAATCCACGCCATCACCTGCGCCTCGTCCGGCGGGTCAAAGCGCGCCATGGTCAGTCTCCTTTCCGGCCAGCAGCTGCATCAGGGCGGTGCGCCCCCGCAGCAGTCGGCTTGAAACCGTGCCGATCGGCAGATCCAGCACAGCGGCAGCCTCGGCATAACCCAGGCCCTCGATGGTGATCAGAGCCACCACTTCGCGCTGTTCCTCCGGCAGTTGCGCCAGCGCGTGGCGCACCGCGGCCAGTTCCGATCGCGCCTCCAACCCCGCGCGCGGATCCTCGCCCACCTGCAGCCCATCCTCCTCCGGGGCGAGACGGGCGGACTGGCGGATCTGGCTGCGGGCCGTGTCGATCCACAGATTGCGCATGATGCGAAACGCCCAGGCGTCGAACCGCGTGCCGGGCTGCCACTGATCGCGGGCCCGCAACATGCGTTCCACCGATGATTGCGCCAGATCGTCCGGATCCGCCGGTGGCCGCGCCAGAGCATGCGCCAGTCGCCGCAGGCGCGGCAGCAGGGCGGTCAGCTCGGCACCAAAGGGGTCGGCAGGCATGTTTTTCCTTCATGGGGGAAGAAACGACGCAGGCGCATCGTTTATTCCGCACAATCGTGAAAAAAGGAACGTGTCATGCGTGTTTCGATTCCCGCTCTCTTCCTGGCACTGCTGACAGCCCCGGCTCCGGCAGTCGCCCAGTTGCTGCCGCCAGCCGTCAGCCAACTGCCCGGGCAGATCACCGCGCCGCTGGGCGGGACAACCCCGCTGGGCACCGCGCTGCCGGGCGCAGCGGGTGCGGCCCCGCTGCCGATGCTGGCCGGGCCCATCGGCATTCCGGATCTGGCCGGTGGCCCGCTGATCAGCGATGCACGTGCCCTGCTGGAACAACGCCGCGCCCGCCTGCGCCAGCTGGTGCGCGACAATCGCGAAACGCTGGAGCTTGATCCACTCGGGAACCCGGTGCGCCGTGGCGAGCTCCTGGCGATCGGTCTTGATGATGCTGCCCTTGCCCGCCTGGCCCAGCGCGGCTTTGGCCTTGTCCGCCGCGAAGCCGCGGGCGATGCCGGCACCGTTATCATCCTGCGCCCGCCGGCCAAGACGCGGCTGGAAAAGGCGCTGGCTGTGCTGCGCGCCACCGCACCCGATGTGTCGGCCGATTTCAACCATGTCTATGAACCGGCGGGGGCCGCTCTCCAGAGCCAGGGTACTGCCCTGCCGGCCAGCGCCTCGGCCAGCGGCACCAGCATCGGCATGATCGATGGCGGCGTCGCAGCCCACCCGGCGCTGGCCAGCGCCCGCATCGAACAGCGCGGCTTTGCCGGCCCGGTCAAGCCCACTGGCCATGGCACCGCGGTGGCCTCGCTGCTGGTGGGGCAGGCCGCCAATTTCAACGGCGCGGCGCGCGGCGCCCAGCTGCTGGTCGCCGATGTCTATGGCGGGGCAAGCGGCAACGGGTCGGCCACCGCCATCGCCCAGGCGCTCGATTGGCTGGCCAGCCGCGGGGCCCGGGTCATCAACATCAGCCTCATTGGCCCGGCCAACTTGCTGATCGGTCGCGCCGTGGCGGCAGCGCAGGCGCGTGGTCTCATCGTGGTGGCGGCCGTGGGCAATGATGGCCCGGCCGCGCCGCCTATGTATCCCGCCTCCTATCCCAGAGTGGTGGCGGTCACGGCGGTCGATGCCAGGGCCCGGCTGCTGCCCGAAGCCGGGCGGGCGGCGCATGTCGATTTTGCCGCCCCCGGGGCCGACATGGCGGCCGCCCTGATGGATGGCCGCTATGTCGCCGTGCGCGGGACATCGTTCGCAGCCCCGCTGGTCGCTGCCCGGCTGGCAGCCCATGCCGCCAATCCGCTGGCCGGCGTCGCGGGCGAAGCCCGCGCCACCGGCAATGCCCGCCTGGGCCAGGGCATCGTTTGCGAAACCTGCCGCAACCCGCTGCGCCCACTGCTCGAAAAAAAATAATCGCTGGCCGGGAACAAACCCCGCAGCCGGATCGTTTGCTGGATGTGGACCGGATGCGGTCCCGCCGGTTCAAGCGAAGGAGACAGACAATGAAGCGCATGATGATCACGACGGCCATGCTGGCGGCACTGGTGGCGGCCACCCCGGCTTCGGCCCAGTTGCTCAATGGCGCCGGCGCCCTGAATGGCGCGCTGGGCGGTGCCGGCCAGATCGGCGGCACGCTGGGCGGCATCGGCAACACCACCCGTTCGGCCACCGGGTCGATCACCGGGTCCGCCGCCGGCACCGGCAGCGCTGCCGCCACCCGCAGCATCGACACCCGCAGCGGCAACGCCAGCGCGTCCGGTGCGTTGGCCGGCACCGTCAGCGGTGCCATGGACGGTGCGGTGGCTGCCGCCGGCCCCAACGGCACAACCGGCGCGAACGGCGACCTGGCCGCCTCGCGCAGCATCGAACGCAGCGCCGCCCTTTCTGTCGATGCCGTGGGCACCGATGCCGCCCGCGCCGCCGGTCGTGGTGCCGGCCAGGCGGGCAGCACGGCCGCGGCCACCAGCCAGGATCGCCTGACGGGCGCGGTTGGCACGGCGCGGAATCGCGCCACCGCCGCCGTCGGCACGGCACGTGACCGTGGCGCCGGCGCTGCAGGGATGCTGGCGGCGCGTGGTCAGGCGGCGTCCGGCCAGATCAGCGGCGCAGCCAATGGCGCTGCGTCGGCCGGCTCCAGCGTCGCCGGCGCCGCCCAGGGCCAGTTGGCCAAACGCGCCATGGCCGCAGGCACCATGGCCAGCGAAGCCAATGGCGCTGCCCAGGGTATGGCGACCAGCCAGGCGGCGGCCACCCCTCGCCACACCGCGCCGGCCGCTGACCAGGCCAGCCTGCTCGGCACGGCCGCCGGCAATGGGATGGGCAGCGCCAACCTGCTGCGCAGCGCCGCTGCCAGCGGCAACGCGGCCGGGCAGGCCAATGGCAGCGCCAGCGGCCAGGCGCAGCAGCCGGGTCTGCTGGCGGCGGCCAACCGGTCGTTGCCCGCCACGGCCACCCCGGCGGGCACCGCCAGCGGAACGACGAATGGCACCGGCAACGGTTCTGCCATGGGTCGCGGTGTCGGCACTGTGATGGGCAATGCGGCCGGCACGGGTTCGGGCATGGCAGCGGCCCAGCCAGCCGCAACTCCTGCCGCGGCCCCAGCCACCATGTCGGCACCGCGCCCGCGCCTGCCGCGTGCTGATGTGGCCGTGTCCGGTTCGGGTTCAGCCCAGGGCGAAGCCCGTGGCAGCACCGCGCGTCAGCCAACGGCTTCGGCCCAGTAACCCGCCTGGCAAACCTGACCACACTTCGGCCCCGTCGCACCCGCGGCGGGGCCTCATTTCATTCAGCCAAACACGCGGTCAAAGATCGTGTCGACGTGGCGAAGATGGTAGCCAAGATCGAACAGGCTTTCCAATTGGGCCGGCGGCAGATGCGCCGTCACCTCCTCGTCCGCCTTCAACAGGTCAAGCAGGTTCAGGGCGCCATCGGCTTCCCACACCTTCATGGCGTTGCGTTGCACCAGCCGATAGGCGCCATCGCGCGTCACGCCGGCCTGGGTGAGGGCCAGCAGCACGCGCTGCGAATGGATCAGGCCGCCCATCTTGTTGAGATTCTTCTCCATCCGGTCCGGATAGATCAGCAGCTTGTCCACCACCTGGGTCAGGCGGGCGAGGGCGAAATCCAGCGTGACGGTGGCATCCGGGCCAATCATCCGCTCCACGGAGGAATGGGAAATGTCCCGCTCATGCCACAGCGCGACATTTTCCAGCGCCGGGGTGACAAAGCCGCGCACCAGCCGGGCAAGGCCGGTGAGATTTTCGGTCAGCACCGGGTTGCGCTTGTGCGGCATGGCGCTCGAACCCTTCTGGCCGGGGCTGAAATATTCCTCCGCCTCCAGCACCTCGGTGCGCTGCAGATGGCGCACTTCGGTGGCCAGCCGTTCGATGCTGCTGGCGATCACGCCCAGCGTGGCAAAGAACATGGCATGGCGGTCGCGCGGGATGACCTGGGTCGACACCGGCTCCACCGTCAGGCCCAGCTGCTCGGCGACATGGGCCTCTACGCGCGGATCGACATTGGCAAAGGTGCCGACCGCGCCGGAAATGGCGCAGGTGGCGATATCCTTGCGCGCCGCCACCAGCCGTTCGCGGTTGCGGGCGAACTCGGCATAAGCCTGCGCCAGCTTGACGCCAAAGCTGGTCGGTTCGGCATGGATGCCGTGGCTGCGGCCCATGGTCGGCGTGTATTTGTGCTCATGCGCGCGGCGCTTGATGGCAGCGAGCAGCGCATCCATGTCGGCCAGCAGGATGTCGGCGGCGCGGGCCAGCTGCACGGCCAGGCAGGTGTCCAGCACGTCGCTGCTGGTCATACCCTGATGCATGAACCGGGCTTCGGGGCCAACCTGCTGCGCCACCCAATCCAGGAAGGCGATCACGTCATGCTTGGTCACCGCCTCGATCGCGTCGATGGCGGCAACATCGATGGCCGGCCCGGTCGCCCACCAGTCCCACAGCGCTTTCGCGGCGCTTTGCGGCACCACACCCAGATCGGCCAGCTTCTGCGTCGCGTGCGCCTCGATCTCGAACCAGATGCGGAACCGGGCTTCCGGTTCCCAGATGGCAACCATTTCGGGGCGGGAATAGCGGGGGATCATTGCGGCGCGGCCTTTCCTGTGCGCGGCGCGCCTAGCATGGGATGGCCGACTTGCCTATCTGTGGCGTGGTGACCAGCAGCCCCCCTTCGCGTGTGCGCATCATCCCTTTCCAGCATGGGCTGGGCGCGCTGGATTATGCCGTGCCACAGGGCATGGAGCTCCAGCCCGGCGACGCCGTGGAGGTGCCCCTGGGCCCGCGCCGCATCATCGGTGTGGTGTGGGATGCCGACCGTCTCCACGCCCCCGATGTGCCGGCCGCCAAGCTGCGCCCCGTCATCGCCCGGCTCGATCTGCCGCCGCTGGCCGCGCCGTTGCGCCGGTTGATCGACTGGACGGCGGATTATTACGTTGCGTCGCTGCAATCGGTTGTGCGCATGGCCTGGCCGTCGGTGGCGTTCCTCAGCCCCCGCGAATTCACCGAATACCGCCTGGGCGGCCCGCTGCCCAAACGCCTGACGCCGGAACGCGCCCAGGCGCTGGAGAAGCTGGAGGGCCGGCAGGGAACGGCCCGCGATTTGGCCCGCATGGCCGGCGTGTCAGACGCGGTGATTCGCGGGCTGGTCGGCGCCGGCACGCTGATCCCGGAAAAAGTCCCGTGCGATGCCAGCCCGCCGGTGCCCGACCCCGATTTTGCTCCGCCGGCGCTTTCCGCCGAGCAGCGCGGCGTCGCCGATCACCTGGTGGCTGCCGTCAACGCCGGCCAGTTCGCGCCGATGCTGCTCGAAGGGGTCACCGGTTCCGGCAAGACCGAGGTCTATTTCGAAGCGGTGGCCGAGGCGATTCGCAGCGACGGCCAGGCCCTGGTGATGGTGCCGGAAATCGCGCTCACCGCGCCATGGCTGGCGCGCTTTGCCGCCCGCTTCGGCTGCCAGCCGCTGGCCTGGCACAGCGATCTGAAAAGCAGCGAGCGCCGCGCCGCCTGGACCGCCATTGCCGATGGCCGGGCGCGCGTCGTGGTGGGGGCGCGATCGGCGCTGTTCCTGCCCTATGCCAACCTCAAGACCATCATCGTCGATGAAGCCCATGAAGCCAGCTTCAAGCAGGAGGAGGGCGTGCATTATCACGCCCGCGACGTGGCGGTGATGCGGGGGCGCATGGAAGGGTTGCCGGTGGTGCTGGCCACCGCCACCCCGGCCATCGAAACCCAGGTGCTGGCCAGCCGCGGCACCTATCGCCACCTCCACCTGCCCGGCCGCTTTGGCGGGGCGGAATTGCCCGATGTGCAACTGGTGGAAATGACGCGGCATCCCCCGGCGCGCGGCCAGTTCCTCAGCCCACCGCTGGTGGCGGGGCTTGAACAGACGCTGGCCAGGGGCGAACAATCGCTGCTGTTCCTCAACCGGCGCGGCTATGCCCCGCTCACCCTGTGCCGCACCTGTGGGCACCGCATCCAATGCCCCAATTGCACCGCCTGGATGGTGGAGCATCGCCTGTCGCGCCGGCTGGCCTGCCACCATTGCGGCCACCAGATGCCGGTGCCCGATGCCTGCCCCGAATGCGGCGCGGCCGACAGTCTGGCCGCCTGCGGCCCCGGCGTGGAGCGCATCGGCGAGGAGGTGCGCCGCCTCTTCCCCGCCGCCCGCACCGCCATCGTCACCAGCGACACCATCACCAGCCCGGCCCGCGCCGCCGCGCTGGTCAACGCCGTCGATGCTGGGGAGGTGGACATCATCATCGGCACCCAGATGGTGACCAAGGGCTATCATTTCCCCGATCTCACCCTGGTTGGCATTGTCGATGCCGATCTGGGCCTTTCTGGCGGCGATCTGCGCGCCGGCGAACGCTGCTGGCAACAGATCGTGCAGGCATCGGGCCGCGCCGGACGGGGCGAAAAACCCGGCCGCGTGCTGATCCAGACGCACCAGCCAACAGCGCCCCTGATGCAGGCGTTGCGGGCCGGCGACGCCCAGGCATTTTTCGCCGCCGAAATCGCCGCCCGCCGCGATCTGGGCCTGCCGCCGTTCGGCCGGCTGGCGGCGCTGGTGATCAGTTCAGAGGATGCCGCCGCCGCCAAGGCCGCCGCCGACACGCTGGGCGATGCCGCGCCGCGGGCCGATGGCCTGCTGGTGCTCGGCCCGGCGCCCGCCCCGCTGGCCATGCTGCGCGGGCGGCACCGGCATCGCCTGCTGGTGCAGGCAAGGCGTGACCTGCCGCTGCCGGCGATCCTGCGCGACTGGTTGGGCGCCGTGCCGCTGCCGTCATCGGTGCGGGTGGTGGTCGATGTCGATCCCTACAGCTTTGTGTAGAGGCTGAGCCAGGGCCGCCCGCTCTCGGCAAAGCCCAGCCGGTGATAGAGGGCGACGGCGTGGTGGTTTTCAGGCCAGACATGCAGGAACGGCCGCTGCCCGCGCGCGGTGATGCGCGCGGCGATCTGCCAGCTCAGCGCCGCCGCCAGCCCGCGCCCTTGCGCATCGGGGTGGGTGCACACACCGCTCACCTCGGCATGGCCGGGCGGCTGCATCCGTTCGCCCGCCATCGCCAGCAGACGGCCGCCGTCCTCCACGCCCAGGAAATCACTCAGCCGGTTGGTGTGGGCGTGGAACGGGCCGGGCCGGGTCAAGGCCGCCAGCGCCTGCATGGCCGGCGCATCGGCATCGCCCAGCACCCGGGCAGTCACGCTGCGGGCGCTGCCGGCCAGGCCGTCACAGGCCATCTGCAACAACTGCCCCTGCCGGGTGAGGGCAAAACCCGGCGGCGGCGGCAAGGGCTCCGGCTCCACCAACCACAATTCCTCCCCGGCATCGGCCAGCGCCGCCAGATCGGCCGGGTCACCGCCCGGATCAACGGCGGCAAAGGGCCCGAAATCGCGGTGCAACCGGACGGCGCTGCCATGGCGCACGGCACGCGGGGCCCAGCCGGCGTGCAGCGACTGCCACACCGGCCGCGCCAGCACCTCAGCCACGCTGCAGCCAGCCGGCGGCGCGCACCGCCGGCAGATGGGTCTCGCTCACCGCCTGTTCGCTGCCATCGGCCAGCTGCAACAGCCAGCGCCGGCCGTCCCGGCGGGCGCCCATTACATGGCGGGCCGCCACCCAGGCGCTGCGATGCACCTGCAGGCCATCATGGGCGGCAAGTTCCGGCAAGGCATCGCCCATTCGGAACAGCACCAGGGGTCGGCGACCGTCGGCCAGCACCAGCCGCAGATAATGATCCTCCGCCACCACATGGCGCACATCGGCCAGATCCGGCAGGCCAGCGCGCTGGGCCAGCAACGATGCGGCTGGTGGCGGTGCAGGCGGGGTGATCGGCGGCGCATCCGGGGCTGGTGCGGCCAGGGGCCGGCCGCCGCGCAGGATGGCGATGAAGGCCGAGATCGACCCGGCAATCACCAGCGCCGACAGATAAAGGCCGAGCCAGCGCAGCGCCACCGGCTGGCCGATGGCGCGAAACATCAGGTCAATCTCCAGCGGCAGCGTGGCGTTGAGTAGCAGCGTGCCGGCCAGCGCCAGCAGCAGCGCGCCGCGCCGGCCCACCGCGCGTGGGCCCACCCACGCATACCACATCCACCATTTTGCGCTGTTCCAGCTGATCAGCACCAGCCAGAAAACCACCCGGCTCGGCAAGGGCAGCCGCCCGGTATCAAACGGAGCCGCCAGCACGCACACGGCCACGGCAAACAGCGTGCCGGCCAGCAGCGGGCGCAGCGGCGGCGCGGTATCGGCAGACAGGCGGAGCGTCGATTCCACGATGCGTGAATCCGGCAAGGGCAGGGTTGGCGAAGCAATTGGCATGATAGGCGAAAGCGGCGTTGCGGCAAGCGGCGGCGGCTTGCCACAGCCCGGTCGTCAACCACAGGGAGCCCGCTCATGCTTGCCAATCTGTCGCCGCTGCTGCTCGCCCACCTCGCCGCCGCCGGCCTCGCCCTGCCGCTCGGCCTCTATCAATTGCTCGCCCGCCAGGGCACGCCGGGCCACGCGCTGGCCGGTCGGCTCTATGTGCCGGCGATGCTGGTGTGCAACCTTGGCGCGCTGGCCAGCTTTCGCCCCGGCACGCCCTTCCTGCCGTTCCACATCCTGGCCATCGTCAGCCTCTATTCGCTGGGCAGCGGCATGTGGGCGCTGCGCCGCTGGCTGCGCACCCGCGATGCCGATGCGCTGAAAACCCACAAGATCCAGATGGCCTACAGCTGGCTGGGCCTGATGATGGCCGGCGTCAGCCAGGTGCTGACCAACCACCGCTTCGGCATCGTCGAAGGCTTTGATCCGGTGACGTTCTGGACGATGGTGGTGGCGGTGAACGCCGTGCTTTATGCCGTCGGCAGCTGGTGGCTGTTCAAGGTGCTGCTCCGGCGTCAGCTGGCCTGATCCGGCAGGCCCGGGGCCAGCGGCATGGCGGCGGCTTCGGCCTCGATCTTCTTCAGGCCGCGGCTGAACAGCAGGCGATCGGCGCCCTTGAAGCCAAAGCGCCAGATGATGAAGCCGAACGTGCCCAATATGGCGACAAAGCCGATGGACAGCTGGATCGGTTCGGGCGTGCGCAGCACCAGCAGGCCCGTGCCCAGCGCCGGCACCCCGGCCAGCACCAGGCTGAACCGCCAGCCGGCCACCGCATGGCCCAGCCGCGCCGCCAGCAGCCGCGATTTCGCCACCGATTGCAGCAGCGCCGCCAGCGCCAGCGCCAACGCCGCACCAACCCCGCCGCCCAGCGGGCCCTCCAGCGGCACCAGCCACAGGCTCAAGCCCAGCTGCACGCCCAGCCCGATCATCGACCACAGCAGATTGGGCCCGCGCGCCACATAGATCAGCGCGCCTTCCGCCACCGCGGCCTGGGCAGCAAACAGCTCCACGGTGAGCAGCACGGCCAGCACCACCATGCCGGCGGCAAAGGCCGGGCCAAACAGGCCCATCAACGCCGCGCCCGGAATGCCCAGCGCCAGCACCACCGCCAGCTGCACCGATGCCACCCAGAAACTGATCTGCCGCACATGCGCCGCCGCCTTGGCCAGATTGCCCGCCGCCAGGTTGCGCGCCAGCACCGGGCCCAGGATCGGATCAAAGCTGGATTTCAGCCGCTGCGGCAGCGAGGCGATCTGCTGCGCCACATAATAAATGCCCACCACCTCGGCACTGGCAAAGCGGCCCAGGATGAAGATGTCCAGCCGGCGCGCGCCCCATTCGGCCACATCGGCCCCGGCCAACGGCACATTGGCCCGGGCAATCGCCCACAGCCGCGCCGGATCGGGCCGCCAGCCGTGCGGCCAGCCAAAGCGCCGGAATGCCGGCATCAGCGCCGCGACACAGGCCGCCACCATCGACAGAAGATAGGCAATCAACATGCCATCGGGCTTCAGCACAGTGAAGGCCAGCGCCAGCGCCGCGATCGACAGCATCCAGGGTTCGATGATCGCCCGCGCCCGCACCTGCGCGCCCACATCATGATGATAGGCAAGTCCGGCCAGCGCCACATCAGCGAGCGCGATGAACGGGATGATCAGGGCAAACCACGGCCCCACCCCCGGCAGGCCACCGGCCGGAAACAGCAGTTCCGGCACCGCCAGCAACACCCCCGCGCCCAGCAGCGACGCCAGCAGCGCCAGCAGCAGCGCATCAAGCAAGGCGCCGGCCTCATCCTCCGGGCGGCGCGCCAGGTCTTCGGCCAGGCCGCGCTTCAGGCCCAGCGTGGCCAGCATCGCCGCCAGTTCCACCAGCATGGTGGCATAGGCAAACCGGCCCAGCGCCTCCGCGCCATAAAGCCGCCCGGCGATGAACAGGAACGGCAGCCGCGCCGCCAGCCGCAGCACATAACCGAAGAAACTGGTGCGCCCGCCCTTGGCCAAAGCGGCGGTTTCCGCCGCGTCACTGCGGCTGGGGGCGGCCGGATCAGCCAACATGCACCCGGCGGTAGCGGCCGTGCAGATACAGCAGCGGCTCACGCGACTGGTCGAGCGCCAGCCGCGTCACGCGGCCAACGATGATGCGATGGTCACCGCCATCATGATCGGCGTGCAACTCGCAGGCAAAGGCGGCCTTGGCGGCGGCCAGCACCGGCACGCCATCCCAATCCTGCCAGTCATGATCGGCGAAGCGGTCGACATCCTTGCGGGTGAAACGGTCGGCCACAGCCTGGCCATCGAGATCCAGGATGTTGATGGCAAAGCGCCCGGTTTCCCTGAGCGCCGGCAAGGCCGAAGCGCCATTGGCCGGGCAGAACAGCAGCAACGGCGGATCCAGGCTGACCGAGGTGAAGCTGTTGGCGGTCAGGCCCACGCGCTGGCCGGCGGCGGTCTGCCCGGTCACCACCGTCACGCCGGTGGCGAAACAGCCGAAGGCATCGCGCAACAGGCGGGGCTGGAACGGCGCGGTGGCGAGGGTGGCGGCAGGCGGCGATTGGGTCATCCTGCGTCCCCTATCGCGATTCGCCGGCCCGTCAATGTTGTGGTTGGCCACTGGTGCGCTATCAAGGCGGCGCTGCGGCCCGCCGGCCACAGCGCTGCCCCTGTTGTCACAAGGCCCGACCCATGATGCTTGCCCTGTTGCTGGCCGCCGCCCAAACCGCCAGCCTGCCTGCCAGCCTGCCACTGGACGCCGCCAGCCTGGCGCGGCTGCCGCGCGCCACCGCCAGCTTCACTGCCCATGGCCAGCAACACCAATGCGAAGGCGTGTGGCTGGCCGATCTGGCCGCGGCCAGCGGCCTGCCGGCCGGCGAAGCGCTGCGCGGGCCGGCCCTGCTCACCGTGCTGCGGGCCGAGGCAGCCGATGGCTATCGTGTCGCATTCACGCTGGCCGAAATTGATCGCAAATTGGGCAACCATCCGGTGTTGATCGCCGATCGCTGCGATGGCGCCGCCCTGCCGGCCGCAGACGGCCCGCTACGCCTGGTGGTCCCCGGCGAGGCGCGGGCGGCCCGATCGGTGCGGCAGCTGCAGGCTGTCAAGGTGATTAACCAACCGTAAATGCGACAGTTTTTCCGAAGTATCGGCTTGCCAGCTTTGCAAATTGCAGGTATGTCGCGAAACATTGCAATCCCGAAACATTACGGCACGCTGGGTGCCGTCTGTTTTGTTTGTCTGCTACGCTTGATGCGGTTAGTGTGCCTTCGCAAACGAGGAAGGTCGCGCTTCACACCGCATGCGTATTGGCATTCTCCATCCTGATCCGGTCGAAGCCGGTCGTCTGTCGGTTGCGCTGGCACGGCTTGGCCACAAGCCCGTGGCGATGATGTCTGGCCCCGCCATGGCCGATGCCATTCTGCATGATCATTTCGATGCCCTGCTGATGCGCTGGGATGGCAATGATCTGTGCGGCGTGGCGGTGATGCACCGCTGCCGCGCGCACCTGCCGGTGGCGCCGGCCGTGCTGATGCTGATGACGCCCGGGGCCCCCGGCGGCATCGCCGAAACGGCAGACCGGTTGATCAACGAACCGGCCAGCGACGCTGATCTGCAGGCCGCGATCGATGGGATCAGCACCCTTGAACCAGCCTCGTCGGCCCAAAATGATGCGGCCACCGGCATGGTCTTCGATCCGGTCAACCATATTGTCACCGTGCGCGGTCATCCGGTGCAGCTCACGGCCAAGGAATTTTCCCTGGCGCGCATGCTGATCGATCATGCCGGTGAAGCGCTGTCGCGCGATCGCATCATGGGCGTGGTGTGGGGCCGCGCCGATCTGCCCGGCAGCCGCACCCTTGATGCCCATATCGCCCAGGTGCGCAAGCGCCTGGCGCTGCGCCCCGAACATGGCTGGCGCCTCAGCTCGGTCTATGGCTTCGGCTACCGGCTGGACCGCACGGCCTAGAACCCCTGCACCTGCAACCATTCGCGCACCGCCGGGCCAATGTCCGGCCGCTCCAGTGCCAGCGCGACATTGGCCATGATGTGCCCCGCCTTGTCCCCGCAATCAAAGCGCGTGCCGGTGAAGGTGACGGCGTGGAACGGCTGCACCCCGATCATTTCGGCCATGGCATCGGTCAACTGGATCTCGCCGCCGGCACCGCGCTTGCCGGCGGCCAGCACGTCCATCACCTCGGGCTGCAAGATGTACCGGCCGATGACGGCCAGCCGCGACGGGGCGGTGCCCTGCGGCGGCTTTTCCACCAGGCCCTTCACCTCGGTCACCAGGCCATCGGCCGCGCCTGGCGACACGATGCCATAGCGGTGGGTATGCTCGGCCGGCACCTCCAGCACCGAAATCACATTGCCGCCCAGCGTCTGATAGGCGTCATGCATTTCCTTCAGCGCCGGGTAGGCCGGGTTCCACAGCAGCTCGTCGGGCAGCAGCACGGCAAAGGCATCCTGGCCAACGACATGGCGGGCACACCACACGGCATGGCCAAGGCCGGCCGGCTCCTGCTGGCGCACATAGGCGATGCGGCCGGGCTCCAGCTGGGTGCTGTCCAGCGTGGCGAGTTCGGCCTGCTTGCCCTTGGCCTTCAGGCTGCTGGTCAATTCCCAGGCGATGTCGAAATAATCCTCCAGCGCGCCCTTGCCGCGCGCCGTCACGAACACCAGCCGTTCGATGCCGGCCGACAGCGCCTCGTCCACGGCATATTGCAGCAGCGGCTTGTCCACCACCGGCAGCATTTCCTTGGGCACCGCCTTGGTGGCCGGCAGGAAGCGCGTGCCCTGCCCGCCCACGGGAAACACCGCGGTTTTCACTGGCTTGATCGTCATTCAGACCCCCGTTCGATGGGGCACATCCATTGCCATTGCAAACGGCCGGTCAAGCCAAAGTTTGATGAAGCGCCCGCCACACGCGTTCAACTGCGCACCAGCCGGCCCGGCAGCGCCCCCGTGGCCACACCGTCGCGATAGGTGACGCGGCCCGCCACCAGCGTGGCAACATAGCCGCTGGCCCGCTGCATCAGGCGGCGGCCGCCGGCCGGCAGATCATGCACCACCTGCGGCGCATGCAGGCGCAAGGCCGATGTGTCGATCAGGTTGATGTCAGCCCTGAGGCCTGGCGCCAACCGGCCGCGATCGTGCAACCCCACCGCCCGCGCCGTGTCGTGCGCCTGGGCCTTCACCAGCCGTTCCAGCGGCAGCCGCGCCCCTACCCGGTCGCGCGCCCAATGGGTCATCAGCGTGGTCGGGAAACTGCCGTCGCAGATCATCCCCACATGCGCGCCGCCATCCGACAGGCCGGGAATGGCATCGGGATGCGAAAGCATGGCATGCACCGCATCCAGATCGCCATCGGCAAAGTTGAGGAAGGGCACATAGATCATGCCCCCACCCCTGTCCGTGGCGCCGCCGTCGCCCCGCAGCCATTCGGCTGCGACCACCTCATACACCACGCCGCGCCGCATCGCCTCGGCCGCCAGGCTGGTTTCGGGCAGCGGTTCGTAACAGGGCGGATCGCCCAGCCGGTACATGTCGCCCCAGCGGTGCAACAGGGCGGTGCCCAGCGCGTTGCCGGGTTCGGGCGGATGGGCGATCAGCCGGGCGACAAAAGCGGGATCGGCCAGCGCGGCGGCCTGGTCCGCCAGGCTGGCGGCCTGCAACGGCTGCCAATCGGGGTGCAGGCTGAACGGATTCAACGTCAGATCCAGCCCCAGCAGCACGCCCACCGGCCGCGCCCCCACTTGTGCCTTCATCGGCAGGCCGGCGGCGGTGGCCTCGCTCAAAAGGTCGAGCAGCAGGCGCCAGCCATCGGGCGCACGCGGCGATTGCGCCAGGCTGAAACTCAACGGCCGGCCAGAGCGCTCGCAAAGCCGGCGCAGCATGGCAAATTCCGCCACCGGATCGCCAAAATCCGACACGAACTGCAACACCCCGGCCCCGGCGCGGCCCAGCGCCGCCGCAATGCCAGCCAGCTCGTCCTCGGCCGCGGTCAGGGTTGGCGTCGGTTGCCCATCGCTGGTGCGGTGGTTGAGCGTGCGCGACGTGGAAAAGCCCATCGCCCCGGCACGCACCGCCGCCTCGGCAATCGCGGCCATGGCGGCAATATCCTCCGCCGTCGCCGGCTCGCGGTTGGCGCCGCGCTCGCCCATGACGAACACCCGCAAGGCCGCGTGCGGCAGCATCAGGCCGATATCGGCATCAAAGGCACGGCCCTGCAGGCTGTCGAGATACTCGGGGAAACTCTGCCAGTTCCACGGCAGCCCGGCCTTCAGCACCGGGAAGGGCAGATCCTCCACGCCTTCCATCAGGCGGATCAACCGGTCCTGATCCTGCGGCCGGCACGGCGCAAACCCCACCCCGCAATTGCCGGAAACCACCGTGGTGACGCCGTGCAGGGTCGATGGCTGCAGCCGGCTCTCCCACGTCGCCTGCCCGTCATAATGGGTGTGGATGTCAACAAAACCCGGCGTCACCGCCAGGCCGCCGGCGTCCAGTTCTTCGCCGCCGCGCCCATCCACCCGGCCCACGGCGGTGATGCGGCCGCCATCAACGGCAACATCGCCCCGGAACGGCTGGCTGCCGCTGCCATCGATGATGGTGCCGCCACGGATCACAAGATCATGCTCCATGGCGCCAAGCGTCTCGCGCTCCGCCCGCGCCGTCAAACTACCGGAAAGCGCAGCAAGCGCCCGCCATCCAGCACCAGCGCCTCGGCCGGCCCGGGCAGCGCCGCGCGCAGCGCCGGATCGGCGACATCCAGCCCGCCAGTGAAGGCGCCAAAGGCCGGCAGGATCAACTTGGTCGCGCTGCGGGCAAAGCAGCGGCGGGCGATGTGCCGACCCCGCTGGCGGATCACCAGCTTGGGGTGGAAATGGCCCGACAGCTCGGGCGTGCGATCGCCGGCATCGGCTTCGTGGCGCAGCACCAGCGGACCCAGCCGGGTTTCCGTCATCACCCGGCCGCCCAGCGCGGCGGCGGCATCCTCGTCATGGTTGCCGGTGATCCACCACCAGTCGAGATTGCGGGTCATCAACTGCAGGGCGCTGCGCGCTTCGGGCAGCAGCCGGTCAGGCCCACTCTGGTCATGAAAACTGTCGCCCAGGCAGATCAGGCGCGTCGCGCCGCTGGCCTCCACCGCGTCGATCAGCGCGGCGAGCGTTTCGGCGGTGGCATGCGGCGGCAGCAGCCAGCCCTTCCGGGCAAAATGGCTGGCCTTTTCCAGATGCAGATCGGCAACCAGCAGCGTCGCCTGCGCCGGCCAGAACAGCGCGCCGCTGGCCAAAGGCACCAGCGTTTCGCCTGCGAACGAAAAGGCAACATCCATGGCCGGCTGATGCCCGCTCGGCCGCCTGCGGTCAATCGAAACGCAGCGCTTCGGCAATCAGCGCCTCGGCCTCGGCCAGCAGCGCCGAATCGGCCTCCGCCCCCACACGCTCGCGCCCGATGGTCAGCATCGACGGCACGGCCAGTGGCGTCACATGCGCGGTGCGCACATGGGTCAGGCGGCCGTGCGCCTGTTCCAGCAGATCGGCCAATCGCGCCACATCGGTCAACTTGCCGCGTGCGTCCGTCCACGCGGCGGTCAAGAGCAGATGATCGGGCTGATGCTTTCTGAGCACATCATAGATGAGGTCGGCCGACACGCTCATCGCCTTGCCGGATTTCTGCACGCCGGGCTGCACGCGCTCGATCAGGCCGCCGATGATCGCCACCTCGCGAAACGCCCGGCGCAGGAAGGGGGAGGCGGCCAGCCAGTCGGCCAGTTCATCCTCCAGCACGGTCGGATCGAACAGCGGGCGCGGATCATCCACCGGTTCCAGGCTCCAGCACACCATGGCGTAATCCGACGCGACAAAGCCCAGCGGCATCAGCCCGGCCCGCTCCATCCGCTGGGTCACCAGCATGCCCAGCGTCTGGTGCGCCGGGTGGCCGGCAAAGCCATAAACCGCCATGTACCAGCGGCCATCGCGCGCGAACGTCTCCACCAGCACATCATCCAGCCCGGGCAGGCGGGAGATGCGGGCCTGCAGTTCCAGCCATTCGCGCACATCATCGGGCATCGCGGCCCAGCGCGCGGGCGCGTTCATCAGGCCGCGCACCCGGGCGGCCAGCCGGGTCGTCATCGGCATGCGCCCGCCGGCATAGACCGGCACCTTGGGGCTGCCGCGGCCCATCCGGACGTGGATATCGGCCCCGTCAAAGCCGGTCACCTCCAGTGTTTGGCCGGCGAACATGAAACTGTCCCCCACCCGCAATTGCCCGGCGAAATATTCCTCCACCTGGCCCAGCTTGCGTCCGTAGCGGCCGGGCTTGCCGGTCCCGAACACCACGTTCATCGCCACCGCCTCGACGATCGTGCCGCTGTTCATCCGCCATTGCCGCGCCAGCGCGGCGCTGCGCAGCCGCAGCAGGCCATCGCGCCCGGCCACGATGCGCTGATACCGCTCATAGGCTTTCAGCGCATAACCCCCGGTGGCGGCATAATCGAGCACCCGGTCAAAGGCATCGCGCGTCACCCCGGCATAGGGCGCGGCGCTGCGCACTTCGGCATAAAGTTCGTCGGGATGGATCGGCGCCGCCGCCACCAACCCGACGACATGCTGCGCCAGCACATCCAGCCCGCCGGGGCGAAACGCATCGGGGTCCAGCTCCCCCGCCGCCACCGCATCGCGCGCGGCCAGCGCCTCCAGATATTCAAAGCGGTTGCCCGGCACGATCAGGCAACGGCTGGCCTCGTCCATGCGATGGTTGGCGCGGCCGGTGCGTTGCAGCAGCCGCGATGCCCCCTTGGGCGCACCCATCTGGATGACCAGATCCACATCCCCCCAGTCCAGCCCCAGATCAAGGCTGGCGGTGGCCACAATCGCCCGCAACCGGCCGGCGGCCATCGCCGCCTCCACCTTGCGCCGGGCTTCGGGCGCCAGGCTGCCGTGGTGGATGCCGATGGGCAGGGCCTCGTCATTTTCGGCCCACAGATCGCGGAACACCAGCTCAGCCACGGCGCGGGTGTTGACGAACACGATGGCCAGCCGGCTGCGCGCGATCTGCTGCATCACGGCGCGGGCGGCATAGCGGCCATTGTGGCCGCCCCAGGGGATGCGGTCGTCGATGGCGAGTATGTCGATCTCGGGGTCCACCCCGGCTTCGGCGCGCACGATCTCCACCGCCGCCGCATCGGCATCGGGCGCCAGCCAGCCGGCCCAGCTTTCCGGATCGGCGATGGTGGCCGACAGGCCAACCCGCTGCATGGCGGGCGCCAGCTTCTGCAACCGGGCGAGGCAGAGGCTCAACTGGTCGCCGCGCTTGGTGGTGCCAAAGGCGTGGATTTCATCGATGATCACCCGCCGCACCCCGGCCATCATGGTGAGCGATTCGGGCGCCGACAGCAGGATGGCCAGGCTTTCCGGCGTGGTCAGCAGGATCTGCGGCGGCCGCGCCTTCTGCCGGGCCTTGCGATCCGACGGCGTGTCGCCGGTGCGGGTTTCCACCGTGATGTCCAGCCCCATTTCGGCAATCGGGGTGAGAAGATTGCGCTGCACATCCACCGCCAGCGCCTTCAACGGCGAGATATAGAGCGTGTGCAGCCCCGCGTGCGGCGTGGTCACCAGATCGGCCAGCGTCGGCAGAAAGCCGGCCAGCGTCTTGCCCGCCCCCGTCGGCGCCGTCAGCAGCGCATGCCGCCCCCGCCCCGCCACCTCCAGCATGGCCAGCTGGTGGCCACGCGGCCGCCAGCCGCGGCGGGCAAACCAATGCTGAATGGCGGGCGGCAGGCTCACCGGCCCAGTCTATAAACCAGCGGCGTGGCACAGCCAGCCTTGCTGCCGCGATGATATCATGATATCGCCACTACATGGCGCAAATATTGGTCCGCAATCTGGATGAGCATGTAAAGGCCGGCCTCGCCCGCCGCGCCGCCCGCCATGGCCGCAGCCTGGAGGCGGAGGCCCGCGCCATTCTGGCCGAGGCGGTGGGACCGCCCGAGCAGGGGCTGGGCAGCCGGATCGCGCAGCGCTTTGCCGGCATTGGCCTTGATGAACCGCTGGAACCAATGCCTGCCATCACCATTCGGCCGGTGACATTTGATTGAGCCTGCCAGCCGGGTGGACTGGCTGATCGACACCAATATCGTGTCGGAATTGATGCGCGAACGTCCCAATGCGGCGGTGCTGGCCTGGCTTGATGCCGGCCGCCGCAATCGCCTGTTCCTCAGCAGCATTTCGGTCATGGAGCTGCACTATGGTCTGGCGCGCTTGGCTGACGGCCGGCGTCGGCAGCAGCTGGAGGCAGCGCTGGCGGCAGTGATCAGCGAGGATTTTGCCGGCCGCATACTGGGATTCGACACGGCTGCGGCCGAACAGGCTGGCCGGTTGCAGGCACAGCGCGAAGCAGTCGGCCGTCCGGTCGAGGTGCGCGACACCATGATCGCCGGGATTGCGCTGGCCAATGGCATCGGCATCGTCACCCGCAACATCGGCGATTTCCACGGGCTGGATGTGCCGCTGGTGAACCCGTTCGATGCCCGA
>CAZAWH010000043.1:0-20663 GCA_964488775.1 uncultured Sandarakinorhabdus sp. | reverse complement strand
CTTCAAAGGTGCTCATGCCGTAGAAGGCCAGCGCCAGCACCATCATGCGGATGATCGGATCGGTGCGGATCTTGTCCCACGCGCCGTTGAGGGTCATCAGGCCGTTGATCATGCCGCCCCACGACGGCATCCACAGCATGACTGAGAACACCATGCCCAGGCTCTGCGCCCAATCGGGCAGCGAAGTGTAGTGCAGGTGGTGCGGGCCGGCCCAGATGTAGAGGAAGATCAGCGACCAGAAGTGGATGATCGACAGGCGATAGCTGTAGACCGGCCGTTCCGCCTGCTTGGGCACGAAGTAATACATCATCGCCAGGAAGCCGGCGGTGAGGAAGAAGCCCACGGCGTTGTGGCCGTACCACCATTGGGTGAGGGCATCCTGCACGCCGGCAAAGGCCGAATAGCTCTTGGCGCCAACCAGGCTGACCGGCAGCGACAGGTTGTTGACCAGGTGCAGCATGGCGACCGTGATGATGAAGGCCAGATAGAACCAGTTGGCGACATAGATGTGCGGTTCGCGCCGCTTGATGACGGTGCCGCCAAAGACGATCAGATAGGCAACCCACACCACCGTGAGCCACAGATCGACATACCATTCCGGCTCGGCATATTCCTTGGCCTCGGTGACGCCGAGCAGATAGCCGGTGGCAGCCAGCACGATGAACAGCTGGTAGCCCCAGAACACGAAACGGGCGAGACCGGGGAAGGCCAGGCGGGCACGGCAGGTTCGCTGCACCACGAAGAAGCTGGTGCACAAGAGCGCGTTGCCGCCGAAGGCGAAGATCACCGCCGAGGTGTGCAGCGGCCGCAGCCGGCCAAAGGTAGTGTACTCAAGGTTGAAGTTGAGCACCGGATAAGCCAGCTGGAGCGCGATGAACAGGCCGGCCAGCAGCCCGACAACACCCCAGAAGGTGGTGGCAATCACGCCCCAGCGCACCGGCGCGTCATCATATTGATCTTCGGCATGGCCGATGCTGGCCGTCACATCGGCCGTGGCCATCACGGCCAGAGCCGCGATCAGTGCGGCCAGGGCCATGATGCCCATGTGAATGGCAAAGGCCGTATCCTGCGCCTGGGCCATGGCGACGAGCGCCACGACCATGGCCAGAAACAGCCCGCCCGATTTTGCCAGGGTTGCCGGCATGGATGCCCCCTTGTCCTGCGGTTGCGATGCCGCCTGTTTCCCTCCGGATGCTGCGTTGCGGGAATACGGGCTTGCCCTATTAGGTATTGGTCCGGAGGAGGCATTTGGCCGGCGTTGATCTATGTCAAAGCATGGCCGTGCCCTTGGCTGGCACGCCGGGGACGTCCATGCACCAACTCGCCATCGTCTATGACCACCCGCGCTGGTTCCAGCCGCTGTTTGCCGCGCTGGAACGGGCGGGCATTGATTATGTCGCGGTGCACACCGATGGCCATGGCTTTGATCCGATCGGCGGGCAGCCGCCGGCGCCGGTGATTTTCAACCGGGTGGCGATGGGCGGCTATCGCGTCGGGCGCGGGCACCCGGTGTTCTATGCCATGGCCCTGCTCGATCATTGGGCCGGGCAGGGGGCCCTGGTGCTGAATGGCGCCAATGCGATGGCCATCGATGCCAGCAAGGCGCGGCAACTGGCGCTGATCAACCGGCTGGGCCTGGGGGCGCCGGCGACGCGGGTGGTGCATGATGTGCCGGCCCTGCTGGCAGCCGCGCGCACCATCGGCTTTCCGCTGGTGGTGAAGGCCGATATCAGTGGTTCGGGCACCGGCATCGCCCGGTTTGATTGCATCGAGGATTTGTCGGACGCGGCCGATGCCGGGCAGTTGCCGGTTTCGGCCAACGGCGTGTGGCTGTGCCAGGCGCTGGTGCGGGCCCGGGGTGGGGTCGCGACACGGATCGAGGTGCTGGGCGGCAAGCTGCTCTATGCCATTGATGTGGCGGTGGCCGATGATGCGTTGAGCCTCGTCTCCCCCGACGCCCGGGCGCAACGGCTGGCGACGCGGCGGCGCATGCGGGCCGAACCGCCTCCGGGCCTGATTTCGGCTGCCGAAATGCTGGCGCGCGAAGCCGGCATGGAGGCGTGTGGCATCGAATATATGATCGATGATCGCTGCGGCACGCCGCGCTTCCATGATATCAACGGCTTGTCGATCTTTGTGGACAATCCGATGGACGTGCTGGGCTGGGATCCGCATGACCGGCTGGTCGAGCGCCTGTGGCATCATATCCGCCGCATGGGCGGATAGTTGCCCCGCCGCGGCGGTGGCCCTATGCGGCCGGCGTGATCGATCCCCGCCGGCCCTTCCTGCTGCTCGACAATGCCGCCACCGGTCAAGCCTGGCTGCTGGATGATCTGGCCGAGGCGGTGGCGATCGATCGGCCCGATCAGGTGGCGCCGGCGATTGCCCGGTTGGCGCAGCCCGGCCCCTGGGGCGGATATCTGGGCTATGAGGCCGGTTATGCCCTGGAGCCGCGGCTGGCCGGGCTGAGGCAGGCACCGCCGGCCGGGCAGCCGCTGGGCTGGTTTGGCCGCTTTGGCCGGGTTGCGCCGGTGCAGGTCGATGACCTGCTGGCCGGTCAGGATGATGCCGGCATCGGGCCCCTGACACCGGGCATCGATCAGGCCGAACATGCGGCGGCGCTGGCGCGGTTGCAGGGCTGGATCACGGCGGGCGACATTTATCAGGGCAATCTCACCTTTCCGGCCGAGGTGGCGGTGCAGGGGCAGCCGCTGGCGCTGTACCGGCGGCTGCGGGCCGGCGCCCGCGCCCCTTATGGCGCGCTGCTGTTCACCGGCGCGTTGTGGGTCTTGTCCTTCTCCCCAGAATTGTTTTTCCGGATGGACGGCCGCCATCTGGAAACCCGGCCGATGAAGGGCACGGCGCGGCGCGGGCGCTTTGCGGCCGAAGATCAGGCGCTGCGCGATGAATTGGCGGCAAGCCCAAAGAATCGCGCCGAAAATCTGATGATCACCGATCTGTTGCGCAACGATCTGTCGCGGGTGGGCAGCGATGTTTCGGTGCCGGCCCTGTTCGAGGTGGAGCCCTATCCCACCGTCTGGCAGATGACCTCCACCGTCGCCGCCCGGGCCCGGCCGGGCATCACGGCGGCGGATGTGCTGGCGGCGCTGTTCCCCTGCGGTTCGGTGACTGGCGCGCCCAAGATCCGGGCGATGCAATGCCTGGCCGATGTGGAGGCCGCGCCGCGCGGCGTCTATTGCGGGGCGATCGGCGCGGTGTTTGCCCCCGATACCGCGCTGTTCAACGTCGCCATCCGCACCCTGGCCTGGCCGGCCGGCCGTGCCACCGCGCGGCTGGGGCTGGGCAGCGGCATCGTCGCCGACAGCGAGGCCGGGGACGAATGGGCCGAATGCCTGGCCAAGGCCGCCTTTCTGCGCCGCCGCCCGCCGCCCGATCTGATTGAAACCATGCGGGTGGAGCAGGGCAGCCTGCCCGATCTGGCCTGGCATCTGGACCGGCTGGCGATCAGCGCGGCCCATCTGGGACTGGCGGTGGATCGGGCCGCGCTGGCGGCCGCCCTGCCGGGCCTGGTCACCGGTCATCACGGCCGCGCCCGCTTGCTGCTGGCCCCATCCGGCGACTGGAGCCTGCAGCTGTCGCCGCCGCCGCCGCCGCTGCCTGATCCGGTGCCGGTGGCGCTGGTGCCGCTGCCGGTTGCGCCTGACGATTGGCGCCTGTGTCACAAGACCAGCGATCGGGCCTTTTATGACGATGCCCGCCGGGCGGCCGGCGCGGCGGAAGTGGCCTTTGTGCGGCCCGACGGGCTGATCACCGAAGGCAGTTTCACCAGCATCTTCGTGCGCCGCGATGGCCGCCTGCTCACCCCGCCGGCCGGGCTTGGCCTGTTGCCCGGCGTCCTGCGCGCCCGGCTGCTGGCCAGCGGCGCGGCGGTGGAGGCCGCATTGACGCCGGCCGATCTGGCCGGGGGCTTTCTGATCGGCAATGCCCTGCGCGGATTGATGCCAGCAATATTGCGGCAATAGCGGGTTGCACCGCAACAAACGGCACCTTATGGCCTGCGGCGTACAAGGACCCGATCATGACCCGCACCTCTGCCGCCATCAATCGCATCCAGCCGTCGCCCACCATCGCGGTGACCAACAAGGCGGCCGATCTGAAGCGCCAGGGCCGCGATGTCATCGGCCTCGGCGCCGGCGAACCGGATTTCGACACGCCGGATTTCGTCAAGGAGGCCGCGATCGCCGCCATCCGGGCCGGGCAGACCAAATACACCGGTGTTGACGGCACGCCGGAATGCAAGGCGGCGGTGCAGGCCAAGTTCAAGCGCGACAACAACCTGGATTACGGCCTCGACCAGATCAGCATCAATTCGGGCGGCAAGCACACGATTTTCAATGCCTTGCTGGCCACGCTTGATCCGGGTGATGAAGTGATCATCCCGGCACCCTATTGGGTGTCCTACCCGGATATCGTCATGTTGGCCGGGGCCACCCCGGTGGTGGTCCAGTGCGGCGTTGCCCAGGGGTTCAAGATGACCGCGGCGCAGCTGGAGGCCGCGATCACGCCCCGCACCCGCTGGTTCATCTTCAACTCGCCCAGCAACCCCACCGGCGCCGCCTATACCCGCGCCGAACTGCGCGAGCTTGCCGCCGTGCTGATGCGCCACCCGCATGTGCTGGTGCTGGCCGACGACATGTATGAGCATATCGTCTATGACGACTTCGATTTCGGCACGCTGGCCGAGATCGAGCCTGGTCTTTATGACCGCACGCTCACCGTCAACGGCGCCTCCAAGGCCTATGCCATGACCGGCTGGCGCATCGGCTTTGCCGGCGGGCCGGCCTGGATCATCAAGGCCATGGCCAAGCTGCAATCGCAATCCACCTCCAATCCCTGCTCCATTTCCATGGCAGCCACGGTGGCGGCGCTGAACGGCGACCAGAGCTTTTTGAAGGAACGCAACGCCGCCTTCCAGCGCCGGCGCGACCTGGTGGTCTCCATGCTGAACCAGACGCCGGGCCTGATCTGCCCGCGCCCCGAAGGCGCCTTCTATGTCTATCCCGACTGTTCCGGCCTGATCGGCAAGACG
Organism: uncultured Sandarakinorhabdus sp.; assembly: GCA_964488775.1. GTDB lineage: Bacteria > Pseudomonadota > Alphaproteobacteria > Sphingomonadales > Sphingomonadaceae > Sandarakinorhabdus. Next base: position 15,613 of record CAZAWH010000043.1, on the reverse strand, counting down.
ACACCCGGCGGCAGCGTGCTCAATACGGATGAGGACGTGGCGGCCTATCTGCTGGACGCCGAAGGCGTGGCCGTGGTCCATGGCGCAGCCTTTGGCGGCTCGCCCGCCTTCCGCATCAGCTATGCAACGTCAGACGCCCTGCTGGAAGAAGCCTGCAAGCGCATCCAGCGGGCGGTGGGCAACCTGGTTTGACCTGCCCGATCCGCCGCCGCGAATCTTGACACAATTGACAGATTCGCCGGGATTGGAGACTGGTTTTGCTGGCAAAATCGCCGCGACCACACCGGCTGACCATGCCACAACCAGGCCGTGTAGGACAGCCCGGCTGACAAATCCTCCCCCTTCGGGCAGGAGATATGTGCTTGAGCCCGAGACCGCCCGATGCGCATCGCCCTTTTTGAACCGGAAATCGCCGGCAATGTTGGCGCCGTGCTGCGGCTGGGCGCCTGCCTGGGCGTGCCGGTTGATCTGATCGAGCCCATGGGCTTTGTGTGGGACGACCGGCGCGTGCGCCGCGCCGCCATGGACTATATCGATCATGTCGAGGTGACGCGCCATCCCGGCTGGGTCGCCTTCCACGCCGCCATCGGCGCGGCCCGGCTGATCCTGCTGACCAGCAAGGCCAGCCACTCGCCCTATGATTTCGCCTTCCATCCGGGCGACATCCTGCTGTTCGGCAAGGAAAGCGCCGGCGTGCCCGATGCCGTGGCAGACCTGTGCGACCACCGCCTGCGCCTGCCCATGCAGCCCGGCGTGCGATCGTTCAACCTGGCCATGACCGCCGGCATCACCGTGGCCGAAGCGCTGCGGCAGACGGGCGGGCTGCCGGGGTAGGGGGCACTTCGGCAGTCAGCGGGGCCTTACCATTTCGCGTCCGCCAGCAGCGCGGCGTAAATCTCGATGCCATCCCACAGATTGCCGATGCGGATATTCTCGTTGGCGGCGTGCTGATTGTCGTCGGCGTTGGCGACGGCAACACCGATCATCGGGGCTTTGAGCGCCTCGACGATTTCGGCGAAGGGGGTGGTGCCGCCCATCAGGGGGAGTTGCACCGGGGGCTGGCCGGTGCTGCGGGTGATGGCGCCGATGACGGCCTGGGCGGCGGGCGTGTCGAGCGCGACCTTGACCGCAACCGAGCCGCCGTCGCCCCAGGTCAGCTTGAGGATCTTGGGCCAGGCCTTGCGCGTGGCGTCATCGGGATCGGTGTCGACGATGTGCCAGCCCTTCAAGGTGAGGTAGGTGATGATGCTGGCCTTCACATGCGCCATGGTCTGGCCGGGCGCGAGGCGGATATCGAAGCTGGCCCAGGCCTGGGTGGGGATGGCGTTGGCGGCCGGCGATCGCGTGTCGCCGCCGTGGATGGCGCGCACGTTCAGCGTGGGGGCGAGATAGCCATCGGCGAGGCGTTCGGGGCCGATGGTGCGGCCCAGCGCCAGTTCGTCCTTCAACTGCGCCTCCACCGGCGGCAGGGCGGCCAGCGCCGCCAGGTCGGTCGTGCTGGGGGGCGGGACCTGGCTGGCAAGGCCGGGCACCTTGATGCGGCCATCATCGTCGCGCAACTGCATGACCAGATCGGCGATCATCACCGTGGGGCTGGGCACCCAATTGCCATAATGGCCATCGTGCAGCGACCGGGACGGGCCATAGACGCGGGCTTCGAAATCGATCATGCCGCGGTTGCCGCCAGACACGAGCGGGCGGCCGGACTGGTGCATGGGGCCATCACCCATCACCAGCAGATCGGCGGCGAGCAGGGCGGCATTGTCGCGCACGATGGTGCCGAAATTGGGGGAGCCGGCCTCTTCCTCGCCTTCCCACAGGATCTTGATGTTGACGGCCGGCTTCAGGCCCTTGGCGGCCAGCGCGTCCAGCGCCCACAGGGTGACGGCGATGGTGGATTTGTCATCGGCGATGGCGCGGCCGTGCAGGCGCCAATCGGGGTTGATGGCGGCGCCGGGCGCCAGATCGATGCGGGGGCTGGCCGGCGGCGGGCCGCGCAGCGTCGGGGTGAAGGGCGGATCGAGCCAGCCCGGCTGGTTGACCGGCTGGCCATCATAATGGGCATAGAAGAGGATGGTGCGGGTGGCGCCGGGGGTGCGGCGTTCGGCAAAGACGCTGGCCGGGGTGCCGGGGCGGGCGCGCAGCTGGCGGGTGGCAAAGCCGCGCGCCTTGAGCTGGGCTTCGAGATATTCGGCGTTGCGATCGACATCGGCGAGGTTGCTGGCCACGCTGGGCATGGCGGCGAAATGGCCGATATCGGCGAGCAGGCGATGCTCATTGGCCTGGCGCCAGGCGCGCACACCATTGCGGACCGTATCGGCCGGCGCGGCGAGCGCGGGGCCGGCGAGGGCGAGGGCGATGGCGGGCGCCCAGATGGCGCGCATCAGTTGCTTGTGAATCATGCTTACCCCTGTTGTGCGGCAAGCTTGCCGTGCGGCGGGCGGCTTGGCAATTGTCAGGCCGCTTTACAGGCATAATACAGTTGTTATCAAGGGCGGGTTCAACCGGGGAGAAATTCGCATCATGCTGCAATTGTCGGGCGTGTCCCATGTCTATCCCAATGGCACGCGGGCGCTGGATGATGTGAGCCTGGCCATTCCCACCGGCATGTTCGGCCTGCTGGGGCCCAATGGCGCCGGCAAATCGACGTTGATGCGCACGGTGGCGACGTTGCAGACGCCGACAGCGGGCAGCATCCGCTTTGGCGATATCGACGTGATCGCCGAGCCGGAGCGGCTGCGCGAGACATTGGGGTATCTGCCGCAGGATTTTGGCGTCTACCCGCGGGTTTCGGCCTATGCGATGCTGGATCACATGTGTGTGCTGAAGGGCATGGCCAGTGCGGCGGACCGCAAGGCGACGGTGGAGACGCTGCTCAACCAGACCAATTTGTGGGCGGTGCGCGGCAAGGCGATTGCCGGCTTTTCGGGCGGGATGCGCCAGCGGTTCGGCATTGCCCAGGCGTTGATCGGCAACCCGCGCCTGATCATCGTGGACGAGCCCACCGCCGGGCTTGATCCCGAGGAGCGCAACCGGTTTCTGAACCTGCTGGCCGAAATTGGCGAGAATGTGGTGGTGATCCTGTCCACCCATATCGTCGAGGATGTTGCCGATCTGTGCCCGCGCATGGCGGTGCTGGCGGCCGGGCGCATCCAGCTGGAGGGCGCGCCGCTTGACCTGATCGAGCGGGCGCGCGGCAGCGTGTGGGCCAAGACCATCCGCCGGGACGAGCTGGAGGCGATGAAGGCGGCGCACGAGGTGATTTCCACCCGCCTGTTCGCCGGGCGCACCATCATCCACATCCTGGCGGACCATGACCCCGGTGCGGGCTTTGCGCCGGTGGCGGGCGGGCTGGAGGATGTCTATTTCGCCACGCTGGCCCGCAGCCGGCGTGCCGCCCCTGCTGCGGCCGCCTGATCGGGAGCGCCGGCATGTTCGCGTCCATCACCCTGTTCGAGCTCAAGTATCAGCTGAAGAACCCGGTGTTCTGGGTGGTTTCGGTGCTGTTCTTCCTGATGACCTTTGGCGCCGTCACCGTGGACGAGATCCAGATCGGTTCGGGCGGCAATGTCCATGTCAACAGCCCGTCGGCGATCACCGAGATCCATCTGATCCTGTCGCTGTTCTTCATGTTCGTCACCACGGCCTTTGTGGCCAATGTGGTGGTGCGCGACGATGAAAGCGGCTTTGGCCCGATGGTGCGGGCGACGCGGGTGAGCAAGTTCGATTATCTGATCGCGCGCTTCACCGGGGCGTTTTTGGCGGCCGCGCTGGCCTTTTTGTGCGTGCCGCTGGCGATCTTCATCGGATCGTTGATGCCCTGGCTGGATCCGGAAACGCTGGGGCCGAACCGGCTGGGCGATTATCTGCAGGCCTGGGCGGTGCTGGCGTTGCCCAACATCTTCTTCACCTCGGCGATCTTCTTTGCGGTGGCCACCGTCACCCGATCGATGATGGGCAGTTATGTCGGTGTGGTGGTGTTCCTGGTCGCCTATCTGGTGATCACCGGCATTGCTGGTGACAAGCCCGAATATCGCGACATTGCCGCCGTGGTGGAGCCCTTTGGCCTGGCGGCCGTGGGCAATGCCACGCGATACTGGACGGCGGCAGAGGCCAACAGCCAGATGCCGGCCCTGGCGGGCGCCCTGCTGGCCAACCGCCTGATTGTGATCGCGTTCGGCCTTGTGACGTTGGGCTTTGCGCTGTGGCGTTTCTCGTTCACGCAGAAGGCGTTGTCGGCCAAGGCGGCGGCCAGGGCAGACCGCAAGCTTGCGAGGGCGGCTGCGGTGCCGCCAACGCTGGTGCAGAGCCTGCCGCCCACCCGGCCCGATCAGGCCGGCGCCGCCCGGCTGTGGAGCCGCATCCGCTTTGAAATGCTGCAATTGTTCCGCAGCCCGGCCTTTTTCGTGCTGATGATCGTCGGCCTGTTCAATGCCGGCGGTGGGCTGTGGTTCTTTGGCGAGCTCTATGGCACGCCGTCGCGGCCGGCGACCTTTGCCCTGATCGATCAGCTGCGTGGCAGTTTCGGCATCATCCCGATCATCATCGCGATCTATTATGCCGGCGAGCTGGTGTGGCGCGACCGTCAGGTCAAGTTCCACGAGATCATCGATGCCACCTCGCTGCCCAACTGGGCCTATCTGGTGCCCAAGGTGCTGGGGCTTTCGGCGGTGCTGCTGTGCGTGCTGCTGATTTCGGTGGTGGCGGCGGTGCTGTTGCAGCTGGCGCGCGGCTTTGATGCCATTGCGCTGGGCCAATATATGCTGTGGTACGCGTTGCCGTTCACGGCCGAAATGCTGTTGCTGGCGGTGCTGGCCATCTTCGTGCAGGCGCTGTCACCCAACAAATATGTCGGCTGGGCGTTGATGACCGTCTATCTGGTGGCCGGCATCGTGCTGTCGCAGATGGGCTTTGAACATCCGCTCTATCTCTATGGCGAAACGCCGCGCGTGCAGTTTTCCGACATGAATGCCGACCGGCTGGGCGGGGCGGCGGCCTGGTGGCTGCGGCTTTATTGGGCCGGCTGGGCGCTGCTGCTGTCGGTGTTGGCGCATCTGTTGTGGCGGCGCGGCAATGATGTGTCGCTGAAGCCGCGCCTGCGCCTGCTGCCCGGCCGGCTGCGCGGGGTGCCGTTGCTGCTGATCGGGGCCGGCCTGGCCGGTTCGGCGGCGACCGGCTCCTATATCTATACCAACACCAATGTGTTGAACGAATATCGCAACCGCGACGATGCCGAGATCTGGCAGGCTGATCTGGAGCGGGAATATCGGCGCTATGAACGGCTGCCGCAGCCGCGAGCGACGGCCATGGTGATGACCGTGGATCTGAAGCCGGCCCAGCGCCGTTTTGATGCCCATGGCCGGTACACGCTGGTCAACGATACCGGGGCGCCGATTTCCACGCTGCATGTGCGGCTGGCCGATCGTGATACGCGGCTGCTGAAGCTGGCGGTGCCGGGGACGCGCGTGGAGCGCGATGACCAGCGCTTCAACTATCGCATCCTGCGCTTTGACCGGCCGCTGGCGCCGGGTGCGGTGACGACGCTGGAATTTACCAGCCAGCGCTGGCACCGGGGCTTCCCGGCGCGCGGGCAGGACCGCACGCTGATCGAGAACGGCACCTTCCTGAACAACAGCGATTTCGCGCCGATCATCGGCATGAGCCGCGACGGGTTGTTGACTGACCGCATCACCCGCCGCAAGCGTGGGCTGGAGGGCGAATTGCGGGCGGCCAGGCTGGGCGACCCCCGGGGCCAGATGCGCAACGATCTGGGCAACGCGCCGTGGGTGACCAGCGACATCACGGTGATCACCGATGCCGACCAGACGGCGATTGCCCCCGGGGACAAGGTGGCCGAACAAGTGGCCGGTGGCCGCCGCACGGTGCGCTTTGTCTCGACCACGCCGATCCTGGCCTTCTTCTCGGTGCAGTCGGCCCGTTATGCCGAGGCCCGGGGGATGGCGACGCTGGCCGATGGCCGGCGCATTCCGCTGACCGTGTATCACCACCCTGATCATGGCTGGAACAGCGCCCGGATGATCAGCGCCATGCAGGCCAGCCTGGCCTATTACACGAAGAATTTCGGGCCGTATCAGTTCAACCATGCCCGCATCATCGAATTCCCGGCCTATGCCGAGTTCGCGCAGGCCTTTGCCGGCACCGTGCCCTATTCCGAAGCCATCGGGTTCCTGGCCAATGCGGCGGAGCCGGACAAGATCGATTATGTGACCTACATCACCGCGCACGAGCTGGGCCACCAATATTGGGGCCACCAGATCGTGCCGACCGAAACCCAGGGGTCGTCGCTGGTGGTGGAAACCATGGCGCAATATTCGGCGCTGATGGTGATGAAGCAGCTTTATGGCGCCGACAAGATGCGGCGCTTCCTGAAATATGAGCTGGACAGCTATCTGCGCAACCGCGGCAACGAAGCCATCGAGGAGCTGCCGTTGGCGCGGGTGGAGAACCAGGGGTATATCCACTATCGCAAGGGCAGCGTGGTGCTCTATCTGCTGCAGGACCGGCTGGGGGAGGCGCGGGTGAACGCCATGCTGGCCGGCCTGTTGCGCCGGTACCGGCTGAGCGGCCCGCCCTTCATGTCGCCGCAGGTGCTGGTGGATGGCTTCAAGAGCCTGGCGCGCACGGCGGAGGAGCGCACGCTGGTGAGCGACCTGCTGGAACGCATCACCATCTTTGATCTGAAGGCCAGCACGGCCACGACGCGGCGCCTGCCCAATGGCCGCTGGGAAACCCGGCTGACGGTGGTGGCCGGCAAGGCCCATGCCGATGGCAAGGGCGTCGAAACGCCGGCGGCGCTGGCTGACAGCATCGATGTCGGCCTGTTCACCGCCAAGCCGGGGCAGGGGGCGTTTGACCGCCGCAACGTGCTGATGATGACCCGGATGAAGATCAAGTCCGGCACGCAGACGCTGGTGCTGATCAGCAAGGACAAGCCGGCCGTGGCCGGCATCGATCCCTATGCCAAATATGTCGACCGCAATTCGGACGACAATCTGGTGGACGTCAGCTGAGCCGCTGGTTCCACAGCGGCGCCAGCGGCCCGGCGGCGAAGCCGGCGCGATCGATGGTGTAGAACAGGTGGGTGACGGGGCCGGTGGACAGCTGGACCGTCACCTGCCGGTCGCACAGCGTGGCGCCGATGCGGGTGACGGCGGTGCGGCTGCGGATGTTGGTTTCACCGATCATGAACATCACCCGGCCCACCGACTGCAGCGCGTGGCCGACCATCAGGGCCTTCATGATGTGATTGCTGGTGCCGCCCCAGTGGCGGCGCGTCAGGAAGGTCCAGCCCACCTCCACCTCGTCCGGGCCGGCGCGGCTGAAATCAAAGCGGGAGGAGCCGATGATGCCGCCATCGGGCGTGTGGGCCACCAGCATGCCGCCACTGGCGAGGCCATCGTCGAAGAAGGCGCGGAACACCGGCTCCTGCCAGCGGTCATGCGCCGGATGCCCGGCCCAGATGCCGGGATCGCTGGCGGCGGCGAACAGGGCGGGCCAGTCCGCCGGGGTGGCCGGGCGCAAGGCCAGATCGGGGTGGGCAAGGCGGGGTTGACGGTCGAGCATGGCCATCCTCAGTGCGGCAGCAGCACGAAACGGGCGCTGGCATAGATGACTACACCGATGCAGCCGCCGATCAGCGTGCCGTTGATGCGGATGAACTGCAGGTCGCGGCCCACCGCCTCTTCCACCTTTTCGGTGACGGTCTGGGCATCCCAGCTGCGCACCGTCTGCGACACCAGGCTGACGATGGCATCGCCATGATCATGGGCAAGGCCCACCACGGCGCGGCGCAGGGCGGTGTTCAGGCTGCGCTTCAAGTCTTCATCGCCTTCGATGCGCTGGCCCACGGCGGTGAGGGCGCCGGCCAGCCGATTGCCACCCGGATCGTTCAGCCCGCGCACCAGCGCGCCGCGCGCGCTGGTCCACAGGCCGTTGACCCAGCCGGCCATGGCCGGATTGGCCAGAAGATCGGCCTTGAAGCCTTCCACCCGCTCCTGCGTTTCGGGGAAATGCCTGAGGTCGAACGACCATTGCCGCATCGCCTCCACGATGCGCAGGCGCACCGGGTGCCATTGGTCCTGCTTCATTTCCACCAGCAGCCGCTGCACCGCGCCGATCATGGTGTTGGACATGGATTCATCCGCCCCGGCCAGCCGCAGCAGCCAGTTGGTGCGTTCCGTCACCATGTCGCGGATCGTGGGCGCCTCATCCGACAGGGTGGCCAGCGCCCAATCGATGCCGGTGTCGATCAACGGTTCGTGCCGGCCCTTTTCCACCATCGTGTCGATGGCATCGGCCACCAGCGGCGACAATTTCATCTCTTCAAGGCGGCCGCGGGCGACATCCTCGACCAGCCGGGCGATGGCCGGTTCATCCAGCGCCTCGACCAGCCGGGCCACCAGCGGGGCCAGGCCGCGCTTGCGATTGGGGGCGGGGCCATCCGGAACCGGCCTCGCCAGCCATTGGCCGAGGACGCCGGCCAGATCGGCATCGTCAAGCCGGCGGGCCACGACCTGGGGTTTGAGGAAATTTTCCTTGAGGAACTGGGCCAGCGTGTCGCCCAGCCGGTCCTTCTGTTCGGGGATGATCGCCGTGTGCGGAATGGGCAGGCCCAGCGGCCGGCGGAACAGCGCGGTGACGGCAAACCAGTCAGCCAGGCCACCGACCATGGCAGCCTCGCTGAACGCCATCACCCAGGGCACCAGCGGATGCGCCTTGGGCCACATCAGGCAGACGCAAAAGATCAGGGCCATCGCCGCCAGCAGCAGCGTGGCGATCAGGCGCATCCGGTGAAACGGCGACTCCGGCAACAGGCTGGTCAGAACGGCCTCACTCCGCAGGGGTGACTGACCCGACCTTAGCAGTCCCTTCGTTGTTGGTGAACCAGCGCTTCATGCGCGGCGCCAGCCATTCTTCCACCGACACCGCGATGGAGAAGCCCGCCGGCACGATGATCAGGGTGAGCGCGGTGGAAACGATCAGGCCGCCGATCACCACGATGCCCATCGGCGCGCGCCATGACCCGTCACCGCCCAGCGCCAGCGCCACCGGCATCATGCCGGCGACCATGGCCACCGTGGTCATGATGATCGGCTGCACACGCTTGTGGCCGGCTTCCAGGATGGCCTCTCGCTTGGCCACGCCCTTGCCCATTTCCTCGATCGCCATGTCGACCAGCAGGATCGAGTTCTTGGCAACGATGCCGAGCAGCATCAGGATGCCGATGAACACCGGCATGGAAATGGCGTTGCCGGTGAGGGCGAGGGCGATCAGGCCGCCGAGCGGCGCCAGCAGCAGCGACATCATGTTGACGAAGGGCGGCAGCACCCGCTTGTAGAGCAGCACCAGCACGGCGAACACCATCACGATGCCGGCGATCACCGCCAGGATGAAGTTCTGGATCAGCTCGCCCATCCACTTCTGCATGCCGAGCTGCACCTTCTCGACGCCGGGCGGCAGGTTGCGCAGGCTGGGCAGCTTGTCCACCTTGGTCTGCACATCGCCCGACAGCAGGCCCGGCGCCAGATCGGCACCGATCTGCACGCGGCGTTGCTGGTTGAAGCGGCGGATTTCGGTGGGGCCGGCGCCAAAGCTGATGTCGGCCACGACCTTCAGCGGCACGGTGCCGCCGCGGGCGGTGGGCACCGGCAGGTTCTCGATGGTCGAAAGGTTGCGGCGCGAGGCTTCCGCCAGGGCAACGCGGATCGGGATCTGGCGGTCGGCCACGCTGAACTTGGCGACGTTCTGATCAATGTCGCCCAGCGTGGCGATGCGGATGGTTTCCGACAGCGCCGCCGTGGTGACCCCCAGTTCGGCCGCCAGATCAAGCCGTGGCTTGATGGTGATCTCCGGGCGCTGCAGGCCGCCATCGATGCGGGCCTGGCGCAGTTCCGGCATGGCGCGCATCTCTTCCACCACCTTCTGGGCGGCGCGGTCGAGCAGATCGGGATCGTTGCCGGTCAGGGTAACGCCGATGTCGCGGCCGCCGGGCGGGCCGCCACCCTGGCTGGCAAAGCCGATGCGGGCATCGGGGATGGCCGCCAGCTTGGGTGCCATGGCGCGTTCCCAATCGATGCGGTGCATCGACCGGTCTTTTTTCAGGGTGAGATAGATGTTGCCACCGCCGACATCGACATCGGCAAAGGCCAGCGCCAGATCGGGGGAGGATTCCACCACCTTCACCGCCTGGTCGACCACGGCTTCCGTCTGCGCCAGCGTCACGCCGGGGGGCAGGGCGATGGTGACCTGGCTGTCGTCATTGTCGACATCGGGCTGGAAGGTCTTGGGCATGGCGGCGAACAGCACGACGGTGAGGGCCAGCGCCGCGCCACCGATGCCGAACACCGTCTTGAAGCGGTTGGCCAGCGCCCAGTCGAGGATCTTCATGTAGCTGTCGACCCACTTGCCGGTGCCATGCTCTTCCTCGCCATGGCTCTTGAGGAAATAGGCGGCGAGCATGGGGGTGATCAGGCGGGCGACGGCCAGGCTGATCAGCACCGAAACGGCCACGGTGGCGCCGAAATTCTTGAAGAATTGGCCGGAAATGCCCGGCATCAGGGCAACGGGCAGGAACACCGCCACGATCGACATGGTGGTGGCGACAACGGCCAAGCCAATCTCGTCGGCGGCGTCCATCGCGGCCTGCCATGCGGATTTGCCCATGCGCATGTGGCGCACGATATTCTCGATTTCCACGATGGCATCGTCCACCAGCACCCCGGCCACCAGGCTGAGCGCCAGCAGCGACAGCTGGTTGAGGCTGAAGCCCAGCCAGGTGTCGAGGAACCAGAAGGTGGGGATGGCCGACAGCGGGATGGCCAGCGCCGAGATGATGGTGGCGCGCCAGTCGCGCAGGAACAGCAGCACCACCAGCACGGCCAGCACCGCGCCCTCGATCATGGCATCGATGGCGCCCTTGTACTGCATCTTGGTATATTCGACCGAGGTGAAGATCAGGCGCATCTGCACCTTGGGATATTGTTTCCGGATCTTCTCGATCTCCTTGACCGCCGCGTCATAGACGGTGACATCCGACGAGCCCTTTGCCTTGGCGAGGCTGAAGCTGAGCACCTGGCGGCCGCCCAGCTTGGAAATGCTGCGTTGCTCGGCATAGGAATCGCGCACCTCGGCGATATCGCCCAGGCGGATGCTGCGGCCCTGGCCCAGGTTGATCTGGGTTTCGGCAAGGCCGTTGGCGTTGCGGGCATTGCCCAGCACGCGCACCGATTGTTCGGCGCCGGCGATTTCGGCGCGGCCGCCGGCGGCGTTCAGATTGACCTGGCGCAGCTGCGCGTTGACCTGGCTGGCGGTGACGCCATAGGCCTGCATGCGATCGGGATCGAGGGTGACACGGATTTCGCGGCTGACCCCGCCGGCGCGGCGCACCTGGGCCATGCCGGGAATGCCGAGCAGGCGCTTGGCCACGGTGTTGTCGACGAACCAGCTCAGCTCCTCCAGCGTCATCGCGGTGGATTCGACCGAGAAATAGGCGATCGGCCCGCCGGCCATGTCGAGCCGGTTGACCTGCGGCTGCAGGATGCCCTGCGGCAGATCCGAGCGGATATTGGCCACGGCGTCGCGGACATCGTTGACGGCGCGATCAATGGGCGTGCCGATGGCGAACTGCACCATGGTGCGGCTCTGCCCTTCGGACACGAAGCTGTTCACCTCGTCGACACCGGTGATGTTGCGCACCGCGGCCTCGACCCGCTGCGTCACCTGGCTTTCCAGTTCGGCCGGGGCGGCGCCGGGCTGCGCCACGATCACCTGGGCGCCGGGAAATTCCACATCAGGCTGGTTGTTGATGTCCATCGCGCGGAAGGACAACACGCCGGCCAGCATCAGCAGGGCGAACAGCACCAGTGGCGGCACCGGGTTCTTGATCGACCAGGCGGAAATATTGCGCATGTTCAGTGCCTCAACGCGTGGCCGCAGCGGCCATGACCGGCTTGATCTTGTCCCCCGGCTTCAGGAAGGCACCGGCGCTGGCCACCACCCGTTCGGACCCGTTCAGGCCCGAGGCGATGCCAACACCGGCATCGCTGATGGTGCCCACGGTGATGGCGCGGCGCTCCACCCGGTTGTCCTTGCCGATCACCATGACGAAATTGCCGTCGGCATCGGCCAGCACCGCCGATTGCGGCAGCAGCGGCCGGCTGGTCTGGCCGGCTTCGATGCGGGCGCGGGCAAAGGCGCCGACGCGCAGGCCCGGGGCATAATCCAGCTGGATGCGCACGATGCCCTGGCGGTTGGCGGTGTCGATCAACGGATCGATCAGCCACACCTTGCCCTTGTAGCTTTCGCTGGTGCCAACCGGCGTCACCGCCGCGTCCTGGCCGGGCTTCAGCCGGGCAAGATCCTGTTCGGCCACCTGGGCGCGCATTTCCAGCATGCCGCCTTCGGCCAGCCGGAACAGCGCACCGGTGCCGGGGCCGACCACCTGGCCGGTTTCGACATTGCGGGCGAGGATCAGGCCAGCGGCGGGGCTGCGCACATCAAGGCGCTCGGCACGTTCGCGGGCGGCCCCCAGCTGGGCGCGGGCCACGCCGACGCGGGCGATGGCGCCATCGCGGGTGGCAAGGCGCTGGTCAATGTCGGCCCGGCTGATGAAGCCCTTGGCCACCAGGCTTTCAGCGCGGGCCAGATTGGCTTCGGCCAGGCGGGCCTCGGCTTCGGCCTGGCGCACGCTGGCGGCCAGCTGGGCGATTTCCTGCGTCTGCACCTGGCGGTCGATCTGGGCCAGCACCTGGCCGGCGGCAACGCGCTGGCCGGGCTCAACGGTCACGCGCACGACGCGGCCGCCTTCACCCTGCACGCCCACGGCGGCGTCGCGGCGGGCGGCGATGCTGCCCGGGGCCACCACGGCATCGGCCATCATCGTGCTGCCGGGCACGATCACGGTGACTTCCGGCAGGCTGCTGGCGGCAGCGGCCGGTGGCTTGCCGGCCGGGCCAAACACCTTCCAGGCAGTGACGCCGGCCAGGCCGACGGCCAGCGCGATCAGCGCCGGCTTCAGCCAGCGGTTGCGGCGCGCCGGGGCCTCCGCCACCGGCTCCGCACCGGGCGTGAAGGGAAACACCTCCGCATTGGCGGGGGACGGGGGGGCATTGTGGGCGTTCATGATCATCATTCCTCTGCGCTGGTGTATTATCGAAATACATCACCGCATGCAAGGCGCTTCCATAGCTTAAATTCCGGCCATCCGGAAGGCGAATTGAGCCCGACTCGGCATAATCGCAGGGCGGCATGGTGCCGCTGAACCGGGTCGGGGGTGACGGCGGCGCGAACACGCGGCACTATTGCGGCAAATATTCAGGGGGGCAGATCGCCATGGTCAACTATGCCAAGGGCTTGCACGAGATTGGCGACGGGCTGTTTGCCTGGCTGCAACCCGATGGCGGCTGGGGCTGGTCCAATGCCGGATTGATCGTTGACGGCCGGCCCGGCGACGGCGCGGCGGCCCTGGTTGACACGCTGTTCGACACGGCGCTGACCGCCGAGATGCTGGCCGGCATGGAACGCGCCACCGGCTTTGGCGCGGCAACCATCGGCCAGGTGGTCAACACCCATGCCAATGGCGACCATACCCATGGCAATCACCTGCTGGGCGGGGCGGAGATCATCGCCTCCGAAGCCTCAGCCCGGGAGATGGAGGCGTTCTCGCCGGCGCTGCTGGCGCAGTTGAAGGCGGCGGGCGCGGCCGGGCAGCTGGGCATTGCCGGGCGGTATTTCGCCGAGGTGTTTGCGCCGTTCGATTTTGCCGGCGTGGCCGAACGCGCCCCCACCCGCACCTTTTGCGGGCATGAGCGTCTGATCGTGGGCAGCAAGGCGGCCGAACTGATCGAGGTGGGGCCGGCCCACACCGCCGGCGACGTGCTGGTGCATGTGCCGCAGGGCCGGGCGGTGTTCACCGGCGACATCTTGTTCATCGAGGGCACGCCGATCATGTGGGCCGGGCCGGTGTCGAACTGGATTGCCGCCTGCGAGCGCATCATCGCCATGGATGTGGACGTGATCGTGCCCGGCCACGGCCCGCTGACCGACAAGGCCGGCGTGCGCGAGGTGGCCGAGTATCTGGCCTACATCACGGGCGAGGCCAAGGCCCGCCACGCCGCCGGTCTTTCGGCCGACGCGGCCGCGCGCGATATTGGGCTGGGCCGTTATGCCAGCTGGAAGGATGCCGAGCGGATCGCGGTGAATGTCGACACGCTGTATCGCGAGTTCAACAACGACCCGACTCCGCCCGACGCCATCCGCCTGTTTGGCCTGATGGGGCAGATATACTACGACCGGCGGTGAACCGGCTCAGGCGATCGTCACCCCGCCATCGATGACGAAATTCTGACCCGTGGTGAACGCCCCGGCCTTGCCGGCCAGGAACACCGCCATGCCGGCGATTTCATCGGGCACCCCGATGCGCTTCAGCGGCGCGGTGGCGGTGGAGCGCTTCAGGGTTTCGGGATCATCCCACAGCGCCTTGGCAAAATCCGTCTTGATCAGGCCCGGCGCAATGCAGTTCACGCGCACATTGTCGGCGCCATATTCGCAGGCGAGGTTGCGGGTCAGCTGCATGTCGGCGGCCTTGGAGATGCAATAGGCGCCGATGATGGTGCTGCCGCGCAGGCCGCCGATGCTGCTGATGATGGTGATGGTGCCATCCTTCCGGGCGCGCATGGCCGGCGCGACCATCGAGATCAGCCAGTGGTTCGACACGATGTTGTTCTGCAGGATCTTGGTGAAGGCCTCGTCCGATATGCCGGCCTGCGGGCCGTAATAGGGGTTGCTGGCGGCGTTGCAGACCAGGTGGTCGATCTGGCCCCATTTGGCGATGGTGGCATCGACGAGGGCCTGAAGACTGTCCTTCGAAGCGATGTTGGCCGGCACGCTGATGGCGGCCTCGCGGCCCACGGCGGCGTTGATCTCGTCCCGCGCGGCTTCGCAGGCATCGGCCTTGCGGCTGGAAATGACGACATTGGCGCCATGTTCGGCCATGCGGTGGGCAATCGCCTTGCCGATGCCGCGGCTGGAGCCGGTGATCAGGGCGGTCTGCCCGGTGAGGTCAAAAAGGGCTGGCAGGGCCATGGCGTCGTCTCCCCAGTGGATGTTTCGCGCATCCTAGGCCGTGGCCGGCGGGAATGTCACGCCCCACAGATGACAGGTTGGTTGCAGCCTGCCATCAAACGTCATGGCCGAATCAGCACCGCAGACCCTGTCCTCCAACGGCGTGCGCGCGACGATCCTGTCGTGCCTGTTCTTTGCCGGGTTCGGGGCGTTGATCCCGCATCTGCCGACCTGGCTGGATGCCACCCAGGGCTTCACCGGGGTGCAGATCAGCACGGTGCTGACCATCGGCGGCCTGTCGCGCATCGTGGCCGGCCCGCTGACGGCAGCATGGGCGGCAGGGCAGAGTGACAAGCGCGCGCCCTTGTTCCTGTTTTCCTTCCTGCTCACGGCCGGCTTTGCGGCGCTGTGGTTCGTGCAGGGGTTCTGGCCGGTGTTTGCCATCATCCTGTTGATGGATGTGGGCTTCTGGGGCCTGTTGCCGGCGGTTGAGGCGGCGCTGATCCGGCTGACCAAGAAGGGCCTGCCGCCC
>CAZAWH010000042.1:0-20831 GCA_964488775.1 uncultured Sandarakinorhabdus sp. | reverse complement strand
CTGGCTGATCTGGCGCACGCAGGGCGGGGTGCAGGATCATGCCTATCGCATGGCCTGGCTGGCCGGTGGCGCCAGCATTGCCGCCATTGGCGCCGTCAGCCTGGCGACGCCCTTCCTCAACCATGATTATTTCAGCCACTGGTTCGAGGTGCCCTGGCTCTATTATTCGGCGCCGGTGCCGCTGCTGGTGGCGGTGACCGCGCTGCTGTTCATCCGGGCGCTGCGGCGACGGGCCGAAGTGGCGCCGTTCGTGCTGGCCGAGCTGTTGTTCCTGCTGACCTTCATCGGCCTTGGCATCTCGATCTTTCCCTGGGCGGTGCCGGGGCAGGTGACGATCTGGCAGGCGGCGACGGCCGCCAATGCACAAGCCTTCATGTTGGTGGGGGTTGGCGTCCTGCTGCCGGTGATCCTGTGTTACACCGCCTATGGCTATTGGCTGTTCCGCGGCAAGGTGGGAGCCGAGGGTTATGCCTGACGGCACGCGCTGGCAGCGATTGGGCTGGTTCGTGGCGCTGTGGGGCGCGGGCGTGGGCGTGGTGGGCCTGGTGTCGTTCGCCTTGCGCGCCTGGTTGATGCCGTGATGGCGCCGGAACGGACCAAGTTTCGACGCATTTTGGCAAGGATTTGGTAAGAAAAGTTGCAAAATGGTTTAGAAAACCCTTGCCAAACGGTTAACGCTTCCTAAAATGCAATTGTCTGGCACGAGTCGGTTGGGGTTTCGGTTCGTGCGTGTTGGGCATAGTGCGGGGAAGGTGCATCATGCTGGCGAGTGCAACAGCCATGTGGCTGATCTGGGGAGGCTTCGTCTTCCTCTGCGTGTTCAATTTCCTGCCGGCGGCGGTGGCCTATGTGAACAACCACCCTGACAAGCATCTGCTGGCGGTGCTGAACGTGGTTTCGCTGTTTTCCTTTGCCTTGTGGATCGCCCTGATGGCCTGGGCCGCGACCGGGCGCACCGACCATCCGATGATCCGCCGCTTTGTCGGCACGCCGCAGAAGCGTGCCCGGCTGGTGGGTTCGGTTTCGGCGCTGGTGGTGGCGGGCTTTGCCGGCACTGCCTGGTCGATGAACCTGTTCTGATCGCCGCTTCGCGGCCGCAATGGGCCAGGAAGGCGCCGGTGTTCCCGGCGCCTATTTCGTTGCCGGGGCGGGGTGGGCGGCCGGCGGCGGTGCCGCCGTGCCATCCGGCCTTGCGCTTGGCCTATTCGCTGCTATAGGCGGGCGCTTCGTGCCCCGGGTGCGGGCGTGGCGGAATTGGTAGACGCGCCGGATTTAGGTTCCGGTGTTGAAAGACGTGGGGGTTCGAGTCCCTTCGCCCGCACCAGCCGCCACCGCCGGCCATGGTGCGCCCATCACGGATTGCAACATTTTCAAGAGACGGGTTGTTCGATGCAGATTGCCGAAATCACCAATCAGGGCCTGCGCCGCGCTTATTCGCTGGTGATCCCGGCCGATGCGATTGCCGCGCGGGTCGAAACCCGCCTGGCCGAAGTGTCGAAGACGATCCGCATGCCCGGTTTCCGCCCCGGCAAGGTGCCGGCCAACCTGGTGCGCAAGATGCACGGCCCGGCCCTGCGCGGTGAGGCGCTGCAGGCGGCGCTGAACGACGGCGTGAACGAGGTGATCAGCAGCAACGGCCTGCGCCCGGCCACCCAGCCGCAGGTGGATGTGGATGGCGAGCTGGCCGACGACGGCGATGCCCGCTTCACCGTTTCCCTGGAAATCCTGCCGACCATCGATGATGTGAAGATCGAGGATCTGGCGCTGGAAAAGCTGGTGGTGCCGGCCGACGATGCCGCCATGGACGCCGCGCTGGCGCGTCTGGCCGAATCGGCCCAGCGCACCGAACCAGCCCCGGCCAAGCACAAGGCCAAGACGGGCGACACGGTGGTGATCGATTATGAAGGCACCGTGGACGGCGTGAAGTTTGACGGCGGCACCGGCGAAGGCATGCGGGTGAAGATCGGCAGCGGCCAGTTGATCCCCGGTTTCGAAGACCAGCTGGTTGGCGCCAAGGCCAATGAGCAGCGGACCATCAAGGTGACCTTCCCGGCTGATTATGGCGCCGCCAATCTGGCTGGCAAGCCGGCCGAATTCGCCATCACCGTGCAGGCGGTGGAAGTGCCGGCCGAAACCAAGCTGGATGACGAATTCGCCAAGGGCTTCGGCCTCGACAGCCTGGATGCCCTGAAGGAAATCCTGAAGGACCAGCTGGACGCCGAACTGGGCGGCCTGTCGCGCACCTACCTGAAGCGCAAGCTGCTCGACACGCTGGCGGCCCGCCATGACTTCGACGTGCCGGAATCGATGGTGGATGCCGAATTCCAGCAGATCTGGGAAACGCTGGAAGCCGAAGCGGCCCGTGAAGCCGATCCGGCCGCCGCCAAGGCCGAAATCGAGGCCGAGCGCGAGGATTATCGCCGCATCGCCGTGCGCCGCGTGCGCCTGGGCCTGTTGCTGTCGGAAATCGGCCAGCGCAACGGGGTGACGGTGTCCCAGGCCGAAATGAACCGCCTGATCGGCCAGGAAGCCGCCCGCTATGCCCCGGCCGAACAGCAGAAGGTGGTGAAATATTTCCAGGAAAACGCCATGGCCGCCATGCAGCTGCGCGCGCCGCTGTATGAAGACAAGGTGGTGGACTTCCTGATCGGCAAGGCCAGCCTGACCGAGCGGGTCGTGACCCGTGAAGAACTGGAAGCCGCCATTTCCAGCGAAGACGAGACGCCGGGCGGCCATGTGCATGGTCCGGGCTGCGGCCATGACCATGACCATGACCATGCTCCGGCCAAGCCGGCCAAGAAGGCCGCTGCCAAGAAGGCCAAGGCCGAAGAGCCGGCCGCTGAGGCGGCTGCCGAACCGGTGAAGAAGGCCCCGGCCAAAAAGGCGGCTGCCAAGAAGGCCGATTCCGAGCCGGCTGCGGAGGCCGAAGCCCCGGCCAAGCCGAAGAAGGCGACCAAGAAGACCGCCTGATCCGGAACGGCGCCCACAGCGCACAACAGGCCCCGCCGGCATCGCCGCGCGGGGCCTTTTGCTGCCGGCAGGTTTTCCCCGGCTGTTTTGCCGCGCGGTGCGCGGCCCCCCTTGAACTTGGCCGGCAAACGTCCGAACTAGAGCGGTGAAGGAGAATCCCATGATCAACCCGCAGGCCGGCCTGGTTCCGATTGTCATCGAAAGCTCGAACCGCGGGGAGCGGTCGTTCGACATTTATTCGCGGCTGCTGCGCGATCGCATTGTGTTCGTGAACGGGCCGGTGGAAGACAATATGGCCTCGCTGATCGTGGCGCAGCTGCTGTTCCTGGAATCGGAAAATCCGAAGAAGGACATTTTCATGTACATC
The DNA here is from genome assembly GCA_964488775.1 of uncultured Sandarakinorhabdus sp. GTDB lineage: Bacteria > Pseudomonadota > Alphaproteobacteria > Sphingomonadales > Sphingomonadaceae > Sandarakinorhabdus. The sequence continues at coordinate 17,494 of CAZAWH010000042.1, read as the reverse complement.
AATTCGCCGGGCGGGGTGATCACCTCGGGCATGGCGATTTACGACACGATGCAATATATCCGCCCCGACGTGGCCACCGTGTGCGTGGGCCAGGCGGCGTCGATGGGCAGTTTCCTGCTCGCCGCCGGCACGCCGGGCAAGCGCATCGCGCTGAAAAATGCCCGCATCATGGTGCACCAGCCGTCGGGCGGCGCCCAGGGCCAGGCCACCGATATCGAGATCCAGGCGCGCGAAATCCTGCGGGTGCGCAGCATCCTGAACAATCTCTATGTCAAGCACACCGGCAAGGATATCGAGACGATCGAGCGCGCCATGGAACGCGACAAGTTCATGAGCGCCGACGAGGCGATGGAGTTCGGCCTGGTGGACGCGGTGATGGAGAAGCGCCCGGCGCCCAGCGAGGGCGAATCGCTGGCCGCCTGATGATTCGGGCCAGATTGGCGGCGAATTGCGATGATCTGGCGGGCGGCGCTCCACGGTGGATGGCCCCCGCCCTTGCAGACGTGAGGCGAATCTCGCTACACTGTCTGGCCGGCGGCCGTGCAAGCGGTGTGGGCCGGCGTGTGAGCAATGCCGGCAGGGCGGGCCGGCGCGAGGAAGGATTGTCATGACCAAGCTGGGCGGCAGCGACAGCAAGGGCACTCTCTACTGCAGCTTCTGCGGGAAGAGCCAGCACGAGGTCAGGAAGCTGATCGCGGGCCCGACCGTGTTCATCTGTGATGAATGCGTGGAGCTGTGCAACGACATCATCCGCGAGGAAACCAAGACGGCGCTGGTGAAGAAATCCGGCGACGTGCCGACGCCGCGTGAAATCTGCAAGGTGCTGGACGATTATGTGATCGGCCAGTTCCACGCCAAGCGCGTGCTCTCGGTGGCCGTGCACAACCACTACAAGCGCCTGAACCACGGCGGCAAGGGTGCCGAAGTGGAACTGGCCAAGTCGAACATCCTGCTGGTCGGTCCGACCGGTTGCGGCAAGACGCTGCTGGCGCAGACGCTGGCGCGCATCCTGGATGTGCCCTTCACCATGGCCGATGCCACCACGCTGACCGAAGCCGGTTACGTGGGTGAGGATGTGGAAAACATCATCCTCAAGCTGTTGCAGGCCAGCGATTACAATGTCGAACGCGCTCAGCGCGGCATCGTCTATATCGACGAAATCGACAAGATCAGCCGCAAGGCCGACAACCCGTCGATCACCCGCGACGTGTCGGGCGAAGGCGTGCAGCAGGCGCTGCTGAAGATCATGGAGGGCACCACCGCCTCCGTGCCGCCGCAGGGCGGGCGCAAGCATCCGCAGCAGGAATTCCTGCAGGTGGACACCACCAATATCCTGTTCATCTGCGGCGGCGCCTTCAGCGGCCTGGATCGCATCATCGGTGACCGGATGCAGGGCCGTTCCATCGGCTTTGGTGCCCATGTCGCCGCGCCGGACGAGCGCCGGGTGGGCGAACTGCTGCGCAAGTGCGAGCCGGAAGATTTGTTGCGCTTTGGCCTGATCCCGGAATTCATCGGCCGCTTGCCGGTGATCGCCACGCTGGAAGACCTGGACGAGGTGGCGCTGGTCAAGATCCTCACCGAGCCGAAGAACGCGCTGGTGAAGCAATATGCCCGCCTGTTCGAGATGGAGGGCGTCAAGCTGACCTTCACCCCGGATGCGCTGTCGGCGGTGGCCAAGCGCGCCATCGAGCGCAAGACCGGCGCCCGCGGCCTGCGTTCGATCATGGAAGGCATATTGCTCGACACCATGTTCGATCTGCCTGGCCTTGAGGGCCTGGAAGAGGTGCAGGTGGACAAGGATGTCGTGGCCGGCACCAAGGAGCCGGTGCGCCTGATGGTGACCGAGAAGGCAGCCTGATCCGGGCAGCCTGAGCCGGGCGGTTTGACATGGATGAGGCCCAGCGTCTGATCACGGCGCTGGGCCTTTCCGTTCATCCGGAAGGCGGCTGGTATCGCGAGACGCAGCGGGTTGCCGGTGACGGCCGCGCCGTGGTGACCGCGATCTATTTCCTGCTGGACGCCGGGCAGCGATCGCACTGGCACCGCGTGGATGCCACCGAATTCTGGTGCTGGCATGCCGGCAGCCCATTGGCGCTGGGGCAGGCCGCCGATGGACGCGATGAACCGGTCTGGCAGACGCTGGGCCCCGATATCGCGGCCGGGCAACGGCCCCAGGCCTGCATCGCCGCCGGCCATTGGCAGGCGGCGCGGTCTGATCAGGGCTGGGCGCTGGTCAGCTGCATCGTGGCGCCGGGTTTTGATTTTGCCGGCTTCACCCTGGCGCCGCCGGGCTGGTCCCCCGGCTGAGCGCGATCAGGCCACCACCTGGCGGCAATGCGGGCATTTGTGGCGTGGGAAGATGGTGAGGCCCTTGATCATCAGCCGCTTGCCACAGGCCGGGCATTTGATCAGCCAGATGAGGACCAGATTCAGCGCCAGCGCCAGCGGCGGCAGGATGAAGCCGACGAGACGCAGTGGTTGCGGCCAGGGCAGCGCCAGGAACAGCAGCGGCAGCAGCACGGCCTGCAGCATCTGGTTGCGCTGCACCCGATAGAGGCCGGGCAATGGCTCTGTCACCGGGGTAAGGGTTGCCGGTTCGACCCGGGCGGTTCGGCGCGGTTGGCGGGCCATCAGTACCGCCAGCTCGTCAGGTCAGCGCCCTTGGGTGCGGCGGCTTCGATGCGCTTCAGGATCTTGTCCATATACATGCTGTTGTAGCGCAGGCGGCTGATCTTGTTGGGCTGGGTGGGGTCGCCATTCCAGCAATGTTCGGCGCGATCGCCATAGGCGATTTCGCCGAGGAAGGGCGGATCGGCGGTCTTCAGGAAATCCTCGGCCAGATAGACGGCGTTGTTGAGGTAATAATTGTCCATGTCGCCGACATAGAGGAAGATCTTGTCGCGGATCTTGGGGCCGAGCGTCTTCCAGTCGCGCTTCATGATGTGGACCAGGTCGTAATTCTCGCGCCAGTGGGCGGCGACCTTGGGATCGATCACGCCGGTGCGCTTGTCAAAGATGCGCTGCGGATAGCCATCGGCCCCTTGCGGGGAATAGACCGCCTCCCAGATGTCCCACTGCTGGCCGGAACGGGATTTGTCGCCCAGCACCAGTTCCAGCCGCTGTTCCTGTTCGACCGTGTAATCGACATGGCCCAGATAGTTGCGGTGGGCCGGGCGCGGCACCTTGCCGAACGGGCCCTCGCGCCAGAAGGCGTTCTTTTCGTCATAGATGTTGATCGTGGTGTATTGGCGGAAATCGATGGGATCGGGGCAGGCGGCAAAGGCGCCATTGAAATCATCGGGATAGAACATCTGCACGGCCAGCGCCTCCCACCCCCCGGTGGAGCCGCCATAGGTGAAGCGGGCCCAGCCCTGGCCGAGGCCGCGGAACTTTGCCTCCAGCGCGGGCACGAACTCCTTCATGATGGCATCGCCATAGGGGCCGAGGTTGGCCGAGTTCACCGCATAGCTGTCGTCATAATAGGGGTTGCTGTGGTCGATCTCGACAATCAGCACGCGCGGGAAATTGTCGGAGGTCCAGCGCTTGTAGAAATCGAACGCCTCCTGCGCCTCGATCCGGTTGTAGCAGGGTTCCGAGAAGCGCGGCGCCGGCACGCACGGGGCGTTGGGATCGGGCGGCGTGGTGCTGAAGCCGCTGAAATCGGACGGGAAATGGCCGTGGTTGATGATCAGCGGGTAACGGGCCTCGGGATGCTTGTCGAAATCCCGGGGCACCAGCACATGGCCGGTGATGAAGACATCGGTGCCCCAGAATTTGCTCAGCCGTTCGGACCGGATCTTGAAGTGGCGGACAAATTCGCTGTCCTTGGGCTGTTCGACCGGCGGGATGACCCTGGTCAGCGGGATGGTCACCGCCGCCTTGCTGGCCGGATCGAATTTGACCTGCATCGGTTCGGACAGGAGGTTGCCCGGTTCCTCGCGCCAATTCTGCCCGGCGCCGCGCGCTGCCGGCAGCTTGACCGTGTGACCGCTGGCCAGATGGTAGGTCTGATATTTGTGGAGGACAGCCTGCACCGTGTAGGTGCCGGCCGGCACCTGGGCCAGGCTTTCGGCCGGATAGCCCAGCACCGATTTGCCGATGGTGGCCGTGGCGCCGGGCTTCAGCCCTTCGACATTGATGCCCAGCACCTGCGGCGCATCAGGGCCCAGCTTGACCTGGAAGCGGGGTTCCTTGCCGGCATCGGGGGTGATGATCAGGATGATGCGGCCATCGGTGCTGGCATCGATGCCGCTGGCCGGCAGCTGCACGCGGAAATCTGTCGCACCGGCCGTGCCAGCCATCAGCAGGGCCGCCATGCCCGCCATGCCGCACCCGATCATTGCCCGATATGTCATGCCCGTTCCCCAAAACCCCTTTGCTTGCCGCACGTTACAACAGGGCCCGGCCCCGTCAATCCTGCCGGCGAGCGCCGATTGCCGGAAATATCATGTTTACCAATATGTTGCGCCTGGTTGCCATGGTTAACAAAAGCTGCTGGGGCTGGTCGCTGCGGCTGCGATCGGGTAAAAGCGCGGTTCAGTGCAAGTGCAAGGCGTACCCCCGATGATCGAAAATCTGCTGGCATCCGATGTCACGCTGGTGATCTTCTCCCTGCTGCTGGGCGGCTTGATCGGCGTGTTTGGCGAACGGCAACGGCGCGAGCGCCACGACCAGTTCCGCCGCGAGGATTGATCCCGCGCCTAGCGGGTGCGCAGCGGCCGGTCATCGCTGGCGGCCAGCCAGATCGCTGCGGTCCATGCCGCCACATTCTGGTCAAGCTGGGCGCGGTCCACCTTGTCGAGCGTGTCATCCGGCGTGTGGTGGACATCGAAATAGCGGGTGCCATCCTGGTTCAACGACAGCACACCGGTGCCCAGCGCCGCCAGCGGGCCGACATCGGCGCCGCCGCCGGCCTTGTTGCCGGCATCAGGCTGGATGCCCAGCGGGGCCAGCACGGCGCCAATCTCGCCAAACAGCGGCAGGCCGGCTTCCGCCACCTTTGACCCCACCTGCCAGATGCGATCGGCGCCGAAATCGCTTTCGCCGGCGAGCACGATCTGTTCGGCCTTGTGCGCTTCGGCATAGGCGCGGCCTCCAACGACCCCGATTTCTTCCGAGCCCCACAGCACGACCCGGATGGTGCGGCGGGGCATCTGACCGGTGCGGGCCAGTTCGGCCTTGATGGTGGCGGCGGCGGCCAGCGTGATGGCGACGCCGGCGCCATCGTCGAAGACGCCCTGGCCGATGTCCCAACTGTCGAGATGGCCGCCGAGCACGACGATTTCCTGTGCAGCGCTGCCCGGGATTTCACCGGAGACATTGGCGGACTGGCCGGGGCGACTGGTGGGGGTGGACACGAGTTTCACCTGCAGCGGGCCGGCGGCGCAGCGGCGGGCGAGCAGTTCGGCATCGGGCAGGGCGAGCGCCACGGCCGGTATGGCGGCGGTGCCGGCCGGGAAGCTGGTGGAGCCGGTGTGCGGGTTGCGGTGATGATCGGTGCCCAGGCTGCGGATCATCACCGCCGCCGCGCCCTTTTGCGCCGCCAGCGCCGGCCCGGCCCGCCGCACCGCGCCGTTGATGCCATAGCTGCTGCCGTCCTGGGTCACGGTCATGCGGTGATCGATGAAGACGATGCGCCCCTTCACCTCGGCTTCGGGGGCGGCGCGCAGGGCGGCAAGATTGTCAAAGCAGCTGACCGGCGCGGTGATGCCGGTGGCCGGCGTGGCGCCCGATCCACCGAGCGCAGCAATGGCCAGCCGGTGATTGCTGCCGATGATGGTGGCTTGTTCCTGCCCACGTTCCCACACGGTAATGGGAAAGGCTTCCTCGCGGATGTTGGTGAGCCCCAGTTTCTGCAGGGCTGCCTTGGCCCAGGCGCGGCCGCGCGCCTCTGCCTCGGTGCCGGCGAGGCGCGGGCCCACCGTGTCGGTGAGATCGATCAGCAGCGGCCAGGCCGGATTGGCAGCCAGCGCCGCATCGCGCAGGCGCACCGCGGTTTCGATGCGGCCGGAAGGCTGGGCGAGGGCCGGGGTGGCGAGCAGCAGGGCGGCGAGAATGAGGGGGCGCATGGGCGGGCCTTTTGAATTGGAATGACGCGTTCGCCGTGGCGTGTCGGCAGGCGCAGGGCAAGCTGGCGAATTGCGCATTGGCGAGCGATTTGCCCGGTTTGCGTGGCGAACGGCCTTCGGTTAAAGGCAGCGCCATCTTCCCATCACCCTATTCGGAGCCGAGCCCGTGGCCTATCAATATGCGTTCGTGATGAAGGGTCTGTCCAAGACCTATCCCGGCGCCCAGAAGCCTTGTTTCCGCGACATCACCCTGTCGTTCCTGCCGGGCGCCAAGATCGCCATCATCGGCCCCAACGGCGCCGGCAAATCGACGTTGATGAAGGTGATGGCCGGCATCGACCGCGAGTATCAGGGTGAGGCCTGGGCGGCCGAAGGCGTGCGCGTGGGTTATCTGCCGCAGGAGCCGCAGCTCGACCCTAAGAAGACCGTGAAGCAGAATGTGATGGACGGCGTGCGCGGCGTTGCCGACCTGGTGGACCGGTTCAACGCCATCAGCGCCGAAATGGCCGATCCGCAGGATGACACGGATTTCGATGCCCTGATGGCCGAGATGGGCGACCTGCAGGAAAAGATCGACGCCGTGGATGGCTGGACGCTGGACAACCAGCTGGAAATCGCCATGGACGCGCTGCGCTGCCCGCCGGGGGATTGGGGCGTGGAGAGCCTTTCGGGCGGGGAGCGCCGCCGCGTCGCGCTGTGCAAGCTGCTGCTGGAAAAGCCGGAAATCCTGCTGCTTGACGAACCGACCAACCACCTGGACGCCGAAAGCGTTGCCTGGCTGGAAAACCACCTCAAGGAATACAAGGGGATGGTGATCCTGGTTACCCACGACCGTTACTTCCTCGACAATGTGGTGAAGTGGGTGCTGGAACTGGATCGCGGCCGCGCCATTCCGTTCGAAGGCAATTATTCGGATTGGCTGGAAGCCAAGCAGAAGCGCCTGGCGCAGGAAGAGCGCGAGGATGCCAGCCGCGAAAAGGCCATCAAGCAGGAGCTGGAGTGGATCCGCGCCAGCCCGAAGGCGCGCCAGACCAAGAGCAAGGCGCGTATCAAGGCGTTTGATGAGCTGGTGGAAAAGCAGGCCAACCGCCGCCTGGGCGAGGCCCAGATCCTGATCCAGATTCCGGAGCGGCTGGGCAACAAGGTCATCGAGGTCAACAATGTCTCCAAGGCCTATGGCGACAAGCTGCTGTTTGAAAATCTCAGCTTCAGCCTGCCGCCGGGCGGCATCGTGGGCGTGATCGGCCCGAACGGCGCCGGCAAATCCACGCTGTTCCGCATGATCACCGGCCAGGAAACCCCGGACAGTGGCGACATCACCATCGGTGACACCGTAAAGCTGGCCTATGTTGACCAGAGCCGCGACGCGCTGAACCCCACGGCGACGGTGTGGGAGGAAATCTCCCAGGGGAATGACAAATTCTATTTCGGCAAGAACGAGGTGCTGACCCGCGCCTATGTTGGCGCGTTCAACTTCAAGGGCGTTGATCAGCAGAAGAAGGTTGGCCAGCTTTCAGGCGGTGAGCGCAACCGCGTGCACATGGCCAAGATGCTGGTGAAGGGCGGCAATGTGCTGCTGCTCGACGAACCGACCAACGATCTTGACGTGGAAACCCTGCGCGCGCTGGAAGAGGCGCTGGAAAGCTTTGCTGGTTGCGCCGTGGTGATCAGCCACGACCGCTTCTTCCTCGATCGCCTCGCCACCCATATCCTGGCCTTTGAAGGCGACAGCCATGTCGAATGGTTCGAAGGCAATTTCCAGATGTATGAGGAAGACAAGCGCCGCCGCCTGGGCGACGCTGCCGACCGTCCGCACGCGCTGACCTACAAGAAGCTGACGCGGTAGCGCGGCCAGCGCGTGGACTCGCGCCACGCCGGCCGGGCTGGCTGCCGGGCGTCAGCCCGGCAGAGCAGCTTCGACGGCGCGGCTTTGCCGCGCCCCTTCTTTCTTCTCTTCCAGCACCAAAGCGTCTCCGGCGGCTCAGCCACCGGCCGCCCCTCAGGGTGCCACCCACGCGCCGGCCCAGCCATCGGCGGCGCGGAACAGGGCGCGGCGGTGGCCGCTGTTGGCGAGGTGGAGCCAGTCGATCGCCGTCACCTCCACCCACAGGGTGGCGAAATTGGCGCGGGCGGGGATGATCTGGTCGGGCGTGGGCTGTTGCCCTTCGATCCAGGCCGGCAGGCCGGACGACGGCGCGGGCAGGGGGGTGCCGGGAGCGGATTGCGCCAGATAGCAGCGGCGGGCGAACAGGGTGGACTGGTTCCAGATGCCGTCCACCGTGTCGCCCTCTGTCAGCACCCGGCCGGTGCCGGCGATGCGCAACTGCATCTGTTCGGGCCCGTGATAGGCCAGCACGCTGACCGGCTTGCCGTCCAGCTGTTGCACCTTGGGGCTGCGCGCATCAGTGTGGAAGCGCAGGGTGGCGGCGGCGGGATCGGCCTTTCTGAGCACCATCACCCGCGCCTGCGGGAGGCCATCGGCATCGACGCTGGCCACCACCGGGGTGTGCAGCGGGCTCTTGCGGTCGGCGCCGCCGCGCACCAGCAGGGACCAGGCGTGGGCCAGAATATCGGGCAGGCTGTTGCGATCCATCACCGTCATTTCCGGATGCTGATGCCATAACGGGCGAACATACGGTCCACCTGCGGATCAAGGCGACGAGCGATGGCGAGGTCGCGCGTGCCCTCGGCGGCGCGGCCCAGGCGTTGCAGCACCACCGCGCGCAGGAAGCGGCTTTCGCTGATGCCGGGATCGAGCGCCAGGGCGGCGTCGAGATCGGCCAGCGCCTTGTCGTTCTGGCCCAGTTGCGCCCAGACCAGCGCGCGGGAATCGAGCACGCCGGCGCTGCCGCCGTCCAGTTCCAGCGCCCGGCCACAATCGGCCAGCGCGCTGTCGAGCGTCAGCTTGCGCTGGGCCTTGATGTAGCAGCGGGCGTTGTGCAGCCGCCAGTTGCCGGGCGTGGTGCCAATCTCTTCGGCCAGCCCGGCCAGCGCGGTTTCGGCATCGCCAAATTCGCCGATCAGCGACAGGCGGGTCAGTTGATAGACATCGCGGTCCTTGCCGCCCACGGCGATGCGATCATCCAGCAGGGCCACCGCCTCGTCCAGCTTGCCCTGTTCGGCCAGCAGTTGCGACAGGCGGTTGATGGCGCGCATGTTGGCCGGATCAAGATCGTGGGCGGTGCGGGCCTGGGCGAGGGCGCCGGCGGCATCGCCAAGTTTTTCCAGCGCGTCCGACAGGTTGAGATGGCGCGGCACGGTGGGGGCCAGCTCCACCGCCTTTTGATAATCGGCGCGTGCCCCGGCATAATTGCCGGCGTTGTAGCGGAAGATGCCGCGATCCTGCCAGCTGTCCGCATCTTCGGGATCGAGGGCGATCAGATCGGCATAGACGGTTTCGGCGGCCTTGATCTGGCTGGCCCCGGCCGGATCGCTGCCATTCAGATCCCAATAACCACGGGCGGCGCGGCTGGCGATCAGGCGCGGCGCGCTGGCCTTGGCCTTGGCCAGCCGATCGCGTTCGGCGGCAATGGCACTGGCCGGGATTTCGATCCCGGACGAATCCATGCGTTCGGCCATGGTGGCGACGCCGCCGGCCAGCGCCGCGGTGCGCACCAGATGTTCGCCGCGGATGGTGCCATCAAAGGCCGGGGTGCCGGCCAGCGTGATGCCGCGCCCGCCATCGGGCAGGGTGACGCGCAGGCGATACGCCATGGCATTGGGCAGATCGGTGAGCACCGGGATCTGGGCCCAGGCCGGCCGGCCACGATCCACCCGCCAATCCAGCCGCGCCAGCAGCGGATCAAGGGTGCGGGTGTGGCGTTGCCCATCCTCTTCCCATTGTTCGTTCAGCACCGCGCTGGCGGTGAGGGTGACGGTGCCGGCCTCGGGATCGACACTGGCTGCCGTCTTGCCGACATTGGCGGCGCCCAATTGGCGGCTGACCAGATTGGCAATCAGATCATGGCTTTCCTTGGGGCCCAGCCGCCCGGCAATGGCGTTGTATTGCACCGCCGCCCGCCCGGTCAGCACCAGTTTCACATCGGCGACCGGATCGAGGTTGAAGGCGGCGCTTTCGTCGATGGCGACATCCAGATCAAGGCTGGGCCGGCCATTGGGCCGCATCGGCAAGGGCATCAGGCTGGCGCCGGCAGCGCGCAGCGGCAGCACGTTGAAGAAGGGCGGGGTGTCGCGAATGTCGGGCAGGCGGTCGCCGCTGCTGGTGCCATCCAGCCACAGGCTTTCGCCGTTGATGCTGGCGCGCACCAGCACATGGTTGAAGGCCAGCGCGCTGGGCAACCGCACCGAGACCAGATCGCCCTGATCGATATGGGCCAGCACGGCTTCGGCCTCGATCCCCATGTCGTGCAGCAGCGCGAGCAATAGCAGCGTCTTGGCCTTGCAGTCGCCATAGCGGGCCGCCCAGGTCTGTTCCGGCGATTGCGGCACATAATTGCCGCCGTTCAGTTGCACCGCCAGATAACGCACCTTGTCCTGCACCAGTTGCAGGGCGCGCTGGGTGCGCTGCAACGGGTCGCTGGTGGCGGCCATGATGGCGGCGGTTTCGGCCTTCAGCGCACTGCCGGGCTTGATCAGGCCCTTGGTGTCATAGAGCGGGGCCATCACGCTGGCGACATCGGCCCAACTGGCAAAGCTGGACACCTCGACGATCGGCGGGCGCTTGAAGCGGCCGGGGGCGTTGGGCGGGATGTCGGCCGGCTTGGCCACCGGCAGGGTGAAGGCCACCTGTTCATAGCCACCCTTGCTGCTGATCGCGCCGGTGATGCCCGGTTGCAGCGCCTGATATTTCGGGGCCTTGCCCACGGGCCAGCTGAGCAGCGCGCGGCCAAAGCCGATGCGGGCGGGCAGCGGCGGCAGCACGGCGCCGCCCTGCACATTGCCGCCCAGCGCCTTGTCCGCCCCGGTGACGGAATAGGACAGGCGCAGCATGTCGCCCACTTGCAGGCCTTCGACATCCAGCGTCGCGGTGAGCACGCCGGTCACCATCTGCTGTTCCAGATTGGCTTCGCGGCGCAGGACGGTGAATTTCTGGCCCTTGGCGACCAGATCGATGGTCTGGCCGGCGCGGATGATCTCCAGCCGGTGGATGATCAGATCGCCCTTGTCGGGCACCCAGGGCAGGGTGAGCGAGGTCTGCTTGCCCAGTTCCTCGGCATTCTGGATGCGGCGGACAATATCGCTGTAGGCCCAGGACCGGCCATTTTCATAACGTTGCTGATTGTCGAACACCACCAGCGGCGGCTGCCCGGGGGCAGGGGCCGGCAGTGCGGCGGCCTGCACCCAGGCCGGGGCCGGCTGGTACAACGGTTCGGTGCCGGCAACTGCCGCAGTGGAGGCCAGCAGGGCCGCAACCGCAGCCGCCATGACATGTCGCATCAACCGATCAATCCTTGCAGGAGGAGCCATCGACCCGGCGCCCTGTGTGGCCTGCGGGTGCGCGCATCGTCAATGGCAGCGGCAATTGGCGCCGCCTGTCATTTCAATTCGATGATCGCATCCACCTCCACCGGCCAGCCGCGCGGCAGGCTGCCGGCGCCGGCGGCTACGCGGGGCGCCTTGCCGGCATCGCCAAAGGCGGTCACCATCACTTCGGAAAAGCCGTTCATCACTTCGGGGTGCTGGGTGAATTCGGGCGTGGCGTTGACCAGGCCCATCACCTTCACCACGCGCTTCACGCGCGAAAGATCGCCGACTTCGGCCTTGATGCTGGCCAGCATGCACAGCGCGACGCGGGCGGCATTGGCCTTGCCGGCAGCGACATCCATGGTCGCGCCCAGCTTGCCGGGGCCGCCGGCCGGGCATTCGCCATGGCCGGCCAGGAACAGCAATTTGCCCACCCGCGCCGCCGGCACATACAGGCCGATGGGGGCATTGGGCGGCGGCAGGGTGAGGCCGGCTGCGGCCAGCCGCTGTTCCGGCGTGGCGGCCGGGGCCTTGGCGGCCACGGGCATGGCGATCAGCAGAGCGAGCGAGAACAGGACAGTGCGCATGAGAGGGCCTCCTTGCCGGGCGTGTGGAGCAGGCCTAGCATCGCGTGCGCACAACACCAAGGGGAGGGGCGGCCCGGCAGGGTGGCCAACATGGATGGACTTCACGCAATCTCTGCATGTTTCGGGTTATCCACATGAAAACATGCCAGATGCCGCGAGCAGCGACCCGGTGGCGATGGGCTGGATGACGGGGTCGCCGCCGCCAGCCGCAGCGCAGGTGCGCTGGGATGATGGCTCGATGTGGCGGTTCCCGCAGTGGCGCTGGGGCTTTTCCCACATGCGCGCATTGGTGCCGGCGGCCGCGATCCCGCGCGCCGGGGCGGTGAGCCCCTTGCCGCTGGCACTGCGCGATGATCTGGATGATGTGCCGCTGACGACGCTGGCCGGGCAGCGCATGACCTGGCGGCAATCCTTGGCGGCGACCTACACCGATGCCATCATCGTGCTGCACCAGGGCCGGATCGTCTATGAACGCTGGTTCGGCGTCACCCGGCCCGACACGCAGCATATCCTGTTTTCGGTGACGAAAAGTTTTGTCGGCCTGCTGGCCGAGATGCTGATCGCGGAAGGGCGGTTGCAGGAGGATGTGAAGGCTGAGGATTATGTTGTTGAACTGAAAGAGTCTGGATTGGGCAGTGCCACGGTGCGCGAGATCCTCGACATGCGCACCGGTCTCGGCTTTGCCGAGGATTATGTCGCCGGGCAGACCGGATTGTCGGATGTGCAGCGGATGAGCATTGCCGGTGGCTGGATGCCGCGACTGGCCGGTTATGACGGGCCGGATGGGCATTTTGCCTTTGTCGCCAGCCTGGGCCAGAGCGGGCCGCATGGCGGTGATTTCGTCTATCGCACGCCCAACACCCAGGCGTTGCAATGGCTGGTGGAACGGGTGAGCGGCCTTTCGCTGGCCACGCTGATCCGGGACTGGTTCTGGCAGCCGATGGGGATGGAGGCGGATGCCGCCATCGCGGTGGACCGGTTGGGCACCGCCTTTGGCGGCGGCGGCCTGATGGCCAGCTTGCGGGACCTGGCCCGGGTGGGCGAGATGATGCGGCTGGGCGGCCGCTGGAACGGGCGGCAGATCGTGCCGGAACCCGTGGTGGCACGGGTGTTGCGCGGCGGCGATCCGGCCGCCTTTGCCCATGTGCAATATCCCGGCAATCCGGATGGCAGCTATGGCAGCCAGTGGTGGCATCGCGCGGGCGGCCAGGCCATGGCGCTGGGGGTGCATGGTCAGGCCATTTATGTCGATCGGGCGGCCGGCGTGGTGATTGCCCGGCTGGGCAGCCACCCGGTGGCCAGCAACCGCGGCAACATGGGGGTGACCATTCCGGCCTTTGATGCGCTGGTGGCGGCGCTTTAACGGGCCGCTTCGACCAGCCGCATCGCGCCGGGTTCCAGCGTGGTCAGGGCACGGCGGGCGGATCGGGCCAGCGTGTCTGAACTTTGGGCCAGGGCGTCGCTGCTGATGCGGGCGGCCATCAGGCAGAAGCGGCGGCGATCGGGCACGCTGGCAAAACCATTGTAGAGCCGGGTCATCGCGGCATCGTGGCGGGCCTTGCCGGCACTGCCATGCAACTGGGCATAACGCGCCTGTTGGGCGGCATAGGCCTCATTCAGCAGGTTGCGATGGGTTTTCAGGATCTGGTTGTAATTGTCTGTGATCAAACGATCGGCACACAACAGGGCGGCGACGTTGAGACCACCGCGCAGTGCCCAGGTGATTTCGGCATCCGGGGCTTCATCGGCTGGCGCCGTGGGCATGATGGCCGTGGGTGGCGGTGCCTGCGGGCGGATGACATCGGGCGGCGGTTGCCGGGTGGCCGGTCCGCTGCACCCGGCCACCGCCAGCACCATCATCGCCAGACCGACACGACGCATCATCCTTGCTGCTCCCAAACCCGGCGTCATGTGCGCACAGTCTGGCTTGCCGCAGGCTGAACCGTGGCCAGCCAATGGCCCACGGTGACAAGATCGGGCGCAACCGCGACGAGGCGCGCGCGGATTTCGGGCGTGGCGGGCAGCAGATCGGGCACCATCACCACTTGGCAGCCGGCGGCGTGGGCAGACATTATGCCATTGTGGCTGTCTTCAAGGGCAAGGCAGCGGGCCGGATCAGTGCCCAGCCGGGCGGCGGCGGCCAGATAGGGTTCCGGGTGCGGCTTGCCCTGGCTGACATCATCACAGCCAACAATGGTGGCAAAGCCATCGAGCAGGCCGGCATGGCCGAGATGGGCGCGGGCGAGGGCGTTTTCGGAGCTGGTGGCGACCGCGCAGGGCACGCCGGCGGCGTTCAACTGGGCGAGCAGGTCGGCCGCCCCCGGCTTCAGCGGGCGCCGCGGGCCCCATTGATCGCTGATGCGCTGCCGCACCTCTGCCCGCATCGCGTCATAATCCAGGCCCTGGCCAAAGCGGTCCAGCATGATGGCCCGGCTGGCCGGTTCGGGGCGGCCGATCAGCAGGGCATAATCCTCGGCCGCCATGGCAAAGCCGAGATCCGCCATCACGGCCAGCATGGCATCGCGGATCAGGCGTTCGGTGTCGAGCAGCAGGCCGTCCATGTCGAACAGAACGGCGGCAGGGGGCGTGGTGAAGGGGGCGCGGTGCATCCGCCTGCCAAGCCACGCAGCGGCGGCGTTGACAAGGCCCGGGGCCTTATCCACGATGTTGATTGACAATTTGCGGGGGCATATGGCGACGTTGGTGGGGGAAGCGGACGGGCAGCGGCCGGTGTCAGGCGTTGGGTTTGATGATGTCCATGCCCATGACCGCACGGCAGTGCTGGTGGGCATCGGCCTGTTGTGGTTTGGCCTGTTGTCGGGCTTTCTGCCGGATATGGCCGAGCATTTTGCCTCGACCACGGCCAAGCCCTATGAAACGGTGACTCATCTTCACGCCGCCCTGTCCTTTGGCTGGATGGTGCTGCTCAGCTGGCAAATGGTGCGTGTGCGGGCCGGCAACATGGGGGCGCACCGCGCCGCCGGCCGGCGGTATGGCGCGTTGGTGGCCGGCGCCCTGGTGGTCACGGCCATCGGTACCATCTGGGCATCCGATCGCGCCAAGCTGGTGATCGACCCGGCCTGGCCGGTGCAGCGGCTGGCCACCCAACTGGGCCATCTCGTGCCGTTTGCCGCCCTCACCGCCGCGGCGTTGCTGCAAACCCGGCAACCTGGCGCGCACAAGCGGCTGCTGATCATGGCGATGGCTGCCGTGCTGGATACCGGTCTGACCCGCTGGATGGGAGACAGCATCATCGACATTCTGGGCGCGGGACCCGCTGGCCAGACCTTGTCGCGATTCCCGTTGACCTGGGGGATGCTTGTGCTGCTGGCGGGATATGATCTGCTGACCCGCCGCCGCCTGCACCCGCAATTCGTGCCGGCAGCGGCTTTCATCCTGGCCACCGAAGCTGCTTCGATCTGGCTGTATTTCCAGCCCTGGTGGCCGGCCACCGCGCGCGGCCTGCTGGGGGTGTGACCGATCAGGCCGGCTGCTTGGCGCGGGCGGCAGCAATGCGTTCGCGCCAGTCGGCCGGGCCGGAGCGGTGGACGCTGGTGCCTTCGGAATCCACCGCAACCGTCACCGGCATGTCCTTGACATCAAATTCATAAATCGCCTCCATGCCCAGGTCTTCGAAGGCCAGCACACGGGCGCCCTTGATCGCCTTTGACACCAGATAGGCGGCGCCCCCCACGGCCATCAGATAGGCGGCCTTGTGGCGGGCGATGGCCTCGATGCCGGTGGGTCCACGTTCGGCCTTGCCGATCATGGCGATCAGGCCGGTCTTGGCCAGCATGGTTTCGGTGAACTTGTCCATGCGGGTGGCGGTGGTGGGGCCGGCGGGGCCAACCACCTCGTCGCGCACCGGATCGACCGGGCCGACATAATAGATGACGCGGTTGGTGAAATCGACCGGCAGGGGTTCGCCGCGCGACAGCATGTCGACCATGCGCTTGTGGGCGGCATCGCGGCCGGTGAGCATCTTGCCGTTGAGCAGCAGCCGGTCGCCGGGTTTCCAGCTGGCGACCTCGGCCGGGGTGAGCGTGTCGAGATTGACCGGTTTGGAGGCCTTGTCGGGCGTCCAGTTCACGTTGGGCCAGTCCGCCAGGCGCGGCGGCTCTAGATAGGCGGGGCCATTGCCGGTGAGGGTGAAGTGCGCATGCCGCGTGGCGGCGCAATTGGGGATCATGGCGATCGGCTTGGAGGCGGCGTGGGTGGGCGTGTCGAGAATCTTCACGTCGAGCACGGTGGACAGGCCGCCCAGCCCTTGCGCGCCGATGCCCAGATCGTTGACCGCGTCATACAGCTCGATGCGCAGCTCCTCGATCGGGCTGTTGGGTCCGCGCGCCTTCAACTCGGCCATGTCGATCGGGTCCATCAGCGATTCCTTGGCCAGCAGCATGGCCTTTTCCGCCGAACCGCCGATGCCGATGCCCAGCATGCCGGGCGGGCACCAGCCGGCGCCCATCAGCGGCACGGTGTTGACCACCCAGTCGCGGATGGAATCGGACGGGTTCAGCATGGCGAACTTGGCCTTGTTCTCCGAGCCGCCGCCCTTGGCCGAGACGATGATCTCGACATGATCTCCATGCACCATCTCGATATGGACAACCGCCGGGGTGTTGTCGCGCGTGTTGACGCGGGAGAAGGCCGGATCGGCCACGATCGAGGCGCGCAGCTTGTTTTCGGGGTGGAGATAGGCGCGGCGGACACCTTCGTTCACCATTTCCTGAACAGTTTTCGTGGTTTGCCAGCGGACGTTCATGCCGATCTTCACGAAGACGACGACGATGCCGGTGTCCTGGCAGATCGGGCGATGGCCTTCGGCGCACATGCGGCTGTTTGTGAGGATCTGGGCGATGGCATCCTTGGCGGCCGGCGATTCCTCCAGCGCATAGGCCCGGCCGAGGGCGCGGATATAATCCATCGGGTGGAAATAGCTGATATACTGCAGCGCATCGGCCACGGATTCGATGACATCTTCCTCGCGGATCACGGTCATGGGGTCGGCTCCTTCAACAGCAGCAGCAGGCGGCGCGGCGCTTGGCCACAGGCAATGCGCCTCTGATAGGCCGGCCAGCGCGGCCGGTAAAGTTTGGTGCTGCTGTGGCCGCCTTGCACCATTTGCGGCCAACCCATTGAATGGTCAGGAATGGCGGTGGGGCCTGTGGATGAATCATCGTTGATTCAACCATTTCGGGGCACGTCAAGCAAACAATGGGGCTTGCGCGGGCAAGCGGCTATGGCACTATTGATGGTGTTTCAGCGGCCATCAGACACAAGTTGTGGTGGTTGCCGGGCGGGGGACAGCGCAGCAGCCGGGCGGGGTTGCTGTGGATATCGGGGACAAAGGTTGCTGCGGCAACAAAGTGGCGTGACCCCGGTTTGTTCCCCTCCTATGATTGAGGGGCGATA
>CAZAWH010000041.1:0-20948 GCA_964488775.1 uncultured Sandarakinorhabdus sp. | reverse complement strand
CACAACGCCATCGCGCCGGGCATCGGCCGCATCGGCGTGCTGGTTGGCCTGGAATCGGCCGCCCCGGCCGACGTGCTGGAGCCGCTGGCCAAGCAGATCGCCATGCACGTTGCCGCCGCCAGCCCGCTGGCGCTGGACGAAGCCGGCCTGGACCCTGCGCTGGTGGAGCGTGAACGCGCCATCGCCCGCGAAAAGGCCGCCACCAGCGGCAAGCCGGCCGAAATCATCGAGAAGATGATCGAAGGCGGCGTGCGCAAGTTTGCGCAGGAAAACGCGCTGATGACCCAGTTGTTCGTGATGGACGGCAAGACCAAGGTGGGCGACGTGGTTGCCGCCGCGGCCAAGGCCGCCGGCACCGCCATCACCCTGAAGGGTTTTGTGCGCATGCAGCTGGGCGAAGGCATCGAGAAGCAGCAGAGCGATTTCGCCGCCGAAGTGGCTGCCGCCGCCGGCCTGTAAGATCGCCTTGTGCCGAACAGGGGCGGGCCCGGGCAATCCGGGCCCGCCCTTTTCGTGTCTGGCGCCCCGCCGCCGTGCTGGCCGCGCCCGCGCTTGTCCACGCATTTTCCTGTTCCTGCCGCTTGGCAGCGCGGGCTGGCGCGGCTAGTGACCTGATGTCCTGACCCAGAGTGATCGAGCGCGCATGACGTCATCCGCCCCTGCCTACAAGCGCATCCTGCTGAAGCTGTCGGGCGAGGCCGCGATGGGCGACCAGTCGTTCGGCATCGATCCGGCAACCGTGGCGCGCGTGGCCGGCGAGGTGAAGGCCGCCAAGGACGCCGGCCACGAGATCTGCCTGGTGATCGGTGGCGGCAACATCTTCCGCGGCATGGCCGGCGCCGCCAAGGGCATGGACCGCGGCACCGCCGATTACATGGGCATGCTGGCCACGGTGATGAACGCACTGGCCATGCAGGATGCGCTGGAAGCCATTGGCGTGTCGACCCGGGTGCAATCGGCATTGGCCATGAACCAGGTGTGCGAACCGCTGATCCTGCGCCGGGCCAAGCGGCATCTGGAAAAGGGCAGGGTGGTGATCTTCGCCGCCGGCGTTGGCGCCCCCTATTTCACCACCGACAGCGGGGCCGCGCTGCGCGCATCGGAAATGAAGTGCGATGCGCTGTTGAAGGGCACCAGCGTTGACGGTGTCTATGACAGCGACCCCAAGACCAACCCAACCGCCCGCCGTTTCGAACATATCGGTTATGACCGGGTGCTGGCCGACAATCTGAAGGTGATGGACGCCGCGGCAGTCTCGCTGTGCCGGGACAATGCCATTCCGATTGTCGTGTTCAACATCCGCGAACCGGGCAATCTGGCCCGCGTGCTGGCCGGCCAGGGCGTTTCGACCACGGTGGGCCCCATCGAACAAGGATTGACACATGGCTGATTTCGACCCCGGTCCGTTCAAGGCCGATCTGGAGCGCCGCACCACCGGCGCGATCGAGGCGCTGAAGCATGATCTGAGCGGCCTGCGCACCGGCCGCGCCAACACCGGCCTGCTGGATCCGGTGCAGGTGGAAGTCTATGGCTCGATGATGCCGCTGAACCAGGTGGCCACCGTCACCGCGCCGGAACCGCGCATGTTGAGCGTGCAGGTGTGGGACCGTTCCAACGTGACCCCGGTGGAAAAGGCCATCCGGTCGGCCGGCCTGGGCCTCAACCCGATCACGGACGGCCAGACCTTGCGCCTGCCGATCCCCGACATGACCGAGGAGCGCCGCAAGGAGATGGTGAAGCTGGCCGGCACCTATGCCGAAAAGGCCAAGATCGCCGCCCGCAACGTGCGCCGCGACGGCATGGAAGCGCTGAAGACCGCCGAGAAGAAGGGCAAGATCAGCCAGGACGAGCAGAAGCGCCTGGAAACCGAGGTGCAGAAGATCACCGACAAGGCGATGGTGGATATTGATGCCGCCGTGGCCGCCAAGGAAAAGGAAATCCTTGGCAAGTGAATGCGACGGCCGCCCCATTGGCCAGTGATGGTGCGGGCGGGTGCCGGCATCTGGCCATCATCATGGATGGCAATGGCCGTTGGGCCAAGGCCCGGCGCCTGCCGCGCATCGCCGGCCACCGTGCCGGGGTGGAGGCGGTGCGCCGTGTGGTGGAAGCCGCGCCGGCGCTGGGCCTGCAGGTGCTCACCCTCTATGCCTTTTCCAGCGAGAACTGGAAGCGCCCGGCCGACGAGGTGAGCGACCTGATGGGGTTGCTGAAACATTATGTGCAGAGCGAGATCGACAATCTGCACCGGAATGGCGTGCGGCTGGATTTCATCGGCAACTGGCGGGCGCTGAAGCCGGACCTGGTCGCCCTGCTTGATCGGGCGCGGGAACGCACGGCCGGCAACCAGGGCCTGCAACTCGTGATGGCGCTGAACTATGGCGGGCAGGATGAACTGGTGCGCGCCGCGCGCCGCCTGGCGCTGGATGCCGCCGCTGGGCAGCTGAACCCGGACGACATCACGCCCGACACGCTGGAAGCCCGGCTCGACACCGCCAAATGGCCGTTGCCCGATGCGGTGCTGCGCACGTCCGGCGAATTGCGGCTGTCGAATTTCCTGCTCTGGCAATCCGCCTATGCCGAATTTCTGGTGACCGACACGCTGTGGCCGGATTTCGACAGCGCGGCGCTGGCCGATGCGCTGGCGGAATTTTCCCGGCGGGAACGCCGGTTCGGCGGGCGTTGATGGGCGAATTGCCGAAACGGATCGCAACCGGCCTGGTGCTGGTGGCGGTGGCGGTGGCCGCGCTGTGGGCCGGCGGCATCGCCTTTGCCGCGCTGGCGGCCGTGGCGGTGCTGCTGATGTGGGTAGAATGGACGGCGATGCACCGTCTGCCCTTGCCGGTGCGCCGCATCGGTCTGGCCGTGCTGGCGCTGATGCTGTGGATCACCGCCGTGCTGCAAAACCCGTCGGAAGGCCTGATGCTGCTGGGCGGCGCGGCTGGCCTGCTGATGATCCTGGCCGGCAAGCTGGTGCGCGGTGCCGGCCGGCCGGCGGCTATCGGCCTGCTCTATTGCGGGCTGCCGGGCATCGCCCTTGTCTGGCTGCGCGGGCAGGGCTGGGGCCTGTATGCCACGCTGCTGCTGATGCTGGTGGTGTGGGGGGCGGATATCGCCGCCTATTTCACCGGCCGCGCGCTGGGCGGCCCGAAACTGGCCCCGGCGATCAGCCCGAACAAGACCTGGAGCGGCGCCGCCGGCGGCCTGCTGGGGGCGGTGGCGGCCGCCGTGCTGCTCACCCTGGTGTGGCCGGGCTATGCCAACATCGCGGGCGCGCAGCGGCTGGCCCTGCTGGCGGTGCCGCTGGCCGTGCTTTCCATCCTGGGCGATCTGTATGAAAGCTGGCTGAAACGGCGTTGCGGCGTGAAGGATTCGGGCACGATCCTGCCCGGCCATGGCGGCGTGATGGATCGGCTGGATGGGCTGGTGCCGGTGGCCGTGGCGGGGGCTGGCGTGTTTGCGATGACGGGGTGGGCGGGATGACGCGCAGTCTGACGATTTTGGGCGCCACCGGGTCGGTGGGCAGCCAGGCGCTGGATCTGGTGGCGCGCAATCCCGGCCGCTGGCAGGTTGAGGCGTTGACTGCCGGCAGCGACGTGGTGCGCCTGGCCGCGGCGGCGAAGGCCTGTGGCGCGCGCTTTGCCGCCGTGGCCGATGCCCGGCTGGGCGGGGCGCTGAAGGACGCGCTGGCCGGCAGCGGGATCGACAGCGGCGCCGGGCCGGAAGCGGTGGTGGAGGCCGCCGCCCGGGATGCCGAGATCGTCATCACCGCCATCGTCGGCGCGGCTGGCCTTGCCCCCACCATGGCCGCCGTGCGCCGCGGCGCGCAGATCGGCATCGCCAACAAGGAAACCCTGGTCTGTGCCGGCCCGGTGGTGACCGCCGCCGCAAAGGCCCACAGCGCCACCCTGCTGCCGGTGGACAGCGAACACAACGCCATCTTCCAGGTGTTTCCGCACGACGATCCCGCCAAGGTGGAACGGGTGATCCTGACCGCCAGTGGCGGCCCGTTCCGCGCCCGCAGCCGCGAGGCGATGCGCGGGGTCAGCGTGGCCGATGCCTGCAAGCATCCGACCTGGAGCATGGGCGCCAAGATCAGCATCGATTCGGCCACCCTGATGAACAAGGGGCTGGAATTGATCGAGGCCGGCCAGCTGTTCCCGGTGACGGTGGACCAGCTGGACGTGATCGTGCACCCGCAATCGGTGATCCATTCGATGGTGGAATTTGTCGATGGCAGCGTGCTTGCCCAGTTGGGCAGCCCCGACATGCGCATTCCCATCGCCTATGCCATGGGCTGGCCCGAACGCATCGCCACCCCGGCGCAGCGGCTGGATTTCGCCGCCGTGGCGCAACTCAGCTTCGAAAAGCCGGATCTGGAGCGCTTTCCCTGCCTGGCGCTGGCCTGGGCGGCGATGCGCGCCGGCGGCAGCGCGCCGTGCATCCTGAACGCCGCCAACGAAATTGCCGTGGCCGCGTTCATCGAAGGGCAAGCCGGATTCCTTGATATCGACGCCATTGTGGCGGAGACATTGGCGATGGTGCCATCAGGCCGGGTTGAAACACTGGACGAGGTGGTGGCGGTGGACGCCGCTGCGCGCCATGTCGCGCGCCGCCTGGTGGGCAAGCGCGCGGCATGAACCCGCTGCCGATGCTGGAGCAGCCCGGGCTGCTGTTCACGCTGGCCAGTTTCGTGGCGATGATCGCCGTGCTGGTGGTGGTGCACGAAGGCGGGCATTTCCTCGCCGGCCGGCTGTTCAACACCAGGATCGAGGCGTTCGGCGTCGGCTTTGGCCGCGAATTGCTGGGCTTCACCGACAAGCGGGGCGTGCGCTGGCGGCTGAACGCCATCCCGCTGGGCGGCTATGTCAAGTTCGTCGGTGACATGAACGAGGTGAGCCAGATCGATCCGGCCATCCTGGCGCTGCCGGAACGGGAACGGCGCGGCCTGTTCGCCTTCCTGCCGCTGTGGCAGCGCACGATCATCGTGGCCGCCGGCCCGATGATCAACTTCCTGTTTGCCATCCTGATCCTGTTCGCCTTCAACCTGGTGCTCGGCCATCCTGCCTCGCCGCCGGTGGTGGATCAGGTGCTGCCCGGCAGCGCCGCGGCCCGGGCCGGCGTGCTGCCGGGGGATCGGGTGTTGGCTGTTGATGGCCGCGCGGTTGACCGGTTCGAGGATATTGTTGGCCAGGTGGTGACCGGCGTTGGCCACGGCGTGGCCCTGACCGTGCGCCGCGGCGACAGCGAGCGGGTGATCACGGTGACGCCGGCGATGGTGGAAAGCCGCGACCGCTTCGGCAATGTTTCCCGCCATCCGCGCCTTGGCATCATGCGCCCGGCCGAAGTGGTGGAGCATGTGGGCGTGGCGGGTGCGCTGCGCTGGGCACTGCGCGACACCTGGGGCATCATCGAAACCATCGGCCGCACGCTGCGCCAGGTCATCATGGGCGAACGCGCGCTGTCGGAAATGGGCGGCCCGGTGAAGACCGCGCAGATCGCCGGGCAGCAGGCCAGCCTGGGGCTGGTGTCAGCCATTGCCTTCATGGCCTTCTTCTCGATCAACCTGGGTTTCATCAACCTGTTGCCCATCCCCACGCTGGACGGCGGGCATCTTCTGCTCTACGGCATCGAGGCTGTCCGCCGGCAGCCCTTGGCAGAAAAGGTTCAGCAATGGGCCTTCATGTCGGGCTTTGCCGCATTGATGTCGTTGATGGCCGTGCTGACCTGGCATGATTTTGGATCGGTGGGGCTTTGGTCTCGCCTTTCCGGCTGGCTGGGTTGACGCGGTGAATTGATTGGGCGGACAACGAGAACAAGCACCGCCGGTGCAACGGACGGGCACAGACAGACAAACAGGATTGGTGGGGTTGATGCATTCAGCGCAGGCGAAGCCAGGCAAGGGCACGGCAGGGTTGATCCGGCCGCTGTCGCTGTTGCTGCTCGGCACCGCACTGGCGACCCCGGCGCTGGCGCAGCAACGGCCGCGCCGCCCGCCGGCCGAACCCGCCCGCCCGTCGGCCGAGGCCGAAGCCCGCGCCGCCGAAAGCCGCAATGCCAGCGCCTTGCCGGCCACCGCCGCCAACATCGGTGTGGTGCGCTCGGTCGTGGTGCGCGGCACTGAACGTCTGGAGCCCGAGACGGTCCGGTCCTATCTCAACCTCGCCATCGGCGACCGCTATGACCGCGATGCGCTCGATACCGCACTCAAGGCGCTCTATGCCTCCGAACTCTTTGCCGATGCCACCATCCGCGACGACAATGGCGCGCTGACGGTCGAGGTGAAGGAAAATCCGGTGATCAACCGGATCATCATCGAAGGCGCCAAGCGGGTGAAGGAGGAGAAGATCCGCGAGGAAATCCGCCTCGCCCCGCGCCAGATCTTCACCCGTTCCAAGGCCCGGGCCGATCTTGCCCGCATCCTCGAACTCTATCGCCGCGGCGGCCGCTTTGCCGCCAGCGTGGAGCCCAAGATTGTCCAGCTGGAACAGAACCGCGTCGATGTGGTGTTCGAAATCAGCGAAGGCGCCAAGTCCAAGATCCGCCAGATCAATATCCTGGGCAACAGCAAATTCTCCGAAGGCGACATCCGCAAGCAGATGGCGTCGAAGCAGGCGCGGCCGTGGCGCTTCTTCACCTCCAACGACACCTATGACCCAGATCGCCTGGCCTATGACCAGCAGAAGCTGCGCCAATATTATCTGACCCAGGGCTATGCCGATTTCCGCGTTTCCTCGGTGGTGGCCGAACTCACCCCCGACAAGCAGGATTTCATCGTCACCTATGTCGTGGAGGAAGGCGAGCGCTACAAGTTCGGCAAGGTCGAGCTGGAAAGCCAGCTGCGCGACGTGAAGTCCAAGGAATTCAAGCCGATCATCCGCATCAAGGAAGGGGATTGGTACGACGCCCAGAAGATCGAGAACACGGTCGAGACGCTGACCGAGACCGCCGGTCTCCTGGGCTATGCCTTTGCCGATGTGCGCCCGCAGTTCGAGCGCAACAAGGACGAGCTGAAGATGAACGTCACCTTCCAGGTGGCGGAGGTGCCGCGCGTCTATGTGGAGCGCGTGCAGATCAACGGCAACACCATCACGCAGGACAATGTGATCCGGCGCGAATTCCGTCTCGCCGAAGGCGATGCCTTCAACTCGATCAAGGTCAAGCGCTCCAAGGACCGCCTGATGGGCCTGGGCTTCTTCCAGGACAAGCTGGAGATCGAGCAGAAGCCCGGCACCACGCCTGACCGGATCATCCTGGAAACCAATGTGCAGGAACGCCCGACTGGCGAACTGCAGCTGTCGGCCGGTTTCTCCAGCATCGAACGCTTCATCTTCTCGGCCAGCGTGCGCCAGCGCAACTTCCGTGGCCGCGGCCAGGAAATCCGCCTGTCGGGCAACATCTCCAGCTTTGCCCGCTCGATCGAGGCCGGCTTCACCGAACCCTATCTGTGGGGCCGCAACCTCGCGCTCGGCTTTGACGTGTTCCGCCGCGATTTCCGCTCGTTCCGCTTCACCGGCAACAACACGCGCGACACCACCTACACCCAGGTCTCGACCGGCTTCCAGATCCGCACCGGCTTCTCGATCACCGAATTCTGGGCGGCCTCGCTCCGCTATGGCCTCAGCCGCGAGGAAATCGGCCTGGATCAGGCGACCTTCTTCACCAATGGGGTCTGCGATCCGCTGCGCGCCGGCCGCTTCCTGTGCGAACAGCTGGGCAACCGCACGGTGTCGACCATCGGTTACTCGCTGATCTTCAACAGCCTGAACAACATCCGCCTGCCCAGCCAGGGCCAGCGCTTCACCTTCAGCCAGGATCTGTCGGGCCTGCCGGTGGGGATCAAGTTCCTCACCACCCGCGCCAACTATGATTATTTCACCCCGCTGTTCGGCTCGGGCTTCGTGCTCAACATCGGCGCGGAAGGTGGCTATGTCACCGGCTATTCCGGGCAGGACGTGATCCTGACCAACCGCTTCTTCCTCGGCCAGCCGCAGTTCCGCGGCTTCAACATCCGCGGCGTCGGCCCGCGCGTGCTGCGCCGGCCGCTGGCGCTGGATGGCTCCATCGTGCAGGATCGCCGCCAGGCGCTGGACGACGCGCTGGGCGGCCGGGCCTATTATCTGGCGCGCGCCGAAGTGCGCATCCCCATCGGTTCCGCCGGGTCGGAACTGGGCCTGCGGCCGTCGATCTTTGCCGATGTCGGCGCGCTGTGGAGCCTGCGTTCGCCCACGCTCACCTGCCAGAACGGGCCGACCACGCCGGCGCCGGTGCTGCCCGGCCAGCGCACGCCCTGTCTTGCCACCGATGGTGTCTCCTCCGGCTTTGTGGAGGAGTTTCTGGGGAATACGCCGAAACCGCGCGTTTCGGTGGGTATCGGGGTCAACTGGAACTCGCCCTTCGGGCCGTTCCGCTTTGACCTTGCCAAGGCACTCGTGACCCAGCCGGGTGACGACCCGCAATTGTTCCAATTCAACGTAGGGACTGCATTCTGATGAAGAAGATGATGATTGCGCTGGCGCTCGCCGGCGTTGCCACCCCGGTTCTGGCCCAGCAGCTGCCGGGCGCCGTGATCGTGCTGGTGGACCAGCAGGACATGATCGCCAACTCGGCCGCCGCCAAGGCCGCCCAGGTCGAACTGAAGCCCAAGGGTGACCAGCTGCAGGCCCGCCTGAACACGCTGCGCACCAGCCTCGCTGCCGAGGAAAAGACCCTGCGCGACACCCAGCCGCAGCAGGGCGCCGCTCCCGCCGCCGTCCAGGCCTGGCAGGCCAAGGTGCGGGATTTCGATGCCCGCCGCCAGCAGGCCGATCAGGAACTGCAGCGCCGCCAGCAGGAAATCCAGGCGTCGGAACAGTGGGTGATCAAGCAGATCAGCGACGCCGCCCAGCCGATCATCGGCCAGATCATGCGTGAACGCGGCGCCAACATCGCCATGGACGAGCGCGCCACCATCCAGCACACCCCGGGCATCGACATCACCGCCGATGTGCTGGCCCGTCTGGACAAGGCGCTGCCCAAGGTGTCGATCACCCCGCCGCCGGCCCCGGGTGCGGCGCCCGCGCCCACCACCACGCCGGCCCCGGCCGCGCCGGCCACCCCGCCCCGCAAGTAATGAGCGAGGCCGTGCCCCAGATGGCCAGCACCGCCGATGTGATGGCGGTGATGGCCCTGTTGCCGCACCGGTTCCCGATGTTGCTGGTTGACCGGGTGATCGACATGATCCCCGG
The DNA here is from genome assembly GCA_964488775.1 of uncultured Sandarakinorhabdus sp. Lineage (GTDB taxonomy): Bacteria > Pseudomonadota > Alphaproteobacteria > Sphingomonadales > Sphingomonadaceae > Sandarakinorhabdus. Next base: position 11,724 of record CAZAWH010000041.1, on the reverse strand, counting down.
TCAATCGGCCACCGGCATCAAGGCGGTGACGATCAACGAACCCTTCTTCGCCGGCCATTTCCCGGCGCGTCCGATCATGCCGGGCGTGCTGATCGTCGAAGCGCTGGCGCAGACCGCCGGTGTGCTGGCCATCAGCACCGCGCGCGCCAAGGACCCTGAAGCCGGCGACAAGCTGGTCTATTTCATGGCGATCGAGAATGCCAAGTTCCGCACGCCGGTGGAGCCGGGCTGCCTGCTGCACCTGAAGGTGGAAGTGGTGCAGGATCGCGGCCGCATCGCCAAGTTCAGCGGCCGGGCCGAGATTGACGGCAAGCTGGCAGCCGAAGCCAGCTTCACCGCGATGATCGCCGATCCGCCGGCCTGACGCCCCTTGCGGCCCCTTGCGCGATCCGCCCCGGCATCCCACATTCGGCACGGAAGGATCTCCCCCATGATCGCGCTTCTTGTTGCCTCCATCCTGTCGGCCAGCCAGTTCGCGGCCAGCGTTCAGGCACAAAGCCCGCGTGCCGCCGTGCAGCAATTGGTGGCGGGCGGTGACTGGCCGCGCGTGATGGCCGGCATCCGCGGCGGCGCGGCGGACTGGATCGCGCTGGCACCGGAACTTGCCGCCGGCGCCGATCCGGCCCATGGCGCCGAATTGACCGCAGCCCTGGCCGCCGCCCTGCCGCGCGCGCCGGCCGAGGTGCTGGCGGTGATCGATCTCAGGCGCTCCCCGGTGCTGGGCGTGCAGGCCGTCTGCGCCGCACCGCCGGCCGTGGCGGCGGCGGCCGATGTGCGCGAGGCGCTCGACCTGTTGCCGGATGTGGCGGCGGTGGGCCGGGCGAAGTCGCTCTGCCTCAAGGAACTGGCGCTGGCGGCGGCGCGCTGACCGGGTCGGCGGCCCTGGGCGCCCGAGCCGCCCACAGGCAGGCCCCGGCAATGATCGCCGCCCCGGCCACGGTGCTGGGCGCCACCGCCTCATCAAACAGCAACCAGCCGAACAGCGCCGCCCAGGGCAGGGCGCTATACTCCATCACCGCCGAGACCTGCGCCTCGAGGTGGACATAGCCGCGCGCCATCAATTGCACGCCGATGTTGCCGGCCAGGCCGGTCAGCATCATCCAGGCCAGATCGCCCGCACCGGGCAGGGCGGTGGCGGTGAATGCCACCGGGCTGAGCCACAGCATCGGCACCACGGCGGCGATCAGGGTGATGACCGTGGCGCCGTCGGCCGCCGCGCGGGACCGCATGATGACGGCCGATGCGGCATAGAGGATCGCCGCCCCCACCGCCGCCAGCGCCGCCAGCAGCGACGCGCCCGACAGATCGGGCATGCCCCCCACCGTCACCAGCACCCCCAGAAAGCCGACGCCGCCGGCCGCGACATAGCGCGGCTGCACCGGTTCGCCGAGATAGAGGCGGGCCATGAACGGCACCACCAGCGGCCCGACAAAGGTGAGGGTGAGCACCAGCGCCAGCGGCAGCTGCGTGATGGACCAGAAGAAGGCCAGCGCCATCACGGCCAGCAACGATCCGCGCACCACATTGGGTTTCAGGCCGCCGGGCGCCACCCAGGGCCGGCCCTGCCATTGCCACACCGCCAGCGCGATGATGGTGCCGCTGGCATAGCGGCCAAAGGTGGCCAGCGGCGCCCCATGGCGCAGCGCCAGCCATTTCATCAGCGCATCCAGCACACACAGCGCGCCAATGCCCGCCAGCACGAGCAGGATGGCCGAAAGGCGGGTGGGTGCGCGGCTGGACATGGTTGCCAGCCATAAGGCCGCGCCGGGGATGCGTCTACCGGCCCCGGCGACCGTGCTCGTTACCGTCCCAGCCGGCGGATCAGGCTGGCCGCCAGATAGAGGCGCGAGGGCACGGCTTCCAGATAGACATATTCGGCATCGGTCGTGTGGTATCCGGCCCCCGGCAGGCCCAGCGCCTCCAGCACCGGCACGCCGGCCAGCGCGGCGAAGGCGGCATCGGTGCCGCCACCGGTGCGCGGCATCAGCTTCAGTTTCTTGCCGAGGCGGGCATAGGTGGCCTGGGCCTCCTCGATCAGGGCCATGCTGGCCGGGGTCACGTTGAACGGCGGCCGGTTCAGGCGCACCTCGAAATTCACCACGGCGCCCGGTTGCGCCGGGGCGGCCAGCCGCTGGGCCAGCGCCTGCTTGAACGGTTCGAATTCGGCCATGTCGATGATGCGCAGGTCGCCGATCAGGGTGATGCTGTCGGGGATGATGTTGCGCACGCCGCGATCCTGGTTCACCACCGTCCAGTTGAAGCGCAGCTTGCCCGGCCCCTGATCGAGATCACGGGTGGCGGCGATCACATGCGCGGCTTCGGCCAGCGCATTGATGCCGCTTTCGGGTGCGGCGCCGGCGTGGGCGGCCTTGCCCTTGATGGTGACGATCACCGTGTTGGTGCCCGACGTGCCGTTGGCCATGGCTTCGGGATAGCCGGTGGGCTCAAAGCTCAGCACCGCCGATTTGCCCTTGGACAATTCGGTGATGATCGGGCCGGACCCCAGGCTGCCGCGTTCCTCGTCGGTGTTGATGGCCACGGTCAGCTCGCCATAATCGCGCGGCGACAACAGGGTGAGCGTGTGCAGGATCAGCGCGATGCCGCCCTTGTCGTCGGCGATGCCGGGGCCATAGGCCAGTTGGCCCTGCGGGCTGCCCACCAGCTTGAACGGGGCACGGGCCAGCGCGCCGCGCTGATACACCGTGTCCATGTGTGCGATCAGCAGGATCTTGCCCTGGCCGCTGCCCTTCCACCGCGCGACGATGATATCGCCCACCGTGTCGCCCAGCGGCTTGACCCGCTCCACCGTGCCGCCCAGCGCTGCCAACCGGCCTTCCAGCAGGCGGCCCATCGCCGCCATGCCATCGGCATCACCGGTGCCGGTTTCGATTTCGACCAGGGCTTGCAGGGTGTTGGTGAGGGCAGGGGCTTCGGCAGTGGCGGCTTTCAACAGGGCGGCATCAGGTTTGGGCGCGGCCCATACCGAGGTGGCAAGCAAGGCCAATGCGGCCGCCAACAACTGCTTCATGCGTCTCTCCCCACAGGCAGGATAACCGCACCGGGGGAATTGTCATCCCTTGATTTGCTGCGGCAGATCGGCCGGGCAATTCACATTCAGCAGCGGCCCGAGCGCGATCGGCACCGCGCCGGTGCCGGCCACCCAGGCCTGCACCCGGCGGCCGCCGCCGGCCAGATAATCGGCCAGATTGTCCCGCAAGGTCACCGGCCAGATCCCCACCAGCGGCTGTCCCACCGCATGGGCCGGGCCCCCATCCAATCCCAGCCGGGTCAGCCAGTCCGCCGGCAGGCCCAGCGTGTCGACCGGCAGGCTGGCGACGTGGCTGAACCGATGCGCAGCCCCATGGTGAAGCGCGGCGCTGAGGCCGCCAAGCGGGCCGAGCCCGGCTGTGGGCCGATCGGGCAGGCCCAGCACACCGGGCCAGTCACGGCCGGCCACCGCCACCGCGGCACAGCCGGCCAGCGCGGCAAGGGCATGGGCGATCAGCGGGCGGCCGGCCAGCGGCTCCAGCGCCTTGTCCCGCCCGAACCGGCGGGACTGGCCACCGGCAAGCACCACGCCCAATATGCTCACTTCGTCTCTTCGAAAAGCTCCCGCCCGATCAGATACCGGCGGATCTCGCTGGTGCCGGCGCCAATCTCATACAGCTTGGCATCGCGGAGCAGACGGCCAGTGGGATATTCGTTGATATAGCCATTGCCGCCCAGGCACTGGATCGCCTCCAGCGCCATCCACGTCGCCTTTTCCGCTGAATAGAGGATGCAGCCGGCGGCATCCTTGCGGGTGGTCTCGCCGCGGTCACAGGCCTGCGCGACGGCATAGGTGTAGGCGCGGGCGGTGGACAGCGCGACATACATGTCCGCCAGCTTGCCCTGCATCAGCTGGAACTGCCCGATCGGCTGGCCAAATTGCTGCCGTTCGTGAACATAGGGCACCACCACGTCCATGCAGGCCTGCATGATGCCGATGGGCCCGCCCGACAGCACGACCCGCTCATAATCCAGGCCCGACATCAGCACGCGGGCGCCGTTGCCCACCCCGCCCAGCACATTCTCGGCCGGCACGCTGCAATCCTCGAACACCAGCTCGCAGGTGTCGCTGCCGCGCATGCCCAGCTTGTCGAGCTTCTGCGCGGTGGAAAAACCCTTCATGCCCTTTTCGATCAGGAAGGCAGTCACGCCGCGCGGGCCGGCGGCTGGATCAGTCTTGGCATAGACCACCAGGGTTTCGGCGTGCGGACCGTTGGTGATCCACATCTTGTTGCCATTGAGCACATAATCGCCGTTGCCCTGCTGGTCGGCACGCAGCTTCATGCCGATCACGTCGCTGCCGGCGCCGGGTTCGGACATGGCGAGGCTGCCGACATGATCGCCGCTGATCAGGCCCGGCAGATATCTGGCCTTCTGCTCGGCCGTGCCCCAGCGGGCGATCTGGTTGATGCACAAATTGGTGTGCGCGCCATAGGACAGGCCAACGCTGGCCGACGCGCGCGACAATTCCTCCACCACGACGACATGGGCCAGATAGCCCAGGCCAGCGCCGCCATCGGCTTCCGGCACAGTGATGCCGTGCAGGCCGAGTGCGCCCAGCTTGGGCCACAGATCGCGCGGGAACATGTTGGTGGCATCGATCTCGGCGGCGCGCGGGGCGATTTCGGCGGCGGCAAAGGCCCGCACTGTGTCGCGCAGCATCTCGATGGTGTCGCCATGATCAAACTTCAGCTGGGTGAGCATCCCAAGGATTCCTCATGTGATTTTCTGTCGTTCTAGGCCCGGCGGGCAGGGGCGGAAAGGGGGTTGTGCAAAAATCGCCATCTGCGCGTTGACAGCACGAAACGTTGCGTATACATAACGATTCGTGATGATGAACAACGACACCTCAAGCCTGCACAACCGCCTCGCTCTGTTCCGGGCCGAAGCCGGCCTGTCCCGCAAGGATCTGGCCGAACAGGTGGGCGTGAACCCGCAGACCATCGGGTTCCTGGAGCGCGGCCAATATGGCCCCAGCCTGGAACTGGGGCTGAAACTGGCCCGGGTGTTCGGCGTGCCGGTGGAGACGTTGTTCAGCCTGGAACCCTTTGCCCCGCTGGCCGCCAGCCTGGCCGCGCCGCGTATGATGGAAGGAGGCCGCTGATGGCCACTGGTGCCCCCCTGAAGCTGTCCACCCCGGCGATCCGGGGCCTGTCCGCGGCGGCTGCCACCTTGCTGGTTGGCGGCTCGGCGCTGATGCTGGCTGGTGGCAATGACGCTGCCGGGCGTCTCGCCATCGCGCTGGGCAGCCTGGCATCGGCGCTGGTAATGGGCGGTTCGATCGGCGCGCGGGCACCGCAGCCCGGTGAGCTGGACGAGCGTGAACAGGCCGAGCGGGCGCGGGCGATGATGACGGGCTATGCGATCACTGCCGGTCTGCTCTGTGCGCTGGCGATATGGCTCACGCTGGCCGGCGTGGTGACCAGCATCAGCCTCGGCCAGCCAGGGCTGCACGCCCTCGGCATGGTGCTGATGAGCCTGTTCTGGCTGCATACGCTGCTGCCATCGGCCGTGCTGGCCTGGCGCGACAGCAGCAACACCGCCGGCAATGAAGAGGATTGAGCGATGGAAAGGACGATGACCATGGCCCCCAAGGCCCCGCTGAAACTGAGTCTGCGTACCGCGCGCCTGTTGTCGGTCGCCGTCCTGGGCGGCATCGGCATCGGTTATCTGGGCGGGGCGATCCTGGCCGACCCCGATGGCACCACTCCGATCGGCTTTGTCTTCGTGCGGCTGATCGGCCTGTTTGCCGCCGTGGCGCTTTTCATCGATGGCCGCGGGCAGATGGCGCAATCCAGCGATGCCATGTTGGACGAACGCGAACGCCAGCTGCGGGACAAGGCCTATGTCGCCACCCACCAGATCATGGTGCTGACGTTGTTCGGTTTCTTCATCTGGTCAATCATCGCAAAGTTCATCAACGGCTGGATGCCGGGGCAGGAACAGGCACTCGATCTGCTGTCGGGGTTCGCGATCAGCGCGATGGCCTTGCCTGGCATTATCCTGGCCTGGCGCGAGCGGCCGGCCGACGCAGAGGATGAGGCATGAGCCAGATCGTGCTGATGGTCGCCATGCTGGTGCTGGGCGTGACCGCGCCGCCCAGCGTGACCCCGGAAACCCCGCTGCTGATCTTTGCGCTGGCGGTGCTGGGCACGGCGCCCCGCTTGATGAAACCCTGAACTTGCCTGCGGCAAGGGCCCGGACCGGCAGAGCCCCGCCGGTTCGGGCCAACCCGTTTCAGGTGCTGGCCACCAGGTGCACGCGCCGGCTTTCGACAATGCGGCCAAGAGCGGCCAGTGGCTGGCCATCGGGCTGCACCGGGCGGTGGGCGGCGCGGATCGCCTCGAACGCCGTTCGCACACCGTCATACCCGGCCGGCGTGCGATAACCGACCTGCATCACCACGTCCCACCCGGCGCCATCGGCCGCTTCGGCGCGGTGCAGGCGGGCATGGGCAAACAGGCCCTGGGCCACCGCCAGCCGGTCCATCGCCAGCCAATTGGCCTCCAGAAAGCGCAGCAGCGCCGCCGGATCGGCGGCACTGGCCTTCAGAAACGTCCATTCCTCCACCGCCACGCCGGCCGGCACGGCGATGGCCGGGGCGGCAAGGCCAAGCGCCAGCGCCGTCAACAGCCCGCGCCGGTCGGGCTTCACGCGAACTCCACCAGCATCATGCCGTCGGCCACCTGATCGCCGGTGGCGACATGCACGGCCTTGATGGTGCCGGCAGCCCGCGCGGTCAGGCGGTGCTCCATCTTCATCGCCTCCAGCACCAGCAACCGGTCGCCTTCGGCCACGGCCTGCCCCGGTGTCACGTCCACCGCCAGCACCCGGCCCGGCATCGGCGCCATCAGCTGGGCATGGCCGGCGCCGGCTTCGGCCTTTTTCGGCGGCTGGGTGGCCAGCGTCCAGCTTTGGCCGGCCAGCCGCACCTCCACCGCGCCGGCCTGGGCCACCACGGTGGCGGGCAACAGGCTGCCGGCCAGATCAATCATCACGCCATGCGGGCCGGTGCGGCGGGCGGCGACCTCGCCAATGCCGGGCAGGCCGCCAATGCGCCACCGCTCCGCCCCGGTGGCGCGCAGCGACACGGCATGGCCGCTGCCCTGCCACCACAACATGACGCTGTGTTCGCGGGCCAGATTGATGCGGATCGGCAAGGCGGCAAACAGGCTGTCCGGCGCGGCGCCGCTGGGCAGGCCCAGCCCCAGCGCGGCGGCCAGCAGCACCGGTGCCGGGCATTCGGCCGGCGGCGACAGGCTGGCCATGTGGCGGGCGATGAAGCCGGTATCAACCTCGCCGGCGCGGAAGGCCGGGTGATCGGCAAGCCGGGCCAGGAACGCGCGGTTGGATTTCAGCCCGTCGACCACCGTCGCATCCAGCGCGCCGACCAGCCGGTCAATCGCCTCGGCCCGGGTGGCGCCGTGGGCGATCACCTTGGCGATCATCGGATCATAATCCAGCCCGATGCGGCTGCCCTGCTCGACGCCGGTATCGATGCGCACGCCTGCACCGGCGCCAAAGGCCAGGCGGTGGATGGTCCCGGTCGATGGCAGGAAGCCGCCATCCGGATCCTCGGCATAAAGCCGGGCTTCCATGGCCCAGCCGGTCACGGTCAGTTCGTCCTGGCGTTTGGGCAGTGGCTCGCCGCGGGCGACACGGATCTGCCATTCGACCAGATCCTCACCGGTGATGCATTCGGTAACGGGATGTTCCACCTGCAGACGGGTGTTCATCTCCATGAAGTAGAAGGCCGGGTCGCCCGCTTCGTCCACCGTGTCGAGATCGAGGATGAACTCCACCGTACCGGCGCCCTGATAGCCGATGGCGTGGGCGGCGGTGACGGCGGCCACCCCCAGCGTGTGGCGCAACCGGTCTGACAGGCCGGGGGCCGGGGCCTCCTCGATCACCTTCTGGTGCCGGCGCTGCAGCGAGCAATCGCGTTCAAACAGATGCACGGCATTGCCATGGGCATCGGCAAACAACTGCACTTCAACATGGCGCGGGCGCTGGATCAGCTTTTCCAGCATCACGGCCGGATTGCCAAAGGCGGTTTCGCCCTCGCGCTGGGCCGCCATCAGCGCATCCTGAAACTCCGCCGGCGCATGGACGGCGCGCATGCCCTTGCCGCCGCCGCCAGCCACCGCCTTGATCAGCAGCGGGAACCCCACGCCCTCGGCGGCCTTTTGCAACCGCACCAGGCTCTGATCATTGCCCTGATAACCCGGCGTGATCGGCACGCCGGCCTTCTTCATCGCGGCCTTGGCCGTGTCTTTCAGGGCCATCACCCGCATGGCGTTTTCCGGCGGCCCGATGAAGATGATGCCAGCCTTTTTCAGCGCCTTGGCGAAATCGGCATTCTCCGACAGAAAGCCATAGCCAGGGTGGACGGCGTCAGCCCCCGTCCGCTTTGCCGCGGCGATGATGGCATCGATGTCGAGATAGGGCCGCTCCCCGGCCAGCGGCACCGCCTGGCCGGCCTCACGCACGAACGGCGCCTCGGCATCGGCGGGCGAATGCACCGCCACGGTGGCAATGCCCATCCGGTGCGCCGTGCGGATGATGCGGCGGGCGATTTCCCCGCGGTTGGCGATCAGGATCTTGTGCATCGTTTCACTCTTCAGCCCCTCTGCCGTTCGGGGCGAGGGTGGGAGGATGAGGGTTCACTTCGGCGGGCAGCCCTTGGGATCGGCGGTCCAGCCGAAGGTCGTCAGTTGCCATTTGCCGTCGATCTTGCTCCAGCCGAAACTGTCCACCCCGCAATGGATGCGCTTGCCATCGATATCCAGCGTGTAGGGCGCCCAGACATGGGCATAATCGCGGGTGACCAGCACCTTGGACTTCACGATCCGCTCGTCAAACACGCGCGGCGGGGCGTTGCGGAAATTGTCGAACAGCGCCTGACGGGTCAGCACGCTGTATTTCGAACCGCCTTCGGGCGGAAAGCGCAGGATCTGGATGACCAGCTGCGGATGGGTCATCGCTTCGGCCGCATTGGCATCGCCCTTGTTGAGCGCCGCCATGAAGGCGTTGGTGGCGGCCAGCACCTCATCCTTGGGCGCGGCGGCGGCGGGAGCAGGGGCGGCGGCCGCCAACAGCAGGCCAGCGAGCAGCAGCGGTTTCATTCGACGATCCATCCCGGTTTTCCCTTGGTCAAAAAGGCGTTGATGCCCTCGCGGCCTTCCGCGCTCACCCGGCGGGCGGCGATGCGGCTGGCAGTGTCGGCGCGCAGATCGTCGTCGATCATCCGTCCGGCAAAATCCAGCGCCAGCCGCTTGGCATCGGCCACCGCGCCGGGGGCAGCCTGCCCCAGGTGGGTCAGCCAATGGGCCACCACGGCCTCGGCGGCATCGGCGTCGATGGCGACTTCGTCCACCAGGCCCAGGCCGTGCGCGGTGGCGGCATCAAAGGCTTCGGCGGTCAGGAACCAGCGCCGGGCGCGCGCCCCGATCTTCGCCATGACAAAGGGCGAGATGGTGGCCGGCGTCAGGCCCAACCGCACTTCCGACAGGCGGAACTGGGTGCCATCCACCGCCACCGCCATGTCGGCACAGGCCACCAGCCCCACGCCGCCGCCGGTCACATGGCCGTGGGCCACCACGATCACCGGCTTGGGGCAGGCGTTGATGGCGGCCAGCATGTCCGACAGGCGCAGCGCGTCGGCTTCATTCTCCTGCCGGTTCCAGCCCGCGGCGGCGCGCATCCAGTCAAGATCGGCGCCGGCCGAAAAACTCTTGCCGGCCCCCTTCAGCACGATGGCGCGCACCTCGCCCGCCTGGCCCAGCCGGGTGAAGGCCTCGGTCAGGGCGGCGATCAGGTCGGCATTGAAGGCATTGTGCCGTTCCGGCCGGTTCAGGGTCAGCCGGGCAGTGCCATATTCGTCGAGTTCTGAGTTTAGTGCTGTGTAAATAGTCATGATCTGCCCAGCCAAGCAATACCTGCTTCAGTGAGACGAAAAATAAGGAACGGCTTCACATATTGATACTCAAGATATGCTGGTTCATGGGTTAGCAGACTGCAAACTACGGCCTTGTCAGGACGTCGAGCGTGCTTCCCACCAGAAAAATAAAAAATCGAAGGAAAAGAAATTCCATCGTAGCCCCAATCGATATGCCGTGAAATTTCCAGATAGGTGCGAATGGCAGCTAAATGTCGTTTCGTTGGCATTTCATGGTGCAACGGATTCATCCACCAATTAACGTTTTGATAATCTGGGCCTTTTTCATCTTTACCAAATTCAGACAACGGCTTGCTGGCACCATCGTAAAGGGCCTCAGCCAGTTGGATTGCCTCGTTAACACTCATGTCTTTAACATGGATCATACACGCACTCACATCCGGAACGTGCCGAACCGGGTTTCCGGCACCGGCTGCTGCAAGGCGGCGGCCAGGGACAGCGCCACCACGGCGCGCGTGTCTTCCGGCGCGATGATGCCATCGTCCCACAGGCGGGCGCTGGCGTAATAGGGGTGGCCCTGGCGTTCATATTGCGCGCGGATCGGCGCCTTGAACGCCTCTTCCTCCGCCGCCGACTTGAAACCGCCGCCCTTGACCGTGGCCAGCACGCTCGCCGCCTGCTCGCCGCCCATCACGCTGATCCGCGCATTGGGCCACATCCACAGGAAGCGTGGGGCGTAGGCCCGGCCGCACATGCCATAATTGCCGGCGCCAAAGCTGCCGCCGGTCACCACGGTGATCTTGGGCACCGCGGCACAGGCCACCGCCGTCACCAGCTTGGCGCCATGCTTGGCGATGCCTTCATTCTCGAACCGGCGGCCGACCATGAAGCCGCTGATATTCTGCAGGAACAACAAGGGCACGCGCCGTTGGCAGGCCAGTTCGATGAAATGCGCGCCCTTCTGGGCGCTTTCGGAAAACAGGATGCCATTGTTGGCAATGATGCCGACCTTGTGGCCTTCGATCGCGGCAAAGCCGGTGACCAGCGTCTCGCCATAGCGCGGCTTGAACTCGTGGAATTCCGATCCGTCAACCAGCCGGGCGATGATCTCGCGCACGTCCACCGGCACCCGTGTGTCGATCGGGGCCAGCGCGTTCAGCTCGGCGGCATCAAACAGCGGCGGGCGGCTCGGCCCGCGTGCCACGGCGGGCGCGGCCGGCACGGTGGCGATGATGCGCCGCGCAATCGCAATGGCATCCTGATCATTTTCGGCCAGATGATCGGCCACGCCGGAAAGCCGCGTGTGCACATCGCCGCCGCCCAGCTCCTCGGCGGTCACCTCCTCGCCGGTCGCCGCCTTCACCAGCGGCGGACCGCCCAGGAAGATGGTGCCCTGGTTCTTCACGATGATCGATTCGTCGGCCATCGCCGGCACATAGGCGCCGCCGGCGGTGCAGCTGCCCATCACCACCGCGACCTGCGGGATGCCGGCCGCGCTCATGGTGGCCTGGTTGTAAAAGATGCGGCCGAAATGGTCGCGATCGGGGAAGACCTCATCCTGCCGGGGCAGGTTGGCGCCGCCGGAATCGACCAGATAAAGGCAGGGCAGGCCGTTCTGCGCCGCAATCTCCTGCGCCCGCAGATGCTTCTTGACGGTGAGCGGATAGTAACTGCCGCCCTTCACCGTGGCATCATTGGCCACGATCACGCACAGCCGGCCTTCCACCTGGCCCACCCCGGCGATCAGGCCGGCGGCCGGCACATCCTCGCCATAGACA
>CAZAWH010000040.1:0-20992 GCA_964488775.1 uncultured Sandarakinorhabdus sp. | reverse complement strand
TTGGGCATGCCGCGGTCCAGCGCCGCGTCGGCATATTCCAGATAATTGTTGGCCGATTGCATGGCGCCGGCGGTCCACATCAGGCGGCCGAAATCGATGAGCGTGTTGTTGTCCAGATTGCCCTGGCGCTGCTTCACCAGCTCGATCGACAGATTGTAGGTCTTGGGTTCCGGGAACGCCTTCACCCAGCCCAGCAGGGCCGGCATGATCTTGTCGTCCATCTTGTTGTCGATGGCCGACTGGGCACGGAATTCATACCAGCTGCGGTCACCGGTTTCGCCGGCGGCCTCACGCAGGTCGATCGCCTTGGTCAGCAGTTCATACACGCGCGCATTCTGCTTCAGCGCGGCCGCCACGCTGGCGGCCTGCACCGTGATGTCCACATCGTCCTGCTTCTGCGACAGGTAGAACTCATACCAGGTCCAGGCCTTGCCATAATCCTTGCGGTTGCTGGCCAGGCCAGCGATGAACTTGGAAAACAGCAGCTTTTCTTCCGGCGTGATGCTCGGCGCTTCGGCGGCTTCGGTCAGGCCTTCTTCCAGCTTGGCGTTGTCCTTGATGGTCTGCGCCGAAAACAGCTTCAGCTTGGCCATGATCAGCGCGTCATCCTTCTCGGCGCGCGGCACGGCGGCGGCTTCGGCCAGCTTGGCCAGCGCCCCGGCATGGTCGCCGGCCTGCTGCAGCTTCTGCACCGCCATCACCACCGCCAGGATCGGCTTGGACAATTTGGGCGGGGCGGCCTGCGCCGGCTTGCCCTTCTCATCCTTCTTCTGGGCCAGGGCCGGCGTCGCGGCGCCCAGGGTGGTGCCAGCCATCAGAGCCAAGGCCAGCGCAGTCGTCAAAATCCTCATTCATGCCTCCCTCAAGCAATGTGACTTCGGCTAAGCCGTCGCTTGGCCCGCGTCAACCGGTCACACGCATTGATCGCCGCCGGTTTAGCGGCGCCAACATGAACAAAGGGTGAGTTGCGCGCCAAGCCCTTGCCGCCACCGGCCAAAGGCGCGACAATGAATAATGTCGGTCGCCGCTTCTGCCCAGGGTTCCGCGCTGCCACTGTCTGGCCTGCCGCTGCGTTTCCGTGTCGCCTTGGGGCTCGCCGGCCTGTGCGGCCTCGCCTATCTGCTGCTCGCGCCCCTGCTCGATGGCCCGGCCCAGGTGCTGCTGAAGGGCAGCGGCGTGGCCATGCTGGCGCTGGCAGCGGTGCAGATCCGGGCCACCGGCGCGGCCTGGCTGGCGGCGATCATGGCGCTGGGCGCCTGTGGTGACATGCTGCTGGCCATGCCCGGCCTGTTCATCGCCGGGGCGGCCAGCTTTGCCACCGGCCATGCCGTGGCCATCGCCTTCTACATGCGGCACCGCCGCCAGGTCACCGCCACCGATCGCCTGATCGCCGGCGGGCTGCTGGTCTATGGCCTGGTGATGCCGCCGCTGCTCACCCCGGCCGGGATGCCGTGGGGGCTGGCCATGGTCTATGCCGTGCTGCTCACCGGCATGGCGGCCAGCCTGTGGCTCAGCCGCTTTCCCCGGCTGGCAGCCCTGGGTGCGCTGGCCTTTGTCGTGTCGGATTCGATCCTGGTGCTGCGCATGGGCGGCGGCGTGCTGATCGATCCGATGATCGATTCCGCGCTGGTGTGGTCCAGCTATTTCGCCGGCCAGTGGCTGATCACGCTGGGCGTGGCGCGCGGGCTGCTCGCCCGCGCCGCCCGGGAAGGCTGAAACCGGGGCCGAGAGCCAGGCACGATTGCAGCTTGACTGAACCGCTCATGCCGAGCTTGTCGAGGCACGCTCCAGGTGCGTTCGATGCCTCGACATGCTCGGCATGAGCGGGTTTGGGATTCCAGCAAATACGCAACCGACTCAAAGGCCGAGGCTCAGGCCCCGGCCGCCGCTTCGGCCTCGTCATCGGCGCCATCGGCCGGGATCAGCGCCGCCGACACCACATGCTCGTCATCGGCGACCTTGAACAGGGTGACGCCCTGCGCCGCCCGGCCCATGATGCGGATATCGGCCGCCCGGATGCGGATCAGTTTGGCCTGATCGGTCACCAGCATGACATCATCATCATTGTGCGCGGTGAAGCTGGCCACCACATCGCCGTTGCGATCGCTTTCGGCGATGTTGCGGATGCCCTGCCCGCCGCGGCCCGACTGGCGATATTCAAACGCCGAACTGCGCTTGCCAAAGCCGTTGGCGGTGATGGTCAGGATGAACTCCTCCGCCGCCGCAAACTGGCCCATGCGGGTTTCCGACAGGATGCGGTCGGCCGGGTCGCTCTTCCAGGCGGCGGCCTTCAGATAATCCTCACGCTCCTGCACGCTGGCGTCAAACGCCTTCAGGATCGCCATCGACACCACGGCGTCGCCATCGCCCAGCAACATGCCGCGCACCCCGGTTGAGGTGCGGGAGACGAATTCGCGCACATCGCTGACCGGGAAACGGATGGCCTTGCCGCTGCGCGCGGCCAGGAACACATCATCGGCCTCGTCACACAGCGCCACGCCGATCAGCTGGTCGTCATCGCCATCCTCGAACCTGATGGCCAGCTTGCCAGCGGTCGGCACGTTGGTGAAGGCATCCATGGCGTTGCGGCGCACGCTGCCCCCGGCGGTGGCAAACATCACGTGCAGCCGGCCCCAATCGGCCTCATCCTCCGGCAGGGCCAGCGTGGTGATGATCGTCTCACCATCGGCCAGCGGCAGCAGATTGTTGATCGGCTTGCCCTTGGCCTGCGGGCTGCCCTGCGGCAGGCGCCACACCTTCAGGCGATACACCTTGCCAGCGGTGGAGAAGAACAGCACCGGATTGTGGGTGGAGGTGACAAACAGCGTCGTCACCGCATCCTCATCCTTGGTGCCCATGGCGTTGCGGCCCTTGCCGCCGCGCCCCTGGGCCCGATATTCGGCCAGCGCCACGCGCTTGATCCAGCCATCGCGGGTCACGGTCACCACCATGTCCTCGCGCTCGATCAGATCCTCGTCCTCAATATCGTCGTGCACCGCCAGAATTTCGGTGCGCCGCTTCGACTGGAATTCATCCGCCACGGCGTCCAGTTCAGCGCGCAACACGCTGCGCAGCCGCACCCGGCTGGTCAGGATGTCGAGCAGATCGGCAATGCTGTCGGCCAGTTCCTGCAATTCGCTGCCGATTTCATCGCGGCCCAGCGCCGTCAGCTTTTGCAGGCGCAGATCCAGAATCGCACGCACCTGCGCTTCGGTCAGGCGGATGGTCGGCGATTGCGCATCCACGGTGCCGGCTTCCACCAGCGCCAGATAGGGGCGGATTTCGGCGGCATCCCAATCGCGCGCCATCAACGTCTCGCGTGCTTCAGCCGGGCTGGCGCTGGCGCGGATGATGCGCACCACCTCGTCCAGATTGGCCACGGCGATCACCAGGCCGATCAACAGATGCGCGCGCTCCCGCGCCTTCATCAACTCATGCTTGGACCGGCGGGTGATGACCTGTTCGCGGAATTCGACAAAGGCCTGGATGATGTCCTTCAGGCCCATCAATTCCGGCCGGCCGCCGCGGATGGCCAGCATGTTCATCGAAAAACTCTGCTGCGCCGGCGTGTGCCGCCACAACTGGTTCAACACCACATCCGGCGTCGCGTCCCGCTTCAGGTCGAGCACGATGCGCACGCCCTCGCGGTTGGATTCATCGCGCAGATCGGAAACGCCCTCGATGCGCTTGTCCTTCACCGCCTCGGCGATCTTCTCCACCAGCGCGTTCTTGCCCTGCTGATAGGGAATTTCGGTCAGCACGATGGCGCGCTTGTCGCCCCGGCCCTCCTCCACCTCGTGGCGGGACCGGATGCGGAAGCTGCCGCGGCCGGTTTCATAGGCGGTCCGCAGCTGGCTGGTGCCCAGGATCAGGCCGCCGGTGGGAAAATCGGGCGCCGGCACATGCGCCATCAACCCTTCCACGCTGATCAGGGGATCATCGAGGAAAGCGCGCACCGCATCCACCACCTCGCCCAGATTGTGCGGCGGGATGTTGGTGGCCATGCCCACGGCAATACCGCCGGCGCCGTTGACCAGAAGGTTCGGGAATCGCGCCGGCAGCACCGCCGGTTCATGTTCCGAGCCGTCATAATTGGGAACGAAATCAACCGTATCCTTGTCGATATCGGCCAGCAACGCATCGGCCGACTTGGCCAGCCGCGCCTCGGTATAGCGCATGGCGGCCGGAGCATCCGGGTCCATCGAACCGAAATTGCCCTGCCCGTCGATCAACGGCAGCCGCATCGACCAATCCTGGGTCATGCGCGCCAACGCCTCATAGATCGCGCTGTCGCCGTGCGGGTGATATTTGCCCATCACGTCGCCGACGATGCGGGCCGATTTGCGATAGGGCTTGTTGTGGGTGAAGCCGTTTTCATGGCTGCCCCACAGGATGCGCCGGTGCACCGGCTTCAGGCCATCGCGCACATCAGGCAGCGCGCGCGCCACGATGACCGACATGGCATAATCAAGGAAACTCGTCCGCATCTCCGTCACGATGGAGATCGGCTGGATATCGGGTGCCCCGGCAGGTGGCTGAATGGTTGATTCCATTGGCTTTTTATCGGCTCAGCTTGGCGTGTTGCAAATGCATGACCGGATTAGGGGATTGGGCCGGAAAAGGCCAGTGGAAAGGCCGCCGGAAACGCACCAAATGTCAGGCGTGGCCCGGTCTATTGCGGCAGGGCCATGCGGTGCGCGGCCTCGGCAAGAACCGCAACCACCACGCCCTTCGACAAGGTGATCTGATAGCCATCGGGCAGGCACCCCGAAAGCAAAGGGGACAGGCGGGCAAAGGCCTCATTCTCCTGCGCATCGCCGGCCCGGGCGTGCAGCATCTGGTGCACGGCCTGCGCATCCTTGCCGATCACGCAGGCCGCCAGCGCCCTCAGGCCCAGGTAATTGCGCGCGTCGGGGCTGGCCATGTCGGCTGCGCCCGCCAGATCGGCCGCCCAATCCGGCTGCTCGGCCGCGAAGGTCGGCACCCGCCCCTCGTGGGCGCGGGTATAAAGCGCGCGATAAACTGCGCCCCGCAGCAAGGGTCGCGTCATGCTGAGGGACACCTCCGCATAAGGGGTGGGCGTGGTCAGACACTCCGACACATCGGCCTTGGGCAGTGGCCACGGCCGGGCACCATCGTCCCCGACGGCCGGCGCCGCCACGATGGCGTCTGCGATCTTTGGACGGGTCAGCACAACACAGCGGCCAAAATCATCGTTGGCGCGGCGTGCCAGCGTGCGCTGGTCCAAACCGCGCAAGTCGCTGGACACAACAGCAGCCGGATCGCGCAAGTTGCTGCCCAGTGGCCGTTCCTGCGCAGCCGCTGACGCCGCAATCATCACCATGCTCACAGCCAGAACCAGTACACGCATTGCCACCCCCGTTGCTTGCCAGCAGTCAGGAATCTGCCATGCAATGCTGGCACCGGCCAGTGCGGCATTGTGGCAGGCGCGAATTACTCCGCTGCGACTGCCAACCCCGGCACCTGCACAAAGCCCTTGCGCCGGGCAATCCGCGCCTCGACCTCGGGGCGGAAGTGGCGGATCAGGCCCTGGATCGGCCAGGCCGCGGCGTCGCCCAGCGCGCAGATGGTGTGGCCTTCGACCTGGGTGGTCACTTCCAGCAGCATGTCGATCTCGTGCGGTTCGGCGTCACCCGTCACCAGCCGTTCCATCACCCGCCACATCCAGCCAGTGCCTTCGCGGCACGGCGTGCACTGGCCGCAGCTTTCATGCTTGTAGAAATAGCTCAGCCGCGCGATTGCCCGCACGATGTCGGTCGATTTGTCCATCACGATGATGGCGGCGGTGCCCAGGCCGGATTTCAGATCGCGCAGCGCGTCGAAATCCATCGGGCAATCCATGATCTGGTGCGCCGGCACCAGCGGCACCGAAGAGCCGCCGGGGATGACGGCGAGCAGATTGTCCCACCCGCCGCGGATGCCGCCGCAATGTTCATCGATCAGTTGGCGGAAGGGAATGCTCATCGCCTCCTCCACCACGCAAGGGCGGTTCACATGGCCGCTGATCTGGAACAGCTTGGTGCCTTCATTCTTGGGCCGGCCGATGGCGGCAAACCATTCCGGCGATCGGCGCAGGATGGTCGGCACCACGGCAATGCTCTCGACATTGTTGACCGTGGTCGGGTTGCCATACAGGCCGGCGCCGGCCGGGAATGGCGGCTTCAGGCGCGGCTGGCCCTTCTTGCCTTCCAGGCTTTCGATCATCGCGGTTTCTTCGCCGCAGATATAGGCGCCGCCTCCGCGATGGACGACAACATCAAAGTCATAGCCCGTCCCGCAGGCACTCCGGCCGATCAGGCCAGCGGCGTAAGCCTCCTGCACGGCGGCCATCAGCACCTTGGCCTCGGCAATATATTCGCCGCGGATATAGATGAAGGCCGCCCGCGCCCGCATGGCAAAGCCGGCGATCAACGCGCCTTCGATCAGCTTGTGCGGATCATGGCGGATGATCTCGCGGTCCTTGCAGCTGCCGGGTTCGGATTCATCGGCATTGACCACCAGATAGGACGGCCGGTCGGGATTGGGCGTCTTGGGCATGAAGCTCCACTTCATGCCGGTGGGGAAGCCTGCCCCGCCGCGCCCGCGCAGGCCGCTGGCCTTGATCGCATCGATCAGGGCATCGGGGCCAACACTCATCAGATCCTTGGTGTCGGCCCAATCGCCCCGCTTCTTCGCGGCATCCAGAGTCCACGGCTGAAAGCCATAGAGATTGGTGAAAATCCGATCCTTGTCAGCCAGCATGGCCGTTCACTTCCCTTCGCGCTTGCGCGCCTGTGCACCCAGGGCAATGCCCACGATCAGCAGCGGCATCGCCACCGTCACCATCGGCCGATCATTGACGATGCCAAAGATCAGCAGGCCGATGGCGCCCAGCATGCAAAGGATGGCGACCAACTGCATCGGCTTCATCACACCATCTCCGTCAACGTGGTCGGCCCGCCGTCCGGGCACGACGCCGTGCGGCCGATCTGGCTGCCCACCTTCGGCATCTCCCCACGCGCCAGCATGTCCAGGATGGCGGTCATGCTGTCATAGGTCAGATCTTCATAATTCTCGTCGTTGATCTGCACCATCGGCGCATTGGCGCAGGCGCCCAGGCATTCCACCTCGGTCAGGGTGAACAGGCCATCCGCCGTGGTGGCGCCCTTTTTCAGGCCCTTGTCCTTGCAAGCCTTCATCACATCGTCGCTGCCACGCAGCATGCACGGCGTCGTGCCGCACACCTGCACGTGGAAGCGGCCGATCGGCTTCAGATTGTACATGGTGTAGAAGCTCGCCACCTCGTACGCCCGGATATAGGGCATGCCGATCTGGTTCGCGACAAACTCGATCACCGGCACCGGCAACCAGGCGACGCCGGTTTCATCGCGCATCTGATATTGCGCCAGCCACAGCAAGGGCATGATCGCGCTGGCCTGGCGGCCGGGCGGATACAGGCCGATGATGCGCTGCGCTTCGGCGGCGTTGGCCGCAGTCCAGGTGAAATCGCGAAAATCAGTCATTGGTCTTGCCTTCAAGTCGGGCGCGGCGCTGGCGCAGCATCCGCCCGGCGGTGGCTTCCCACACGCCATAGCGCAGCGCCGGGATGATCCAGGCAAAGGCCGCCGGCAGCTGCAGAAACTCCGGCAGCGTGATGAACTTGGCATATTGGGCCCAGCTCAACACCATGCCGATCACGGCAATGGCCGCCACCAGAGTCTTGTGCGCGTGCAGCCAATCATCGATGCGGGTGATGAGGGCCCAGCCCGCCATGGCTCAATCCACCTTGCCGGCCAGCACGCGGGCGCGCTCATGCGCCAGCGCGGCCAGGAACATGCGCACCGCCGCCAGGCTCACGCCGCCGGCCAGCACCGGTTGGCGCAACGCCGTCATCACCACCGCCGGCTGCGGCACCAGCCGTTCCAGCATGACAAGGGTCAGCGCCACCACGGCATAGCCCAGGCACAGCCGGTTGATCCGCGCCAGCCGGGCCGAAACGGCGCGGGCGGCACTCACCGGATGAACTCCACCCGGCTGCACAGGTCGCCCTCGAAACTATAGACGCTCATCACCTCGAACGGCTCGCCATCCGCCGTGCGCCACACCTTCTCGTGCAGCACGGCAAACGGGCCCAGCTCATATCCGGAGATGATCTCGGCGCGGTTTTCCGGGAACTGGGCAAACATCGCCTTCAGGCCCTGCCGCACGCCCTCCTTGCCATCGCGCAGCACCGCCCCGCGATAGCCCGCCTCCACCGCATCCTCGGTCATCAGCGCGACATAGGCATCGGCATCCTGCGCATTGTAATGCGCGATCATCGCCTCGGCGATCGCCAGCTTGCTCACCGGTCCACCTCGCCGAACACGATGTCCAGGCTGCCCAGCACTGCCGGCGCATCGGCCAGCAGATGGCCCTTGCACAGGAAATCCATCGCCTGCAGATGCGCCATGCCGGTGGCACGGATATGGCAACGCCACGGCTTGTTGGTGCCATCGGCCACCAGATAGATGCCGAACTCGCCCTTGGGACTTTCGGTGGCGACATAGGCTTCGCCGGCCGGCACGTGCAGGCCTTCGGTGTAGAGCTTGAAATGGTGGATCAGCGCTTCCATCGAGCGCTTCATCTCCCGGCGCGACGGCGGTGCCACCTTGCGGTTTTCGGTGATGTGCGGCCCCGCCGGCATGTCACGCACACACTGCTGGATGATCTTCACGCTCTCGCGCATTTCCGCCATGCGCACCATGAAGCGGGCATAGCAATCGCCGTCGTTGGAGACGGGCACATCGAAATCCACCAGGTGATAGGCGTCATAGGGCTGGGCCTTGCGCAGATCCCAGGCCACGCCGCTGGCGCGGATGCACGGCCCGGTGAAGCCCCAGTTGATGGCGTCTTCCTTGGAAATCACCCCGATATCGACATTGCGCTGCTTGAAGATGCGGTTGTCGGCCACCAGGCCCTGGAATTCGTCCAGCAGGCGCGGGAAGCCTTCGCACCAGGCCCCGATATCCTCCAACATGCCGGCCGGCAGATCCTGGTGCACGCCGCCGGGGCGGAACCAGGCGGCGTGGAAGCGCGCGCCCGAGACCCGCTCATAGAATTCCATCAGCTTTTCGCGCTCTTCAAACAGCCACAGCATCGGCGTCATGGCGCCCACGTCCATGGCATGCGCGGTGGTGTTGAGAATGTGATTGAGGATGCGGGTGATTTCCGCAAACATCGTGCGGATATACTTGGCCCGCAGCGGCACCTCGATGCCCGCCAGTTTCTCGACGGCGAGCACATAGCTGTGCTCCATGCACATCGGCGACACATAATCCAGGCGGTCCATATAGGGCAGCGCCTGCAGATAGGTCTTGTATTCGATCAGCTTTTCGGTGCCGCGGTGCAGCAGGCCGATGTGCGGGTCACACCGCTCGATGATCTCGCCGTCCAGCTCCATCACCAGCCGCAGCACGCCGTGCGCCGCCGGGTGCTGGGGCCCGAAATTGATCATGTAGTTCTGGATCTCGTTGCCGTCCTTCGCCGGCAGCACGTCGATCGTGTCTTCGGCCGTCCAGGCGGCCCCCGCGGAACCAAGACTGCTCATTGTCCAGCCTTCTCGTCACCCGGCAGCACATAATCGGTGCCATCCCAGGGGCTGAGGAAATCGAAACTGCGGAAATCCTGCGCCAGGCGCACCGGCTCATACACCACGCGCTTGTGCTCTTCCGACCAGCGCAGCTCGACATGGCCGGTCAGCGGGAAATCCTTGCGGAACGGATGGCCTTCAAAGCCATAATCGGTGAGGATGCGGCGCATGTCCGGATTGCCGGCGAACATCACGCCATAACAATCCCAGGTCTCGCGCTCATACCAGCCGGCGTTGGCAAACACCTGCGTCAGGCTGGGCACCGGGGCGGTGCCATCGGTGGCGGTCTTCACCCGCAGGCGCAGATTCTTCGCCATCGACAGCAGATGCACCACCACCTCGAAGCGTTCGGCCCGATCGGGATAATCGGCGCCGCAAATGTCGGTCAGCTGGTTGAAGCGCAAATCCTCGGCATCGCGCAGGGCGGTCACGCAGTCCACCAGCCGCTCGCGCACCACGGTCACGCTGGTTTCGCCGGCATGATCGGCCACATGGATCAGGGCGTCGCCCAGCAGTTCGGCCAGCCGGCCGTGCAATCCGGCATGCCGGCCCATCACCGGCCAGCTGTGCTTGCCCACCTCAGGCGGAATGATCGTCATCTTGCTTACCGTTCGAACACGCCAACGCGGCGGATCTTCCGCTGCAGGGCGAGGATGCCATAAAGCAGGGCTTCGGCCGTCGGCGGGCAGCCGGGCACATAAATGTCCACCGGCACGATCCGGTCACAGCCGCGCACCACCGAATAGCTGTAATGATAATAGCCGCCGCCATTGGCGCAGCTGCCCATCGAGATGACATAGCGCGGCTCGGCCATCTGGTCATAGACGCGGCGCAGCGCCGGGGCCATCTTGTTGCACAGCGTGCCAGCCACGATCATCACGTCCGACTGGCGGGGGCTGGCGCGCGGCGCGATGCCAAACCGCTCCATGTCATAACGCGGCATGTTGGTGTGCATCATCTCGACGGCGCAGCAAGCGAGGCCGAACGTCATCCACCACAGGCTGCCGGTGCGGGCCCAGTGGAACAGATCCTCGGTCGAGGTGACTAGAAAGCCCTTGTCCGCCACTTCCTGGGACACGTCGCGCAGGAAGCCGTCGCGATTGCCCTCCGGCAAGGCGATGGCGCCGTCACCGGTTGGCATCGGAACGGCATATTTGCCGGCCAGCATCATGATGCTGCTGTCAGCGTTGTTGTCGTTCCCGCTCATTCCCACTCCAACGCTCCCACCTTCCAGGCATAGACAAGGCCGATGGCCAGTTCGCCCAGAAACTCCATCATCGCCCACCAGGCGCTTTCCCCGCCCCAATGCAGGCTCACCGCCCAGGGGAACAGGAAGGCCGCTTCCAGGTCGAACACGATGAACAGGATGGCAACCAGATAAAATTGCACGTCAAATTTGGCGCGCGCATCGGAAAAGGCGGGAAAACCGCTTTCATATTCCGACAATTTCACCGCTTCGGGCTTGGCCGTGCCGGTGAGCGCCGAAACGGCGATGGGGGCGCTGACGAAGATCAGCGCAAAGGCGATGCCCACTGCAAAAAACAGCAACACCGGCAGATATTCTGATGCGATGGCCGACATGGCCTGGGGGCGCCTTCAACAGCTGTTGCGATGCACCATGATTAGCCGCCCCTTGCCGGTGGGGCAACCTCTCAAGCCCAAAAAATGCGACATTTTGTCATCATTCCGGCCCCAGCATCCACCTTGATGCCGGCCGGGGTTCAGCGCAGCGCGCCGGCCACCAGCTTGTGCAGGCGCGACTGGATGGATTGGTTGCCGGCCACGATCTCGCGCCGGGCCACCATGTCCTGCCCACCACGGAAATCCGAAACAAAGCCGCCAGCCTCGCGGATCAACAGCATGCCGGCGGCGATATCCCAGTGCGACAGGCCGGTTTCCCAGAAGCCGTCAAAGCGCCCGGCCGCCAGCCAGGCCAGGTCCAGGCTGGCCGCGCCAAAGCGGCGGACGCCGGCCACTTCCGGCATCACGGCTTCCAGGATGGCGGAAAACTGGGCGCGGTTGCCATGGCCCTGATAAGGGATGCCGGTGGCGATCAGGCATTCGTTCAGATCGCGCCGGCCCGACACGCGCAGCCGCCGGTCAGACAGCCAGGCCCCCCGGCCCTTTTCCGCCCAGAAGCTTTCGCCGGTCAGCGGCTGGTGGATCAGGCCGGATGTCACCTCGCCATCGATCTCGGCGGCGATGCTGATGGCAAAATGGGGCAAGCCGTGCAGGAAATTGGACGTGCCATCCAGCGGATCGACGATCCAGCGGCAACGATCATCGGCGCCCTTGATCTCCCCGCCTTCCTCCAGCAACAGCCCCCAATCCGGGCGGGCATGGCGCAACACCTCCACCACGGCGGCTTCGGCGGCCTTGTCGGCATTGGAGACGAAATCGGCCGGGCCCTTGCGGCTGACCTGCAGGGCATCCACTTCCCCGAAATCGCGGCGCAGCTTGGGCGCGGCCTTGCGCGCGGCCTTTTCCATGACGGTAATGAGCGAGCTGTGGGCGACCATGACAAAATCCTGAGGGCGCACGCGGGCGCGTGACGGGCGATGCAGCAGGTGGAAAGAGCGATGCGCGGCCATAGCGGAAGCATCGGTGCGCGGCAAGCAGCCGCGAACCGGCGGCGCAGCCCCGCGGCACACCCGCACCAGCGTTGCCGCCACCAGTCAAGACCCAATCAAGACAAACCCAGCCAAGACACGGCAAAGTCAACAACCGCGCGTGCCATTGACTCCCGGTCAATCGATGCATAGCCTTCGACGTCAGTTTCTGGGGGGAATGTTGCGTGAAAAAATTGCTTGCTGCCGCGGGAGCGGCCTTGTTGTCGGTTGGAGTGCTGTCACCCGGTGCGTCGGCCAATATCGAGACGTTCAGCGGCAATTTCCGCATGGACAACTGGCTTTGCAACAGCAAGGGCGACTGCGATCGGGGGGATTTGATCGATCCCATTATTCTCAATTACAGTCTTACGTTCGACACGAGCATGAATGTCATCAACTCCACAGCCGGATTGAACATTTTCTACACCAATTTTCCTGGCCCTCTGAGCTATAGCGCCACCCGAATTGGCAGCCTGCAATATTTGCAGATACGCATCGGAACCCAGATGGTTGGGTATGATTGCGCCTTCACCACGCGGGAGATATGCTACGATATTGACGGAGGGTCTGGGCTGGCGTCGTTCGTCATACAATCGAACAGCACCGGGCAGTCACATATCTCATACGACGAATTGAGTCTCGGTCCGGCTGGCCCGGTTAGCGGTGGCGTGCCCGAACCGGCGACCTGGATGATGATCATCGCCGGCTTTGGCGTGGTCTGCGCCGCGATGCGGGGGCGGCGGGCAATGGCGGCCTGACTGCCGGGCAGCCAAGCTCTACCAGCCCAGCACCTCGCCAAAGGCCGCCACCCCGGCACCGGGGCCGCCCTCATGCTCCCACACGGCGCGCACCACGGCGATGAAATCGGCGCCAGCCGCGACCAGCGGCGCGGCATTGTGCGGGAAGATGCCGCCGATGGCGACACAGGGCAGCTGGCTCAGCGTGGTCCACCAGCTCAGGATCTCCGGCTGCGGGCGATAATGGCTGGGCTTGGTGGTGGTGTCGTAAAAGGCGCCGAACGCGACATAATCGGCCCCCTGCTCGCCGGCTTCCATGGCGAGATGCCGGCTGTCGTGGCAGGTGCGGCCGATCTGGGCATCGCGGCCCAGCAGGGCGCGGGCTTCGGCCAGGCTGCCATCGCCCTGCCCCAGATGCACGCCATCCGCCCCGGCCCTTGCCGCCAGATCGGCCCGGTCGTTCAGGATGAAGGCGACATCGCGATCCCGGCAGATGGGCAGCAGGGCCGCGCACGCGCGCAGCACATCATCATCGCCCACATCCTTCAGCCGCAGCTGAAACGCCGCCACCGGCCCGCCATCCAGCGCCGCCTTCAGGCTGTCGGCAAAGGCCGGGATTTCGATCCGCGCCGGCGAAACGACATACAGCTGGCACGGCGGCCGCGCTTCCTGATCAAAGCGATCAGCAAACTCGGCCGGCAGCGGGATGAGCTCGTCGTCGCTCACGCCCGAATTCACGCCTTGCCCAGATAGATGTCGATGATCTTGTCCAGCATCGCCAGCGCTTCGGCGCGCGGGCGCTGGAAGGTGTTGCGGCCGATGATGCTGCCGTTGCCGCCGCCGTCGCGGATGGCATAGGCGTCTTCATACACAGCATCGGTGCCCTTGGTGGCGCCGCCCGAAAACACCACCAGCCGGCGGCCGTTCAGGCAGGATTTGACCACATGGGCCACGCGCTTGGCCTGCGTGGACCAGTCGCCGCCCTCATAGGCCTTCACCGCATCCTTCTGCTCGATATGCGCGGTCGGCAGCTTCACCTTGATGATGTGCGCGCCCAGCAGCGCCGCCATGTGCGCGGCATAGGCGCCAACATCCAGCGCCAGCTCGCCATCCTTCGACAGTTTGCCGCCGCGCGGGTAGGACCACAGCACCGTGGCGAGGCCGACCGACTTGGCTTCGGCGGCCAGCTCGCGGAACTCTTCCATCATGTCGAACACATCATCCGCACCCGGATAGATGGTGAAACCGATGGCGGCGCAGCCCAGGCGCAGCGCGTCATGCACGGTGCCGGTGACGGCCTGGTTGATGCCGGTGGCCCAGCTGTTGCTGCTGTTCACCTTCAGGATGGTCGGGATCTGGCCGGCGAACGTGTCGGCACCCGCCTCCAGCATGCCCAGCGGCGCGGCATAGGCCGACAGGCCGGCATCGATGGCCAGTTGATAGTGGTAATGCGGGTCATAGGCATCGGGGTTGGGCGCAAAGCTGCGCGCCGGGCCATGTTCAAAGCCCTGATCCACCGGCAGGATCACCATCTTGCCGGTGCCGCCCAGCCGGCCCTGCATCAGCATGCGGGCAATATTGGCCTTGGTGCCGGGATTGTCGCTCTCGTAATTTGCCAGGATGGCCTTCACGGTTGGCGTGATCGACATAAATCCCCCTCTTCTCAATGCTGAAGTGCGACGACACCGGGCAGGGCCTTGCCTTCCATCCATTCCAGGAAGGCGCCGCCGGCGGTGGAAATGAAGCTGAAATCCTGGGTGACGCCGGCATGGGCCAGCGCCGCCACCGTGTCGCCACCACCGGCCACGGTCAGCAGCGTGCCGCCTTGCGTCAGCGCGGCGGCCGTGCGCGCCAGCGCCACCGTGGCGGCATCGAACGGCGCGATTTCAAACGCGCCCAGCGGCCCGTTCCACAAGGCTGTGGCGCAGGTCTTCAGGGCATCGCCCAGCGCCTCGACCGCGGCCGGGCCAATGTCCAGCACCATCTCGTCGGCGGCGATGTCGTGGATATTGGCGACGCGGTGTTCGGCGTGCGCCTTGAAGTCCTTCGCCACCACCACGTCATAGGGCAGGTGGATGGTGCAGCCGGCCGCTTCGGCCCGCGCCATGATGTCGAGCGCGGTGGCCTTCAGATCATGCTCGCACAGCGATTTGCCCACATCGATGCCGCGGGCGGCGAGGAAGGTGTTGGCCATGCCGCCGCCGATCATCAGATGATCGACCTTGCCAACCAGGTTGGTCAGCACGTCGATCTTGCTCGACACCTTTGCACCGCCAACCACGGCCGCCACCGGCCGCTTTGGCTGGCCCAGCGCCGCCTGCAGCGCCTTCAGCTCGGCCTCCATCGTGCGGCCGGCAAAGGCGGGCAGATGATGGGCCAGGCCTTCGGTGCTGGCATGGGCGCGGTGGGCGGCCGAAAAGGCGTCGTTCACATAATAGTCGCCCAGCTTGGCGAGTTCGGCCACGAAGGCCGGATCATTGGCCTCTTCGCCGGCGTGGAAGCGGGTGTTTTCCAGCACCGCCACAGCGCCCGCCGGCACCGCCGCCAGCGCGGCGGCAGCAGCATCGCCCACGCAATCATCGATGAAGGCGACCTCGCGGCCCAGCACGCCGGCCAGCGCCACCGCCACCGGGGCCAGGCTGTTCTTCGCGTCCCGCCCCTTGGGCCGGCCAAAGTGCGACAGCACCGCCACACGCGCGCCGGCATCGGCCAGCGCGGCGATGGTGGCAACGGCGGCACGCAACCGCGTCGCATCCCCCACCACACCGTCCGCCATCGGCACGTTCAGATCGGCGCGGACCAGCACGGTCTTGCCGGCCAGCGCCGGCATGTCATCGATGGTGCGAAAGCCGGCCATGGGACTTACAGAAACTTGCCCATCGCCACGGCCGTATCGGCCATGCGGTTGGAGAAGCCCCATTCATTGTCATACCAGGTCAGCACGCGCACCAGATTGCCGCCGATCACCGCGGTTTCCAGGCTGTCGACGGTGGACGAGGCCGGGCTGTGGTTGAAATCGATGCTCACCAGCGGCTCGACGGCAAAATCCAGCACGCCTTTCAGCTCGCCAGCGGCGGCAGCGGCCAGCGCGGCGTTGATCTCGTCCTTGGTCGTCGCCTTCGCGCTTTCGAAGGTCAGATCGACCACCGAGACATTCGGGGTCGGCACGCGGATGGCCGAACCATCCAGCTTGCCCTTCAGCTGCGGCAGCACCTCGCCCACGGCGCGGGCGGCACCGGTGGTGGTGGGGATCATCGACAGGGCGGCAGCGCGGGCGCGGCGCGGATCATCGTGGATCTGGTCCAGGATCTTCTGGTCGTTGGTATAGGCGTGCACCGTCGTCATGAGGCCCTTCACGATACCGAACTCACGGTCCAGGATCATGGCCACCGGCGCCAGGCAGTTGGTGGTGCAGGAGGCGTTGGAGACAATGTTGTGCTCGGCCGCCAGCTTGTCGTGGTTCACGCCATACACCACCGTCAGGTCAACATTCTTGCCCGGGGCGGAAATCAGCACCTTTTTGGCACCAGCGGTGATATGGGCACCGGCCTTGGCGGCATCGGTGAAGAAACCGGTGCATTCCAGCGCGATATCCACGCCCATGGCGGCGTGCGGCAGCTTGGCCGGGTCACGCTCGGCGGTCACCGCGATGCGCTTGCCGTTGACCACGATGGCGTCGCCATCCACGCTCACGCTGCCCGGAAAGGCGCCGTGCACGCTGTCGCGCGCCAGCAGGCGGGCATTGGCCTGGGCCGAGGCGAGATCGTTGATCGCCACCACCTCGATATCGGTGCGGCCGGATTCGGCAATGGCGCGCAGCACGTTGCGGCCGATGCGCCCGAAGCCGTTGATTGCAACCTTCACAGCCATGTCACTCACCCTTCCTCAACGGCCCAGATGGGCCTTTACACGCGCGGCAATGGCCGGCGCCGTCAAACCATATTCGGCATAAAGCCGCTCGGCCGGGGCCGAGGCCCCGAAATGATCAATGCCGATGTTCAGCCCGTCACTGCCGGTCCAGCGTTCCCAGCCCATGGTGACACCGGCTTCCACCGACACCTTCAGAACGCCGGCCGGCAGCACATCGGCCTTGTAATCCGATTCTTGCGCGGCAAAGGCCTCCCAGCACGGCATCGACACGACATCACAGCCAATGCCATCGGCCTCCAGCAAACGTGCCGCTTCGGCCGCGATATGCACTTCCGAACCGGTGGCGATCAGCACGGCGGCCCGCGGTGCCGTGGCGGCCACCAGGCGATAGGCGCCGCGCGCGCTGCGGTTCTCGCCGCCATCGCCGCGCAGCGGCGGCAGATTCTGGCGAGACAGGGCCAGCACCGACGGGCGCTTCGCGTCCTTCAGGGCGCAGGCCCAGGCCTCGGCGGTTTCCACCGCATCTGCCGGCCGCCACACCGCCACATTGGGCATGGCGCGCAAGGACGCCAGATGCTCGATCGGCTGGTGGGTCGGGCCATCCTCGCCCAGACCAATGCTGTCGTGCGTCGCCACATGGATCACGCGGATCTGCTGGATGGCGGCGAGGCGGATGGCATTGCGCATGTAATCGCTGAACACCAGGAACGTGCCGCCATAAGGAATGATGCCGCCATGCAGCGCCATCCCGTTCATCGCGGCGGCCATGCCGAATTCGCGGATGCCATAATGCACATAGCGGCCGGCATAATCGGTCGCGCCAAACAGCGGCTGGCCCTTGGCCTTGGTGTTGTTTGAACCGGTCAGGTCGGCCGAACCGCCCACCAGCTCGGGCAGGGCCGGCACCAGCGCATCCAGCGCCATCTCGCTGGCCTTGCGGGTCGCCACCTTGGGCGGATTGGCGATCAGGCTGGCCACATGCGCCTGATAGGCGGCGGCGCCTTCGGGCAGACGGCCGTCCATGCGGCGGGTGAACTCGCCGGCCTGGTCGCTGGCGGCCAGCCGGGCTTCCCAGGCGGTACGGGCGGCGGCGCCGCGGGCGCCCAGCCCTTCCCACCAGGCCTTGATGTCGGCCGGAATCTCGAACGGGCCATGGGTCCAGCCCAGCGCGGCCCGGGCGCCCTCGATCTCCTTGGCGCCCAGCGGGCTGCCATGGCTGCCGCTGGTGCCGGCCTTGGTGGGCGCGCCCTTGCCGATGGTGGTCTTCGCCGCGATCAGACTGGGGCGCGGATCGGCCTTCGCCGCCGTCAACGCCGCGTCGATGCTGGCAAAATCATGCCCGTCACAGGCCACGACGTGCCAACCGGCTGCCGCAAAGCGCGCCGCCATGTTTTCCGAACTGGCCAGGCTCACCGGGCCGTCGATGGAAATGCCATTGTCGTCCCAGATCACGTTCAGCCGGCCCAGCTGCAGATGGCCGGCCAGCGAAATCGCCTCCTGGGAAATCCCCTCCATCAAACAGCCATCGCCGGCGATCACCCAGGTGTGGTGATCCACCAGCGCATCGCCGAACACGCCGTTCAGATGGCGTTCGGCCATCGCCATGCCCACCGCCATGGCCAGGCCCTGGCCCAGCGGGCCGGTGGTGCATTCCACGCCGGGCAGTTCGGTGTTTTCCGGGTGGCCGGCACAGGGACTGTGCCACTGGCGGAAGCGCTTGATATCGTCCAGCGTCGGGCTGGCATAGCCGGTCAGGTGCAGCAGCGCATAGATCAGCATCGAACCATGGCCGGCCGACAGCACGAACCGGTCACGATCGGGCCAGCGCGGCGCCGACGGATCGAATTTCAGATGGTTGGCAAACAGCACGGTCGCCACGTCGGCCATGCCCATCGGCATGCCGGGATGGCCGCTGTTCGCGGCTTCCACCGCATCCATGGCCAGGGCCCGGATGGCATTGGCACGGCTGTAAAGATCGGTCATCGCGGCCGGTCCTCTTGTGGCGCCACCGGCAGCGGCGCAACAGTAAGGGTGAAACGTGGCCGGGGCTTTGGCCGATGCACTGCACCATCGTCAACCTTTTGCTGCACCCTGCGGCGGCTTTGCCGATGGCGATTCTTGACCATCGCTGACAATTCATCCTATGAAATCGGTGCAAGCCGTTGAGGCAGCGGGGGAGAGGGGCGATTTCCGAATTGGAGAGCCTGTTGGCGCGACTCGAACGCGCGCTCGATGCCATCGAACGGCAGCGCACCGCCGATCAGGCCCGCCTTGCCCGCATCGAGCAGGCCGCCCACGACACTGTGGCCGCGCTCGATGCGCTGCTGGCGCAGGATGATTGATCATGGGCCAGGCCATCCTCTCCATCGCCGGCCGCAGTTACCGCATCCCCGCCCGCGACGGCGATGAAGCCCGCATTGCCGGCCTGGGCGAAGACATCGCGGCCCGCGCCCAGCGCCTGACCACCAGCCTGGGGGTGATGCCGGAAACCCAGCTGCTCGTGCTGTGCGCCCTGATGCTGGCCGATGAACTGGCCGATGCCCGCAGCGGGGCCCCGGCTGCGCCCCCTGCCCCGATGCCAGCGGCGGAGCCCGCCCCTGCGCCGGCGCCCGATCTGTCGCGGCTGGCGGCGCTGGTGGAACGGCTTGAGGCGATTGCCCGCACTTGAGCGGCGGAGCCCAAGCGCCTATATCATCTGGTGGCGGGCACTGCCCGGTACGAGCAAGCAAGCATCCCTGAGGCGATAATCATCCTATCGGGGGCTGGCCCTGGGTGAACCGTGGTTCACCACAACTGGTCCCCACCTGACGTTCTGGCGTCAGAGGATCTTCAAGTCCAACGACCCATGGTGGTCCCGCCACAATTGCCGAGACAAGATGGTGACCAAGACCGACCTGCGCCGCCAGTATCGCGCTGCCCGCAAGGCCTTTGTGGCCGGCCTGCCCGCCGGCGAGCGCGAACGGCTGGAACGGCAACTGGCCGATATCATCGCCCCGGCGCTGACCGGCGTGACGATGGCCGGCAGCTATGCCGCCATGGCCGAGGAGATCGACCCGGTGTGGATCGAAAAGCGGCTGGGCCCGCATGCCTTCCCGCGCGTCGCCGGGCCCGACATCAGCTTCCACCAGGTCGAATGGAACCAGCTGGTGCCCGGCTTCCAGACTATTCCCGAACCGCCCGCCACCGCCCCCCAGGTCGAACCCGATCTGTTGCTGGTGCCGCTGGTCGCCGTCACGCTGGCCGGGGTGCGGCTGGGCCAGGGCCGCGGCTATTACGACCGGGCGCTGGCCCGGCTGCGCCAAAAGCGGCCGGTGCGGGCCATCGGGCTGGCCTGGGAATGCCAGATCGCCCCGGCCCTGCCCGCCGATGCGTGGGACATGCCGCTGGACATGATCGCGACACCGGAGCGGCTGGTGGATTGCCGCAAACACCGCTAAGCCCCGCCGCATGAGCGTCGCCCCGCACCGCATTCCGCCCGAACCCAGCTGGCGCAAGCCGGTCGGGATGCTGGGCATCATCCTCTATATCGCCGCCTATGCGCTGGCCATTGCCGCGCTGGCCGAATGGCTGCAGGCCCTGCCGCGCCTGGTGGAAATGCTGATCTATGCCGCCGCCGGCATCGCCTGGATCGCGCCGCTGAAACCCGTGCTGTTGTGGATGAACACCGGCCGCTGGCGGGCGAAATGACGATCAAGCCGCCAGAGGCGTGCCAGACCATGGCCGAGGTGCGGGCCGGCGTCGACGCGCTTGACCGCGAACTGGTCGCCCTGCTTGCCCGCCGCTTCGGCTATATGAACGCCGCTGCCCGCATCAAGCCATCGCGCGAGGCCGTGCGCGATGAAGGCCGCAAGGCCCGGGTCATCGCCAATGCCGCTGCCGCCGCCGCCGAAGCCGGGCTGCCGGCCGGCCTGGCCGAAGCACTGTGGGAAAGCCTGGTGGAAGCCAGCATCGCCCATGAACTCGGCGAATGGGATCGCCTGCGGCCCGTGGACAGTATCGCCAAGCCCGACGCGGCCTGAACCGCACCGCCCGGCCACATGAAAAGCCCCGCTGCCAAGGCTGGCAGCGGGGCTTTTTCAGGCCGCCACTTGAAGCAAGTGGCGCGAGTGACGGGGCTCGAACCCGCGACCTTCGGCGTGACAGGCCGA